>JAIMAE010000100.1 GCA_023512105.1 Bacillota bacterium | reverse complement strand
GCCTTTCTGGCCAGCCCGCGGTCCTCCCACATCACCGGACAGGTGCTGTCGGTCTCAGGCGGGCTGACCATGTTGTAGACCTCAGGCGGCCCAATTCCGCTGCGTCCAACCTTCCGTCCCAAGCGGCCCTGCGGCCCTTGGGGCGGGGGGCTCTGGCCTGAGCCGGCGGCGTCTGGTTAGGCCGGTCGCAGCGGCATCTCCACCACCTCGGGAACGGCCGCGTAGAAACACGCCTCCAGCGTCTCGGCGGAGCGGACCTCCGCTTTGGGCAGCCGCCGGGTCCAAATCGGAACGGTCAACCGCGGTCGTTCGAACGGCCACGGGGAGACCGCCACCTCTCCGTGGGGTCCCGGCTCCAACCGCAAGGCAAAGGTCTCCCACTCCCCCACCGGCCCCGCCGTCACCACTTGAGTCGGCTGGGGCGCCCCCAGGCAAAGGTACATCGACCAGAGGTCTGCCACTTGCAACAGGCGGTAGTCGGCCTCTAGCCTCCGCGGCTCCCATCCCCAGGTTCGCACCAGGTCGGCCTGGCGACGCTCCTCGGCCTCCAAAAAGGCCTCCTCTTCCGCGGTAATCGCGCGCCCCGCCCGTTGGTGGCTGGGAGTGGCCCCGTAGCGCCCTCGCCGCAACCCGGTGCGGTGTCGACTGAGGAGGTAGCCGGCATAGGGGTCCAGGCCGGTCATCCAGTCGATCGCTCGGCGGTGCGCCTGAAGCCGCCGCGGATGAAAGGGCAGCTCGCTGAACCCGTACGGGCCACCGCTGGCCGGATTCCACTCCGGACGGGCATCGTCGTCATACCAGCCGACGTCGTGAAAGGTCACCGCCCGCATGGTAGACGGAGAGGGAGGTGCCTGCTCCCACCGCCAGGCGGCCACCAAGAGCCCTGCCAACCGAGCGTGGTCGATTTGGGTAATGCACCACCATTCGTCTTGGACCGACCGCACGATCATGGCGTCTCCTCGCTTTCTTGCCAGACTATTATCTATTATGCATCACAACAAACTTGCCGGCATCGGGTTTCCTTTTATCCCCGCGAAGATGCCCGACCGATCAGGCCGAGCCCCCAGCCAACCCGGGATCACGGCGGCGCACGGCCCATTCGTGGTATAATCCCGCCAACTGGAAAACGCAGGAGACTCGGCGGGGTGAGGCCGCTGCGGCATAAGCGGATCCGGCCCCAGCAGTCGCCATCCCTGGCTATGCGAGCGGGCCTGAAGCGCCGGGGCTCGGTCTCGGCCGCGCCGCTCTCCGGCCCGTTGGTCTTCCCTGGCGACTGGACCTAACCTTCTCCCCACCCGCCACCGCAATGCGGAGGCGTCGGTTATATTTGGCGCTGCGCCTTCGCCGGGGACGTGCCGCTGGTGCAAGAAGCAAAGCCGCTGGACCGCCCCGGCGCCGGTGTGAGCGGCGCATCCGCTTCGGAAAGGATAGAGGCCGCGGTGGGGTTTGTTCCTGGAATCTACTACGGCTGGTACCTGGCGATGGCCCTGGGGATAACCACCATCATCAGCTACGGGACTTCGCAGTACCTCTTCGGCCTGCTCCTGGTGCCCTGGGTCCAAGCATTTGGATGGTCCCGAGCCGACCTCTCCGGAGTCTATTCGCTCGGGATCCTGGTGGCCGGCGCCGCCGGAATCCCGATTGGGCGCCTAGTCGACCGGATAGGCGCTCGATGGCCGATGGCCGTCGGCTCGCTGATCGCCGCCGCCTCGTTGTGGGGGCTAGGCCGGGTCCACCGCTTGTCCGAGTTGTACCTCGTCTGGGGCCTGGGGATGGGGTTGGCGATGGCCCTGACCTACTATCCGGTGTCGCTGAGCGTCATCGCGATCTGGTTTCGCCGGCGACGCCCGCAAGCGCTGTCGCTGGTGACCTTCCTCGGCGGGTTGGCCGCGCCCATCTTCGTGCCCGTGAGCGCCGCTTTGATCACCCGCTACGGCTGGCCCAGGGCCCTCGCGCTGCTCGCCTTAGTCCAGCTGCTCATCGCCTTCCCGTTGCACGCCGCCCTGCTGCGCCGCCGGCCGGAGGACCTGGGGCTTTCCCCGGATGAGACCCCGCTGGTTCCCGACCCCGGGGCCGACCGAAAGGCCGCGGGTGCCGGTTTGGAGGGGGTGGAGATGCGCCACGCCGTCGCCATGCGCCCGTTTTGGACGGTCGGCATCGCCACCGCGTTGGCTCGATTGGCCAGCAACCTGCTTCTCGCCCACCTGGTCGCCTACTTGAGCCTCGAGGGGTTTCCAGCCGCGGTGGGAGCGGGGGTGATGGGAGCGGTCGGACTGGCCAGCGTCGGCGGGAGGATGGCCTTAGGCGCCTTGGCCCGCCGCTGGTCGGCCCAGGTGCTCTACGCGGTAACGCTGGGGGTACAGGCAGCCAGCGTCGCCTTCCTCCTGGTTCCCCATCGCCCGGGGGTGTTGGTCGCCTACAGCCTGCTCTACGGGTCGAGCTCGGGGGCTTTGGCCCCGATGCCGGCGGCGGTTTTGGCGGCTCACTTCGGCCGCCGGGCCTATGCCTCGATCAGTCTGTTGCTGAATTTCCTGGTCTCCCTCGGCGCCTCGGCGGGTCCGGTCCTAGGCGGCCTGCTCTTCGACGCCACCGGCAGTTATCGGGCCGCGCTCCTGCTCGCTCTGGTCGCCTTGGGCTCCGGGTCGCTCACCATGTGGGCAACCCCACCTGAACCAGCCTCCACCCCCTCCGCCTCCAGTCGAGCCCCCGCCTGAACAGAACCCCTCCCTTTCCGCGGTAGCCTGAACCCTGGTACAATGGCGGTAACGTCAAGTACAGCTGGGCGCCTTCAAGGAGGACGGGCAGGGTGTCAAAGTCCGCTCGGAAATGGATCAATCTCCTCATCCTCGCCGCATCCGCGCTGGCGGTGGTCTGGATCTTGCGACCGGTCTTCGCCCCGGCTAGCCCCAAGGCCAGTGCGCTGCCTTCGGCCAGCACCGAGGCCGCGCCTTTGAGCGTAGGGCAGCCGGCCCCCAATTTCACCTTGACCACCGCCAGCGGACAGACGGTTAGCCTCTCCGCGTTGCGGGGTCATCCGGTCATCCTCAATTTCTGGGCCACCTGGTGCCCTTGGTGCAAGCAGGAGATCCCCGCCTTCGAGGCGCTCAAACGCCAATATGGGTCGCGCATCGCGCTGTACGGGGTGGATATTCAGGAGACACCGGCCACCGTCTCGGGATGGCTCAAGTCGCATCCTCTGAACTATCCCATCCTGCTTGACACCTCGGGTGGGGTGGCCGCCGATTACGCCGTGCAGGCCGTGCCCACCACGGTTTTTATCTCGCCCTCGGGCAAGATCGCGGCCATCCACCTGGGCGCCTTCTCTGACCAACAGGCGATGGCCCCGTATGTCCAGTCCTTGGTGGAGGGGAAGGGGTCGTGAATCTCACCGCCTGGGTGGCCTTTGCCGCAGGGTTGGGTTCGCTCTTCTCCCCTTGCGTGCTGCCGCTCTTACCATCGTACCTCTCCACCCTGGCCGGCGCGGCCGCCCCCCACGGCGACCTCCGCCAGTACCGCGGGCAGCTGATGCTGCGGGCCACCGGGTTTGTGGTGGGGTTCTCCTCGCTGCTGGTCGCCTCGGGGCTGGCCTCCACGGCGGTCGGGGAGTTCTTGCGCCGCTATCAGGTGGAGCTGGCTCAAGTAGGGGGGGTACTGGTCATTCTCTTCGGCCTTCACTTCTTGGGCATCCTCGAGCTGCCCGGGTTGGCCCGCGAAGTCCGCCCCTGGTGGAACCGGCGGGGAGGAGGAGGCTTTTGGCCGGCTCTGGTGATGGGCCTTGCCTTCACCGCCGGCTGGACCCCCTGTATCGGCCCGATCTGGGCCAGCATCTTGATCCTGGCCTCGCAGGCACATTCGGAAATGACCGGAGCCGTGCTGTTGTTCGCCTATGCGCTGGGGATGGGGATTCCCTTGTGGTTGTTCGCCTGGTTCGCTGGGGCGGCGACCCGGTGGGTTCAGCGGTTCGGGCAGTGGCTGCCGTGGGCGGAACGCGCCTCCGGGCTGCTCCTGATCGGGCTTGGAATCGCCCTGCTCACCGGCTGGTACACCCATGCCCTCAGCTATCTGGCCTAAGTAGGCCGGCGGCTTCTCCGGATGGCGGCGCTTTCTCCTGCCGATCCCGACAGCGCGGGCACAGACCGATCCAGGTCACGGCCACCCTCTCCACCTGCCAGCCCGCCCCGGCCGGCCCCGGTTCCGGCGCCCACTCCGGGTCGATGTCGACTAGAGCGTGGCAGTTGCGGCAGTATAAGTGGTAATGGGGATCGGGCCGCGGGTCGTAGCGCCGCCGCTCCCCCACCCGCAAGGCTTGAATCAGCCCTGCCTCCCCGAGGCGCTCCAAGGTGTTGTACACGGTGGCCAGGCTCATCGATGGGTGGGACTGCTGGACGGCCGCCCATACGCTGTCTGCGTCGGGATGGGGCAAGGCCTCCAGCGCAGCCAGCACGGCAAGGCGTTGCGGGGTCGCCCGAAGCCCCACTCGGCGCAAGGCCCCAGCCCACGCTCCCGCATCCTCTGGCATACCGTCTGCCCCTCCTTTCCAACCCAGCCGACCATTCCCGGAGTTTACCCGTTGGTCAGGTCGTGGAGCAAGGCCGCCACGGTCTCACGAGGAAGCTCAGCTCGGTGCCGATAGGCGGGGTGGTGGATGGCGAGCGCGACCGCCTCGCTGTGGTCGGCCATTCGCTGAACCGCCTCCGGGGTAAACCGAAACGTCAGGTAATGCACCGAGCTGGTCGTCTCCTCGGTCGACCGCCCGCCCTCCGCCTGCCCGGCGATTCGCTGACCGGCGATGTCAAGTTCCACCGTGTGCTCCAACCCGCTCAAGGTCTTCAACAGGGTCGGAATGTCGTCGTCGTGGGTGAGCTCAATCAGGAGCGTGGCGCCAATCGCCAACCCTTCCGGAAGAAGGTCGTTGTAGATGGCGATCTCCTCCTCGATGGCGGCCTCGTCTTCGATGTGCTCGATGCGCATCATCTCCTGGATTTGAAAGCGCATGGTGTCCCGGTTTTCAAAGACCACCGACACCCTGGGCCCGATACCCACCCGGCGCACCTTCTTCAAGGCGATGATGCGTCGGCGAAAGGCATCCCGTTCCTGCTCATACGCTTGATTGGAGACGATATCCTGCCGTGAAAGCCGTTTCATCGCTGCTTGCAGGTCGGCCGGCCCCGGCCGCGCCTGCGCCTCCTTTCTTCCCACCCATCGGCTCTGGCCCCTGGGCCTGCTCCCGCGCCTTCAGGCGCTCACCGGCTGGCCGGCGTATAAACGCCGTACGCCTGCGCCAACACCTCCACGGGATGCAGGGGCTCTTGTCCTGCCCCTTCTGCGATCTGCAACCCGGCCAGCGCGCAGTCCGAACACGGGGTCGTCCCCCGGCGGCGGGCAAACTGCTCGGTCATCCGGCGCGCCACCTTCTGGGAAAGGTCAAAGAACTCCTGTTTAAATCCCCACGTGCCATCGATGCCGGCGCAGTGGTCAACCACCGACACCTCGGTCCCCGGGATCTCCTGCAGCAGGGTTCGCGCCGCCGTGGCCAACCCCTGCGCCTTGGTGTGGCAGGAAAGTTGATAGGTGACCGCTCCGGGGGACCAGACAAACTCCTTTTTCAGCATGCCCGATTTTAGCCCCGAGACCATAAACTCGGTGACGTCGCGGGTGGCCTCGGCCACCGCCTTCGCCTCCGGAGTCCCTAATAACAGAGGATATTCCTTTTTCAGGACGTAGGCGCAGGTCGGCTGCAGCGCCACCACCGGCTTGCCCGCCTGCACGTAGGGCCACAGCAGCTCGACGTTCTTCTGGGCCCGCCGGGTGGCGGCCTCGACGTCGCCCCCGTCAAGGGCCGGCATCCCGCAACAGACCTGCCCCTCCGGCACCGCCACCTGCAGCTGATGGTGGCGCAAGATGGCCAGCGTAGCCTGGCCGATGCCCGACTGGTGATACTCCACGGTACAGGTGCTAAACAGCACCACATCGGCTTCCGCCACCTCGGCCTGGATCCGTTGCCGCCGCACCCACTCGGAGAAGCGCAGGGGGGCAAAACGGGGAAGCCGGCGCCGTCGGTCGATGCCCATCTGCCGCTCCAGGATGGCCCGAAACCACGGCTGGCGGTTGCCCCAATTGGCCAATCCCGGTAGCCGGCCGCCCATTCGGCCCACCTGCTCGGGGTTGCCCAAGAAGGCATCGGCTTTGGACAGACCGCGCTTGCGGGTCTGGGAGGCCCGCCACCGCAGCATCAGGCGAGGAAAGTCGAGGTCAAATTCGTGCGGAGGCACGTAAGGACATTTGAGAAAGCACAGCTTGCATTGGTAACAGAGGTCCGCCACCCGCTGCATTTCCGCCTCGGTCACCTGGCCAGGGTCGTCGTCGTGCGCCTCCACCGCCTCGAACAGGGCCGGGAAGGAGGGGCAGAGATTGAAGCAGAGCCTACATCCGTTGCAAATGTCAAAGGCCTGGCGCATATCGGCCTCCAAGGCCGCCGGGTCCCAGTAGCGGGAGTTGCGAGGATTGTATTCCATTGGCCCACGGCCTGCACATCCTGCCTTGGGGGGCAGCGATGTGCCGGCCCCCTCCTTTCGAACGGTTGGTCCCGCTGCCTTCCCGCCTGCCCGATTTCCGGGGAAAGCAGCTGAAGGAAGGCGGGGGTGCTTCACCCCCGCCTCTTTGCTCCTGGTCCTTGGAATTATCCCTTGAGCTGCTCGAGCCCCCGGGTGAAGCGGCCGGCGTGGCTCTTCTCGGCGCGGGCCAGCGTCTCAAACCACTCTGCGATCTCCTCGAACCCCTCTTCCCGAGCCGTCTTGGCAAACCCGGGGTACATCTGGGTGTACTCGTAGGTCTCGCCTTCAATCGCGCTCTTGAGGTTTTGTTCGGTGGTCCCTACCGGCACGCCGGTCACGGGGTCGCCAACCTCCTCCAAGAACTCAAAGTGGCCGAAGGCATGTCCAGTCTCCCCTTCCGCCACGTTGCGGAACAGCCCGGCAATCTCCGGCTGACCTTCCACGTCGGCCTTCTGAGCAAAGTAGAGGTAGCGCCGGTTGGCCTGGGACTCACCGGCAAAGGCCTCCTTCAAATTGGCCAGGGTCTTGCTGTCCTTCAAAGACGGCATGGCAATTCCTCCTTTTTCGCGAGCCAAGATGCCCTTGGCAAAAATGCCCCGGTTGTAACGCCTCTCGACCCGCCTCTGCTAACAGCGGTCGGGCGTTATGTAGAGTCATAACTAGCTAAGAGCCATTCTAATCTAGTTCACTCTTGGCGTCAACGGGGACCCTTAAGCATTTTACCGAGAACCGCGCTGGGCCGCGAAGGTCGAGGCTTGGGCCACGAAGGCGACAAACAGCGTGCGCGCGCTCTCATCGCGCTCCATCAAATCCTCCGGGTGCCATTGGACCCCCAGCCACCACTCAGGCCCTTCCCATTCCATCGCCTCTCCCACCCCGTCCTCGGCCAACGCCCCCCAGCGCCATCCAGCGGGCAACTGGGAGACCGCCTGGTGATGAAATGAGTTGACCGGAACCTCCCCGGCACCCATCAGTTCGGCCAAGCGGGTGCCTGGCAGGACCCGCACCAAGTGGGCATACGCG
The DNA here is from genome assembly GCA_023512105.1 of Bacillota bacterium. GTDB lineage: Bacteria > Bacillota > Sulfobacillia > Sulfobacillales > Sulfobacillaceae > JAIMAE01. The sequence goes on along the minus strand of JAIMAE010000100.1, from coordinate 3,111 downwards.
CCGCGCCAGCGACGGGGGTTGTGATCCACCCGATGATATCCCGCTCGCCCCAAATCCTGATGCAGCCGGCCGCCCGCGGCCACCGCCAGCACCTGCATGCCCCGGCAGATGCCCAAAATCGGCATGCCGCGTTGGCGAGCGGCCGCCACCAAGCTAAGTTCGGTCTGGTCGCGCTCGGGGCGCACCGACGCCCAGTCGGTCCCGCCATCCGGCCACCCCCACCGCCGGGGATCGACGTCGCCGCCTCCGGTCAGCAACAGCCCGTGGCACATTTCCAACACCCGGCTGGCGGTAGGATGATTGGGCAGGAGGACCGGCAGACCTCCCGCCGTGGCCACCGCCTGGGTGTACTGCCACCGTAAGAGGTCCTTGGCCGCGCCGTCCTCCTCCCAGATCCGATTGCAGGAAATCGCGATCAACGGAGCCGCCTCTTCCATTGCCGCCCCTCCCCTTCCCGCCTCGACCGGCCTACAGTTCCGTCAAGCCCAGGCTGATGGCAATCGCGGTGTTGACCCGAGCCATAATCTCCGGTCCCAAATGGGCCACCCGTTCTTTCAGGCGCCGCTTGTCGATGGTGCGGATTTGTTCTAACAAGATGATCGAATCGCGGTTCAACGAGGAGTCTTCGGCTTTCAACTCGACGTGGATGGGCAGACGCGTCTTGAAGACCTGGGAGGTAATGGCGCAGACGATGGTGGTCGGACTGTAGCGGTTGCCGATGTCGTTTTGCAAAATCAACACCGGCCGAATCCCGCCCTGCTCAGACCCGACCACCGGCGAGAGGTCCGCAAAAAAAATGTCGCCCCGCTTGACGACCAGCTCTGCCATACTCGTATGTTACTCCCGGCGCAACCCTGCCAGGTCCCAACGCTCCTCCTTGAAGGCCAAGGTGAGGTGGTTCCACTCTTGATAGCCGGCGATTAACAGCTCGCGTAGCTTTTGACGCTGCAACTCGGCGAGGTAAAACTCGACGCTCTCCCGGATCAGTTCGCTGCGATGCCTACGACTATCTTCTGCCATGGCATCAATGGCGTCGACCAGGCGATGGGGCAACCGCACGACCACGCGGCGATTGGCTTCCAACGCTTCCACCTCTTTCTCGATCCAAAGGTCGCTCCCATTATAGTCGGAGCACGAGAGCGGGGTCAACGCCGCCTCTGCCTAGGAATTTCCGCGGTAGCACCGCGGGACGCGACCAGAGATGCCGGTGACGACTTCGTACGAAATGGTGTCGATCCAAGCCGCCATCTCCTCGGCGGTAATCTCCTCCGGCCCGTCGCGCCCTAACAGCGTGACCCGGTCCCCCACCGCCACCGGATCCGAGAGCGGGATGGCCACCACGATCTGGTCCATCGACACCCGACCCACCACCGGGTAGCGGCGCCCCCGAATCAAGACCTGGGCCCGATTGGACCAGCCGCGCCGATAGCCGTCGGCGTACCCTACCGGGATGGTGGCCAACTTCAAGGCGGCCGGCGTGCGGTAGGTGCGCCCGTAGCCGACCGAGAACTGAGCCGGCACCGTCTTTAAGTAGACCACCTGCGAGTACCAGGCCAGCGCCGGCCTGAGCCCTTCGGCCCCGGGATAGGGTTTGAGGCCGTAGAGCCCAAGCCCCACCCGCACCATATCGCCCTGGGTTCCGGGAAATTGCAGGGCCGCAGCGGAATTGGCCAGGTGGACCAGAGGGGGTAGCGCTCGAGCGCGCCGGACCCGCTCCAACACGTCTAAGAAGCGCTGATATTGCAGGCGAGTATACTCCGGGTCGCCGTCGCTGTCGGCGAAGTGGGTGAAGATGCCCCGCCACCTCACCCGCGAGTCCCGCGTCAAAGCGGCAATCCAATCCTCGTCAACCGCCTCCCACCAGACCCCAAGCCGCCCCATGCCGGTGTCGACCTTGAGATGGACGAACGCCGGGCTGCCCACCTCCTCGGCCGCCCTGGCCACCTCCGCCAAGCCTTCCCGGTCGGCGACGGTGAGGTCGATCCCGGCCCGCACGGCCGCGGTCATCTGCTCCTTGACGCTCTGCCCGAGGATCAACATGGGAGAGCTCAGGCCCGCCTGACGCAACCGCAGGCCCTCCTCGACCATGGCCACCCCCAGCCATTGGGCGCCCGCAGCCAATGCGGCCTGGGCCACCGGAGTCGCCCCATGGCCGTAGCCATCGGCCTTGACGATCGCCATCAGCGCCGTCTCGGGAGCCAACTGAGCGCGAAATCGACGGACGTTGCTCCGAATCGCCTCCAGGTCGACCTCAACCCAGGTCGGCCGTCCACCCGGAGGACAAGCGCCAGCCATCTTCAACCCACCTCCGGATAGAGCTCGGGCCTGGACATCGCCTCCACGGCGGCAAAGGCCTCGGGCAGGGCGGCAATCAGGTCGGGGGCGGTCACCGCCCGCCCCGCTTTCCTACGAGCCTGGACACCGCACCACCCGTGCAGGTAGGCTCCCAAGGCAGCCGCCTCAAGGGGAGGAGCGCCTTGGGCCAAGAGACTGCCGATGAGCCCGGAGAGGACGTCGCCGCTGCCGGCCGTCGCCAACTCGGAGCCCCCCACCGGATTGACGACCTGCAGGCTACCGGTCCCTACAATGCTAAAGGGCCCTTTGAGCACCAGGGTGCCGGGCCACCGGGCCGCCGCCTCCAAAAACGCCGACCGCCGGTCCCGCCGCACTGCCGACGCCGGCTGGCCCAACAGCCGCGCCATCTCCCCTTCGTGCGGGGTGAGGACCAGCTTGTTCGCTGCGTCCACGGAAAGCGTTCCCAGTACGCCCAGGAGAGATAGGCCGTCACCATCGACCACCACCCGCCGAGCCTCCGCCAGCAATCGGCGCAGCAGCGCCGGAGGTACTCCTGGCCCGGCGCCTGGCCCGAAGACCACCGCGTCAGCCCGCCGAACCCCCTCCCAGGCTGGCCCCTCCAACCGTAGGCTGCCGGCCGCGGTCTCCGGCAAGGGGCGGACCAAGAGCGCCGGCGAAGGTCGAACCCGGGCGGCCAGGCCCTCCGGCACCCAGACCTCCACCAAGCCGGCTCCCCCTCTCAGCGCCGCCTCGGCGGCTAGCACCGGCGCTCCCGGCATCGCCCGCGATCCCCCGATCACCACCACCCGCCCGCGG
>JAIMAE010000326.1 GCA_023512105.1 Bacillota bacterium | reverse complement strand
TTGGGAGACCCGGCGGAAGTTCTCCAGGGGATCCCAGCGGGAGATCGGAAATCGCGGCATTGCTCTTCCCTCCTTGGCAACTTACAAGCTTAGATTGCCTCCCTTTGCATTATAAGCCTGGCTGTCCCCTCCCCGGGCACATAGGGTCCCCCGCGGCTGGGAAGGATCGGGTTTGACAACATCGGCAACCAGAAGGGAGCAGGCATGAATCCGTTTCTCTGGGCGATGGCGATCCTGTTCGGCCTGGGACTGGTGGCGTTTCTCTGGGTGATTCCCCAAGGATACCGAATCGACCGAAACCTCACCGTCGACCCGCCTCCCAAGCCGTCTTCCCGCTGGACGCTCCGGCACCGCAAGCGGCGGAAAGACTGACCCCATGCTGCGGGCGGTGGTCTTGGGCTCGCGGTTTGGCGGGCTGGCGACCCTCACCTGGCTTCGCCGCACCTTCCCCTCCCAACGCCTGGAGATCACGGTGGTCGACCAGTGGACCGAGATGGTCTACCGCCCAGGGTTGGTCCACGCCGGGATGGCCAATCCCCGTCAGCTGGAGCGATATCGCTTCTCTCTGCTCCCCTTGTGGCGCCGCCTGGGGGCCCGAGGGATCCACGACACCGTCTTTACCGTCGACCCCAGTCGGCGGCGGGTGGTGTTGGCGAGCTATCCCGAGATCGCCTACGATGTCTTGTTTGTGGCCACCGGGGTCGACCCGGGATGGGAGGAGATTGCGGGGCTTTCCCCCCATCGCGGGGGCATCTGCGAGATGCACCTGGCCCGGCACACCGCAAACTGGTTGCAACGCTGGGCCGGAGGCACCCTGTTGTTTGCGGCCGGGCCACTGTGTCTTCCCCAGGCCGGGAAAACCGTCCCCTCGGTAGGCTGCGAGTGTCCGCTGCTCGAGGTGACCCTTTTGACTGACGCCTGGCTTCGTCGGCGTGGGCTTCGCGCCCGAACCAAGCTGATCCTGGCCACCCCGGCTGCGGCGGTGGGCGAGGAAGGCGGGCCCAAGGCCCAGGCCTATTTGGCCAGGCTGCTGCGCCAGCGGGAGGTGGAGGTGCTCACCGGCGCCGAGTTTCGCCGGGTGGCGGAGGACGCAGTGCAGATCGGGGAGCGGTGGGTTCAGGCCGACGCCATGGTCTGGATCCCGCCTTATGCCGGCTCGGCCTTGGCCCGGCGCAGCGGGCTGGCCGACGCCAGCGGATTCATTCCCGTCAACGGCTTTGGGCAGCATCCGGACTGGCCGGAAGTCTATGCGGTCGGCGACATCGCCCGCACCACAGGACCAAAGTCCGGCCACGCCGCGATGGTCCAGGCTCGGGTGGCGGTGCTGCACTGGGCCTCCACCGTGACCCACCGGCCGCCACCCGCGCCTTACCGTCCGCTGACCCTTTGGGCGATGGAGCTCGGCCAAGGTCAGGGCCTTTTGGTGGTCAGCGACGTGTTTTGGGGAGGACGGCGGGAATTTTTCTACGCCGGTCGCCTGCCGGTGGCGTTGAAGCGCCTGTTTAACCAGGCCTACTGCAGGTT
>JAIMAE010000099.1 GCA_023512105.1 Bacillota bacterium | reverse complement strand
CGGCCGAGTAGCACGCAGGCGAGACTTAAAAAGCCCCTTACCGCCGGGTGTTCCTTCGCATCTAATGGCATTACCCGGTCCTTGGGCCGCGAGGTGCCTAGACCGACGCCTCGTCCTTGACTTGGGGCTTGGTTCGGGGAAGGAAGTAGACGGGGGTTTGGGAAGTGGTGTCCTGGGCTTTGGCCCTCCCGGTCCGATGAATAGCCAGCTAGGTCCCTGCGCTCCGTTAACGGATCTGTCTCGCTCATAAAGCACCTGGAGGGGTAACGGTCGGGTTTCCGGGAAAAAGACACAGGTCCTAGACATTACAGGAGGACTGTGTTACTATACCCATACCGGTATATGAAGGAGGGTCAGCGATGATCTGGGTCCCACTGTATGACACCACCCAGGGCTGCAGCTCCTATGTGATTGGCGACGAGGTAACCGGCCGGGCGGTGGTGGTGGATCCGTTGGAAACCGTCGGAGTCGACAATTATCTTTTGACGGCCCAAGAGTGGGGGCTTGCCATCTCCCACGTTCTGGAGACGCATGTGCACGCCGACCATCGCTCGGTGGCGCGGGCCTTGGCCGAGGCGGTGGGAGTCGAAGTGGGCTTGAGCCACCGAGCTCCCGTAAGCTATCCGTTTCGTCCCCTGCGCGAGGGCGATCGCTTGGAGCTCGGCCAGGTGGCGCTAGAGGTCTGGGAGACCCCAGGTCACACCGAGGACAGCCTGTCGTTTTTGGTGTACGATCGGCTGCGCGCTCCAGAGCCGTGGATGGTATTGACGGGCGACAGCCTGTTTGTCGGGGATGTCGGGCGACCGGATTTGGCCGTCGCCTCTGCCGAAGGGGCGGAAGCGGCCGCTGCGCAACAATACCAGAGCGTCCGTCGCTTTTTGTCCCTCCCGGATTACGTGGAGGTGCACCCGGCCCACTACGGGGCCTCCGCCTGCGGCGGGCTTTTCATGAGCAAGAAGCCGCATTCTACTATTGGTTACGAACGGAAGTTTAACCGCTTGTTACAAATCAGCGATGTGGAGGCCTTTGTCGAGCAGCAGCTTCGCTTGTTAAAGCCCCCGCCGGAAGGCGCCGCGCGCATCCGGGGTGAGAACTTGGGGCTGGTCGTTGAGGCTTAGATTGGACGGATGATGCCGCAGCAAAAATTGGGGGGTTACGATGGCAGTCGAATCGTTGAACATGCTGTGGAAGCAAGTCGAAGAGGGTAGCGTGGTCCTCCTGGACATTCGCCCACAAGGGGCCTTTACGGAGGCTCACGTGCCGGGGGCGGTATCGGCTCCCTACAGCCGAATGGGTTGGGCACCGGCGGTCCGGCGGTGGCTCAACAGCCAGCCGGGGGGCGTGGCGGTGGCGCTCTTTGGCGACAACCGGGTGTTGGTGGAAACGGCCAAAAAGGCGTTAGAGCAGCTGGATGTGCCTGTGGCGGCCACCTTCGAGGGCGGAGTGGCGGCTTGGCAGGCCGAAGGATTGCCCTTGGTGCGGATCCCTAACCTTACCGCCGATGAACTGGTCAAGAATCTGCAACACTGGAAGGTGATCGACGTTCGCGAGCCGTACGAGTGGCGATCCGGCACCATCCCCAACGCGCTCAAGATCCCGCTCGGGGAGCTGCCCCACCGCATCCATGAATTGGATCCCAAGGCTCGCTATGCTATCGTGTGTGCATCCGGAAACCGCAGCCAAGCCGCCGCAGCTTTTTTGGCTGAACGCGGATTTGAGGTAGGCAATTTAGCCGGCGGCATGTCCGTCTGGCTGGGTTCTGGGCATCCTATCGAACGCGGGTAACCGACGTCGCTAGGGCTGGATAGGGAATTTACGTGACTCAAGGGAGGAGTCGACCATGCCTCTGATCACGGACGAAGTCGCACCGCACGTCCGCAATGCCTTGAGTGGGCTTGAGACTCCGGTCACCCTGAAGTTCCACCCGCAACCTGGCTCACCGGCCTCCGAGGCCATGGAGCAGTTGTTGGACGAGTTGACCGCCTTCTCCGACAAGTTGGTGGTGGAAAAGGAGGCATCCCTTCCCGCCCCCATGCCGCCGGAAGAAGCAGAGGATCTTGAGAGCTCGATCACCGAATTCTGGGTAGATGGGAAGCCGACTGGGATTCGCTACCTGGGGTTTCCGGGGGGCCACGAGTTCGGGCCGTTCCTGGAGGCGATGGTGGCCGTCTCAAAGCACAGCGCTCCCAAGATCTCCGAGGCCACGCGCCAGTGGATCGAGGCGCTGGATAAGCCGCTGCACCTTGAGGTGTTCGTGACCCCTACTTGACCGTACTGTCCCCGGGCCGTGCGCCTGGCACAGGAAATCGCGCGAGCCAATCCGGGCCGCGTGACGGCAGACATGGTCGATGCCGAGAGCTTTATGCGGTTCTCGGAGCGGGTGGGGGTGTTCTCAGTTCCGCTGACGCTTATCAACGGGGTGGAACAGGTGGTGGGAGCAGTCCCGGAGCCGCAGCTGATGCAGAAGATACGAAGCGCGATGCAGTAAGCGACTCCCAAGCCCCGGGCGGTATCCCCGCCCGGGGTGGTGTTTTGGGCTAGATGCGAGGCGAGAACTGTGACGAGCGAGCAAATCGCGTTGGCCGTGCTCTCCGGAGGAGCAGTGGGATTTGCCCTGGGCTTGATTGGCGGGGGCGGCTCGATTCTGGCGGTGCCGCTGATGCTCTACGTGGTGGGGTTGCACAATCCCCACGTGGTGATTGGATCGACGGCTCTGGCGGTATCGATCAACGCCTACATGAACTTGATCCCCCACTGGCGAGCCGGGCACGTGCGCTGGAAGACGGCGGTAGGCTTCGCCTTGCCAGGTGCGGTGGGCGCGCTGATCGGCTCCGACCTTGGAAAGGCCGTCAACGGCCAGGAGCTGTTGTTTCTGTTCGCCGGGTTGATGTTGGTGATCGCGGTGATGATGGTTCGCCATAAGGAGACGCCGCGATTGGCCGGGGCCGGCCATGCCCATCTGGAGCGGGTCATCCCCACCGGCTTTCTCACCGGGGCCATCTCCGGGTTCTTCGGCATCGGCGGGGGGTTTTTGATTGTGCCGGGTCTGATGTTTTCCGCCGGCTTGCCCATGATCCTGGCCGTAGGCACGTCGTTGTTTTCGGTGGGCACGTTCGGTCTGACCACCGCCTTAAACTATGCCGCCTCCGGACTCGTCAATTGGGGCGCGGTAGGGGCATACCTGACCGGTGGGGTGGGCGGCGGGGTGCTGGGTTCGAAATTGGCCACCAAGCTCGGCGACAACAAGGCTACCTTAACCTGGATCTTTGCGGCCACCATCATCGTGGTCGCCCTCTATATGCTGTATCTCAACGGCCGCACGTTGGGCTGGCTGTAAACCCACCCCACCCTCCTTTTCCGCGGCTCCTTCCGACGTCGGGGCGATCTCCTTCAAAGCATACTGCCGTCCGGTTGCGCTGAGAGCGGCTGCTTTGGGCGGCTGATCACGGCCCCACTCGCGTGGTAGGAGCCAGTCGTCATTCGGAGCACCGATGACCTTCTCGGGCTAGTTCGGCCGGTGCCCTCCAGCCTAGACGGAACGCGCTTCGATGGCGATACTTATGATTAAGAAAAGGAGGTTTTGCGACGTTGGATCGGCCAGCCAAGAGCCAGGAGAATACCGCCTTACCTTCCCAAACCGATACCGAGCAGGTGGTGGCTCGGCTACGCACTGCCATCATCGAAGGCACCTTGTCCCCCAACCAGCGCCTCCCGGAACTCGAGTTGGCCCAAAAGTTAGGCTGCGGCCGGCTGACGGTGCGCTCGGCACTGCTCGCCTTGGAAAAAGAGGGGCTGGTGGTGCGGGAGCCTAACCGAGGGGCACGGGTCCGGGACATTCCCCTGGAAGAGGTGATGGAGGTCACCGAAGCACGGATGGCGCTTGAGGGCCTTTTAGCCCGCAAGGCGGCCACGCGGTTAACCGACGAAACAGCCCAGAACCTGCTCGCCATCATCACCGAGATGGAGACGGTGGTGGCGGCGGGCGACCTTCTTCGCTACTCCGAGCTGAATCGCAAGTTGCACCGCGCCATCCGAGAGGTGGTGGGGGCGCACATCATCCGTCAGCTGCTGGAGCAACTGGACGCCTTGATGGCCCGCTTTCAGTTTCGGCTCGCGCTGGTCCCTGGGCGGGCGCAGCAGTCCTTGGCTCAGCACCGCGCTCTGGTGGAGGCTCTGGTGGCGCGGGACCCCCAGGAGGCGGAGCGGCGGATGCGCGAACACCTCGAGAGCGTACATGACACCTTGACCCGACTGACCCCCACGACCACGGTACTGTGACCTCAGCGCGCCGTCGATTGTTGACAAAATAGTAAACAAGTAGGAAGATCGCTCACAGAACCCTGCTAGGGTCGAAGTAGAAAGGGGTAGCGACGGTGTCAAAAAACTTGGTCGTGGTGAGCGCACACGCAGCGGACTTCGTCTGGCGCAGCGGAGGACTAATCGCCTTGGCCACCCGGGGTGGGGGTCGGGTGGTGGTGGTAACCTTATCCCTGGGAGCCCGGGGGGAATCGGCCAACCTGTGGCGGCAGCCGGGGATGACCATGGAGGCGGTCAAGGCGCAGCGGCGCGCCGAAGCCGAGGCCGCTGCCAAGACCTTGGGGGCCGAGCTGGTGGTTATGGACCGCATGGACTATCCCTTGGAAGTCGACATGGAAATGGTCGAATCCCTGGCCCGAATTATGCGGGAAGTCCGACCGGACTACCTCTTGACCCACACCCCGAAAGACCCGTACAACAAGGACCACGAAACCGCCCATCGAGTGACGTTCCTGGCCAGAGAGGTGGCACAGGCCCACGGTTTTGAACCGGGGCAACCGGTGTTAGGTGCCCCGCCAGTCTACTTGTTCGAACCCCATCAGCCCGAGATGTGCGGCTTCCGTCCCACCTGTTTCGTCGACATCGGCCCGGTGGTGGAAACCAAGCTGGCTGCCATGAAATGCATGGAACAGGGCCAGCCCCATCTCATCGCCTACTACCGGGAGCTGGCGGAGCGTCGGGGAGTGCACGCGGCAAGAAACTCGGGACGTCCGATTCGCCATGCCGAGGCTTTCGAGGCGGTGCACCCCGTGGTGGGGGATTTCCTGCCTTAATCGACCACTTGGAAACCGCGTGGAGTCCGCTGCCCAACCCGGTCGGCCGCGCTGGCGGAAGCGATGCCCGGCCTGCCGTCGGGCGCCGCGGCTGGTCGAAGGGCTGTGTGCGAGCGCGGCCTCCCATCGGCAAGAGGCGCCGCTTAAGCGAGCGCTCTCCCACGGGCTTGGGGGCGCGAACTCTGGGGCAGCGTTATTGGAATGCCGCGAACGACCGCCTCCGCGGGTCCTCTGCGGCATTGGTTCACAGGGATTGCGCGGTAGGGCGCGCAGGGTGCGGTAGACACGCTGCCCAAAGCGTGACCGGTGGGCCGTGCCAACGTCCCGTTGAGGTCCTGGCGGGCCACGGGGGCCCGCAAATTCGGAGAGAGGGGAAAACAAATGCGCGAGTCGCGGGTGGTACCCGGAGTCGAACATGGTTCCAACCCGATTCCTTCGGTGGTGCGGGTGGGGGAGTGGGTGTACACTTCGGCCATTGGGGGGCGTGACCCGGCAAACGGCCAGGTGATCCCCGAACCCCACGCCCAGGTGGAGCAGACCTTCCGCAACCTTCGGGCGGCCTTGGAGGCTGCCGGAGCTACGCTCGACCACGTGGTCAAAGTCGACGTGTGGTTGGCCGATATGTCCTTGCGCGGCCGGCTCAACGAGGAGTGGAAAAAATACTTTCCCGACCTCAACCACTGTCCGGTCCGACACACCATGTCGGCCCAGCTGCCCGAAGGCATGCAAATTCAGATTCAGGCCGTGGCCATCGTGCGGGAGTAGGCGGGAGGGGTGTAAGCTCGTCAACGCTCTCCTGGCAGGGCTCTTGCAGGCGGCGCGGGCGGGCGCTTGCGCCGCCATACTGGATCTGGCCTAGCCCACGGCATTCGTGGAGCACCCCCCAACGTTTCGGTAGGTGGGAGGGAGAGAAAGGCGGGACCCGGCCGCTTGCCCTATAATGACAGAATCCTTTTGGTACCGGAATTTGTGGGAGTAGAGTAAGAAGAGAGGTTGTGGATCCTGGGCTCTGGAACTGGAAGGAAAATTGCCTTTAGCAGAGGGGAGACGGCATCATGGACGGCAAATCGCCGGAAAAGCGCGCCATCCGTCTGGGTGCGGTGTTGGGGACCGCAATCTTGCTGGCGGCCTGCGGAGGCGGATCCGCCGGTTCACCGCCGCCGGCCGCTGCTACAAACTCGCCTGCGGCCAACAGTTCCCAAGGCAAGGCGCCCTACGTCATTTACGCCGAGCTGGCCTTGACCGGGGCGGTGGGCGTGTTGGGGCAAGAGGAGAAGCTGGCCCTTGACGCCCTGCAGGCTCAAGTCAATCGCCAGGGCGGGGTCGATGGCCACCCGATTGAGTTCAAGATTCTAGATAACGAAAGTTCGCCCTCGGTGGCGGTCCAGCTCGCCTCCCCGCTAGTGCAGCGTCACATCCCGCTTCTTCTGAACGGGAGCGTCACCTCCACCGCGGCGGCGGTGGACGCCTTGGTGGAGAAGGCCGGACCGTTGACATACGCGCTGACGCCCGGGGTTTCTCCGCACGGCGCGGCCGACTATGTCTTTTCCACTTCGCTTTCGGTGGCGGACTTGCTCAAGGCCGCCTTCAACTTCTTTTTGTCTCAAGGATGGACGCGGGTGGCGGTGATCACCCCTGAGGATGCCACCGGACAAGACGTGTGGTCCAACATCCAGACCGTGACCAAGCTGCCCGCCTACCGCCAGATCCAAATCGTCACCCACCAGACATTTGCCGACAGCGCGGTCAGCGTAGCCACTCAGGTGACCGAAATGGCGGCGGCTCACCCCCAGGTAATCATCAGTTGGGCCACCGGCAGTCCTCAGGAAGTGGTGTTCAAGGACTTGAAGCAAAGTTCCCTGGCCAATCTGCCGGTGTTGACCTCCAACGGTAACCAGACTTACGCGCTGATGCAGCGCTGGGCTCAAATCCTACCAGCCAAGTTGTATTTCGGAGCAGGTCCCTGGGCCATCCCCGGTGCCGTACAGGGCAGCGTGAAAACCGCGGTCGCCCAGTTCTACGACGCCTTCAAGGGAATGACGGTCGACGGCCAGCCCGTCAAACCGGACGTTGGCGAGACCTTGGCCTGGGATCCGGCTCGCCTGTTCATCCACCTCCTGCGAGTGGATGGGCTCAATGCCAGCGCCGCCCAGTACCGAGATACCTTAGAACAGCTTCATGGCTGGGCTGGGGTCAACGGGGTCTACAACTTTAGCGCCGAGGACCATCGCGGACTAAGCTTGCAAGACACCTACATCGTGCAGTGGGATGCCCAGCAACAGACCTGGGTCCCGGTCTCCGGGCCCGGAGGGTCGGCTCCGGCTTCCCCGAGTCCCTAACCAGGCAGGAAGACCTGCGCAGGCAGGCCAATTCGACAGGAGGTATCGCAGCGATGGCGAAAACGACTCCCCGAAGCCTACAGGAGGCCATCGAGGCCGTGGGCAACCCGGTGGATTTGCTTTGGCAAAATGCCAAAGGCAACGCGGCGGGCGTCTTACCCCGATGGGATCCGTCCGTGGTTCCCCCCGAGGTGAGCAACTGGCGCAATGAACAGGAGGCGTGGACCACCACGGCCGTGCTGTTCGACCAATCCTACCACATGCCAGAACTTCACCTCTCGGGGAAAGACCCCCTGAAGGCATTGGAGCCGCTGTGTGTCAATAACCTCAGCCGGGTCACGCCGGGAGTCAGCCGACACATCCTCTGTTGTACCCCCCGCGGGGATGTGATCGGCGACAACATCTTGTATTGCCTGGATGACCACCATCTGGTGCTGGTCAGTGGGGAGCCGGTGCTAAACTGGGTGCAGTATCACCTGGAGCAGGCCGGGGAGGTGGAGTTGGAGCGAGACGAGAACTGGGCCAACAACCGCACGGGGCGCCGCCACTTCTACCGCTACGAAATCGCCGGTCCCAACGCCAAAGGCTTGCTGGAACGGCTGGTGGATGAGACCGCGGTCGAGATCCCGTATTTCCACGTGGCCAGCTTATCGGTGGACGGCCATCCCGTGCGCGTCCTCCATCACAACATGGCGGGGGTGCCCGGATATGAACTCTCCGGCCCTTGGCAGGACCGGGAGTGGATGAAAGAGCGGCTGCTGGAGATTGGGCGGGCCTTCGGGTTGCGCCACGGTGGGTCCTTGGCCTACGTCAGCGCCAGCTTGGAGTCCGGTTGGATTCCCCGGCCGCTACCTGGCATCTACTCCGACCCCGCGCTTCGGCCCTACCGGGAATGGCTGCCGGCTACGAGCGTGGAAGGGACCCGCTCTCTAGGGGGCAGTTTTTACTCACCGCGGATTGAAGACTATTACGTGAGCCCTTGGGATCTCAGCTACGGCCACCTGGTCAAGTTCGACCACGACTTCATCGGACGAGCCGCTTTAGAAGAGCGCGCCCGGGGGCCCCATCGCCGACGGGTGACGCTGGTCTGGGAGAAGGCCGACGTCCTGAAGGTGGTAGAGAGCTTTCTAGAACCAGGCCTTCCCGCCCTCTATATCGAATGGCCGGTGCTCTACCACGGATGGCGCTACGACCAGGTGTTGAACGCACAAGGAGAGCGGGTCGGCCTAGCCGTCAACTTAACCGGCTACAGTTTCAACGAGCGCGCGGTGTTGTCCCTGGCCACAGTGGATGAGGCATACAGCCAGCCCGGAACGCAACTGACCTTGGTCTGGGGAGAGGAAGGCGAAGGGGCCCGCAGCGCCCACGCCTTAGGACGCCATCGGCAAATGCGGATTCGCGTCACCGTTGCTCCCTCCCCGATTGGCCAGTTGGCTCGCGACCACCGCCAAAAGGTGGCCCGCTGGTCTCTCGCCTGAGGCGAGGGAGACTTGTCCGGCGGCCATCGCTCCGGATACGGCGGAGGATGGCCGCTCGGTTTTGCGTCGTCTACACCTACCGCACCTCGGCTAACCGATTACCCCCTCTGCGGTCAACCGTGCCACCTCTTCCGGGGTCATTCCCAAAAGCTCTTGGAACACGTACTGGTTGGCCTCGCCCAAGAGCGGAGGCGGAGTGGGCCGAGGCGGGGTCTCGGTGAGTCGAATTGGAGGCCCCGGCATCTTCAGCGTCCCCATGACCGGATGGTCCACGGTGACGATGAAGCGACGGGCGGCCAAATGGGGGTCGGCCATCAAGTCCCGGGCGTCCAAGACCGGGGCGCTGGGGACGCCGGCCGCCAGCAGGCGATGCCAAAGCCGCTCTCGCTCCCAGTTGCGAGTCCACTCGGACAGCTTGTGGTTTAGGGTGGCCGCTTCTTGGGCGCGCCCGAGCAGGGTGCGCCACTGTGGTTGCAGCGCCCAGGGCTCGGCAATCACCTCCGCCAGCCGGCGCCAGGTGGCGTCGTCGGGTACGACCACGGCCAGCCAGCGGTCGTCGCCGCGACAAGGATAGCAACCTTGAGGGACGTGGCCGGGCTGGCCGTTGCCCTCTGGCTCGAGGTCCTGTCCGGTCAGCAAGGCGTATTGGTAGGCGGGGCCTAGGGCGTAGGCCGCCGCCTCGGCCTGCGATACCTCAAGGCGGCTGCCTTCCCCGGTGGCTCGACGGTGGCAGAGTGCGGCCAGGAGGAAGGTGGCGCCGAACAGCCCAGCCAGGTAGTCTGGGTACGACACTTGGGAGCCTACCGGATGCGGTTGGTCGGGATGGTTCCAAAGGTAGGTAAAGCCGGTAAAGGCCATGATGTTGGGACCCCAGGTGACGTAGTTGCTGCGCGGCCCGTCGCTGCCCATCCCTGGTAACGAGAGCCAGATCAGGTCTGGCCGGTGGCGGCTGAGCGCTTCGTACCCGAGACCGAGGTTCTCCAATACCCCCTTGCTAAAGTTCTCCACCACCGCGTCGCAGTGCGGCACCAGACGGCGAATGACCTCTGGACCCTGAGGGTGCTTTAGGTTGACGGTGATGCTGCGTTTGCCAAGGTTGAGCGAGGCGAACGGCAGGGACTGTTCCCAGTTGGGATTGCCGTCGCGGATGCGGAAGGTGTCGGGACGGACCCGCGATTCCACCTTGATGACTTCGGCGCCCAGCCAGGCCAGTTGCAAGGTCACGTAAGGGCCGGCGATCATGTGGGAGAAGTCGAGGATGCGCACCCCCTGAAGCGGCAGAGCGGGGGCCGAGGAGGAGGGCCGCTCCCGGGACGGCTTTTCTCGCAAGGGCACCGACTCCCCCAATGCTCCCAGGCGCACGGTTCCGCCTTCCACCAGATGCCGGAGGGCATGAGAGGAGATGCCGAGCCCGTTGAGCCATGCCTCGGTATCCCGGCCGACCTCGGGGACCCGGCCGGGGGCAGGCCAGGTGCCGTTTCGGCGGTAGGGAGGTCGCAGCGCCGGCAGGCCGTCCGAATCCTGCTGAGCCACTCCGCGGACCCGAAACTGGGGGTCGGCCAGGGCCTGTGAGGGGGTGAGCACCGGTGCGGCTGGGAGTTTTTGCTCCTGTAACTCCTCAAACACCGCGTAAATCGACCGATCCGCCAGAGCGGCGGTGACTTTCGCATCGATCTCGGCTACCCGCTCCTGCCGGAAGGGAAGCATTCCATATCTGGGCTCGTTCACCCATTCCTCGGGCCGCCCCATCCATTCCACGAAGCGGTCCCAGGCTCCGGGTTGGGTGTGGCTGATGAAGATGTTCAAATAACCATCGCGGGCGCGATACACCGTCCCGGGGACCGCCCCGCGGTGTTGGCTTCCCTGTCGCCCGACTACGGAGCCTTGGTAGCT
>JAIMAE010000325.1 GCA_023512105.1 Bacillota bacterium | reverse complement strand
AGGCCGGTCTCGTAGTCGTCTTCAGCCTGAGCCAGCCACACCTGTGCCCGGTCCTGGCTCGACATGGGAGCGCCCCCTTTTTGGACCCCGCGTCGGCTGCCTACGACAACGTATAAAACAAGGAGACTGCTGCACGTCTCCTTGGGGTGCTACGACGTTCCGTTCTCGGTCTACCGCTTGGAGAACTGCGGAGCTTTACGGGCCTTCTTGAGGCCGTACTTCCGACGCTCCTTCACCCGCGGATCCCGGGTCAGAAACCCTCCCCGCTTCAACACCGGCCGGTAGTTCGGGTCGACTCGCAAGAGCGCACGGGCGATGCCATGGCGAATCGCCCCGGCTTGCCCGGAGAGGCCGCCTCCGCTGACCCGGACCACCACGTCAAACTGCCCTTCGACCTCTGCCGCCTGCAGCGGTGCCTGGATCAAGGTGCGGTAGGAGAGCACCGGAAAGTAATCTTCGTAGGGACGACCGTTGACCGTGACTTGTCCGTTCCCGGGAATCAGGCGAACCCGTGCCACGGCATTCTTTCGACGCCCTGTCCCCCAAAATTGCGCCACCGCCATCGTCAGCGGATTCCCTCCCATGGTTCCGGTTTTTGCGCCGCGTGGGGATGCTCACCGCCGGCGTACACCTTGAGCTTGCGAAACATAGCGCGCCCCAGGCGATTTTTCGGTAACATTCCCCGGATCGCCCGCTCAAGGACGAACTCCGGCTTGCGCAACATCAGCTGCCGGTACCCGTGTGCTTTCAAGCCCCCGGGATATCCGGAGTGATGGTAGTAGACTTTTTGCTCCAGTTTTTTACCGGTCAGCACAACCTGAGCGGCGTTGATGATGATGACATGGTCCCCGGTATCGATGTGCGGGGTGTATATCGGTTTGTGCTTCCCTCGCAACAACGTTGCCGCCATTGCCGCAACTCGGCCTAGCGGTTTGCCGGCAGCGTCGATTACGTACCACTTGCGCTCGACCTCAGTCGGCTTGGCCATGTAGGTGGACATTGTCCTGTCTCCTCCGAACTGAATCGTGCCGGCACTGACGGCCGACAACCGAACGCTCCTATTCTATCCACCGTCTCCTTAGATGTCAAGGAAAATCGGGCACTGCGCCACCGGTGGGGAGACCGCCGGCATCGGCAGAAAACCCGAAACCTTCGGGGTTGAGACCGGTATGCGATAGCCAAGGCCGCCGTGGGCGAGGATCTGTCCCCGGATTGAGAAATCCCCCGAGAGGCGGTCAAGGCACTACGGCTTCACCACCAGCCTCCCATACATCCCCTGCTCGGCGTGCCCTGGCACAGTGCACAGGTAGGTGAATGTTCCGGTGGCGTTGGCCACGAAGGATGTCTCAACTGCCGGCCAAGACGTCGCCGCCGCTGGAGGCAGGACCGAGGTCGCGGCCCCTGGGAAGGCAACAGGGCTCTGCATCATAACCCCATAGCCAAACGGAGGTGCGGCACGCGTCACCAAGAGGTTATGGGGCATGTCGGGATCGGCGTTAATGAAGGTGAGGTGCACGGTGGTACCTTTCGGCAC
>JAIMAE010000098.1 GCA_023512105.1 Bacillota bacterium | reverse complement strand
GTCCGGCGCGCCATTCGCGTGCTCTTGACTCGGCCGATGAGCGATACCTTGGCCGAACTCTACCTCTCCATCCGCTCCACCCCACCGGTCGACTTCCTCTATTCCTCCTTGCGAGCCGAAACCGGCGAGCCGGTGATCCGCCCCATGGGGTCGGCCCGGCCTGCTCACGGATTTGACGATCTGGCCTTTATCCCCTCGCAACTTCACCGGCGTCCGGTGTTGGAAACCGAGCCGGTTGACTTGTCCGTCACCCTGGGCGCTCGTTGTCCCCGGCCGGTGGAAAGTAGCCTCCCCCTCTTTCTCTCCGGCATGGCCTACGGCCTCGCCTTGACCCGGGAGGCCCGCCTGGCCTTGGCGGAGGCTTCGGGGGCGGTCCGCATCCCCCTCAACTCCGGCCAGGGGCCGTTTTTGCCAGAAGAGCGGGCGCGGGCGTGGCGATACGTGCTGCAGTTCGGCCGCTGGCAGTGGAACCGCGACCTTTCGATCTTGCGGCAGGCGGATATGATTGAGGTCCAAGTCGGGCAAGGGGCGATGCCCGGCAATGCGGTGATCGCCACCCCGGAGGAGGTCAGTCCCGAGATCCGGCGTCTGATGGGACTGCCTGACGGCGCGCCCCCGATCATCCACGCCGACTTGTACCTGGACCGCCCGGATCAACCCGCCTCCCTGCAGGAGGTGGTGGCCTGGCTGCGCCAGAAGGTCCCGGCGATTCCCATCGCCGTCAAGATGGGCGCCAGCGACCGCATCGAGGAGGAGCTTGACGTCGCGTTGGAGGCCGGGGTGGACGTGATCGTGGTGGACGGCACGGAAGGAGCCACCGGCAATGCCCCCATCACCCTCTCCGACCATTTTGGCATTCCTTCCCTGCACGCGCTGGTCCGGGCCCGCCGTCACCTGGTGCGCCAGGGCATGGCCGACCAGGTCGACCTCTTGATCTCCGGGGGATTTCGGGAACCCGGAGATGTCCTAAAGGCGCTGGCACTGGGAGCCAAGGCGGTGGGGCTGGGGACGATTGCCATGTTCGCGCTGGCCCACAAGCAGATCACCGAGGCGGTCCCGCTCCATCCCCCCACCGACCTGGTCTTCTACCGGGCCCAGCCGCGCATCCGCTTGGACCCGAGCCGGGCCGCCCAGGGGCTGATCAATTTCCTGGAAAGCTGCCGCAAGGAGATGGCGATCGCGCTGCGCACGCTCGGGCACACCCGTCTGGCCGAGTTAAGCCCGGAGGACCTTTGCGCCTTGGACCCGGAGGTCGCGCGGGTGGCCCGCGTCCACTACGCCGGGGCCTCTCGTTCTCGGCACAAGTCCCCGATCATCGCGCTGAGCTCGGCGTCAAACCGCTCGAGGTCGTAGTCCATGGGGAGATGTCCGGCCCCCGACATCACCCGGATCGGCAACGCCCCGCGGGTGGCGGCCTCCACCTGGACCAGGGGGAAAATGATGTCGTGATCGCCCCACAGCCCCACCACCGGAACCCCCGCCTCGCGCAGGCGCGCCAATAGATTCGGGCTTTCGTAAAAACGGCCAAACCGCGCCATCTCGCGAGCCGTGCGCCAGCCGTAGCGCAGCCGCGCTCGGTCTTCTGTCCCCACCCGGTCGGGGTCGAGGCCCATCGCCCGCAGGATGCGAACCCCAAACCAGGCGGTGCCGGTCACCCAGATCCCAATTCGGTTGACCCAGGGCCATGGCGTGGGTTGAAAGGTGTTCTGGGGGGCGATGATCCCGGCACCGGCGATCAGGATCACGCCCACCGCGTTCCGAGGCTCCCGCAAGGCGGCCTCCGCCGCCACCATGCCGCCCATCGAGTGGCCCACCCACAGCCGCGGGCGGTCCGGCACCAGCTCCTGTGCCGCTGCCCAAGCGGCCCAGACCATGTCTTCCAGCGTCTGCCGGCGCCGCGGCAACGAGGAGGCCCCGTATCCCGGCAGGTCCAGCGCGTACAGCGGGTTTTCCAGCCGGGTTCGCTGGAACCACGGCCAAAAAGCCAACCGGCTGGAGCCCATGCCGTGCAGACAGAAGACCGGCACCCCGCGTCCGGGTCGGCTGAGGTAGGCAATCCGCAGCCGCTCTCCGTTCGGCGAGGTGACGACGATCGCTTGCCACGGCCAGCGTCTAGACACGGGCATCACCTCCCTGCTTGACCGCCGCGCGCCTGGGCGCCATGATCAGAGGGAAATCTCCCCGCAATACCCATCGCCCGGTGGTTTCCTCGATCGGCGAAGAGAGGTGGCTACACGATGAACCAACCGGTCGTTCCCGATTCTGCTTTGACGGCTGGTCACGCCCTGGTGGTAGTCGACGTCCAACGCGACTTCTGTCCCGGGGGAAGCCTCGCCGTCCCCGACGGCGACGCCATCTTTGGGGTGGTCAACGCGTGGCTTCAAGCCTATCACCAGCACGGGCTGCCGATCGCCTTTACCCAGGACTACCATCCCCAAAACCACATCTCCTTCAAGGCCCGCGGGGGATTGTGGCCTCCCCATTGCGTAGCCGGGAGCGCAGGAGCCGAGATTCACCCGGCGATCGGGATCCCTCCCGAGGCCAGCTTCTTCCACAAGGGGGTCGACCCGGACCAGGATGCCTACAGCGGTTTTGAGGGTCGACTCTACGACCCCGCCCATCCGGCTGAGCCCGGCCCTGGCCTGGCCGAGTGGCTCCGTCAACGTCAGGTCACGACCGTGGTGGTGATGGGTCTGGCCACCGACTACTGCGTGCGGGCCACCGCCCTGGACGCCCTCTCCTTGGGATTTGCCGTAAAGCTGGTGCGAGCCGGCGTGCGGGGCGTGGACGTCCATCCCGGCGACTCGGAGCGGGCGATCGACGAGGTCGCAGCGCGAGGAGGGATGGTCCTCTAGTCGCCCTTCAACCGGACATCCCGGCCTCGGGGTCGTGGTGCCAAGCGGCCTCTCCGTCGGCCCAGAGCTCTTTTTTCCAAATCGGCACCTCGGCCTTGAGGCGGTCTATCCCCTGCCGACAGGCCTGAAAGGCGGCATCGCGGTGAGGGGCCGAGACGCCCACCAAGACGCTGACCTCCTCCAAATCCAGCATCCCGACCCGGTGGACCATCACCACGTGGCGGATGGGAAACTGTTCTTTCAACTGGCGACCGATCTCGGCCATCATGCTCTCCGCCATCTCGCGATAGGCCTCGTATTGCAGTCCGCGGGAGGCGCGTCCGGCAAATTCGTTGCGCACGGTGCCTAGGAAAATGGCGACCCCTCCGCAAGCAGGGTCCGAGAGGTCCGCCAGCGCCTGACCCACGTCGATTGGGTGCTCTACGACTTGGTAACGGTCCATCGTGCTTTCGACCGAGCCTCTGGACAAAGCCCGAAGCTCGCCCGATCCTCCCTTCTCCTCTCTCCGTCTCTTGGCATCGGGCCTCGGGGCAGGGATCGCCGCCTCATCCACCGCTCACCGGGGGGATGACCGCCACCTCGTCGCCCGGGTGCAGCTCGGTCCCGGGCTCGGCCCAGACCCGATTGACGCTAAACATCCATTGGTCGATGGGTGCCTTCAACCGCTCGGCCAGATGTTCGCGGTATAAGGTTTCCACCGTACTTCCGTCCGGCAGCTCGAAAGATGCCGCACCGGTCTTCATACGGTCGCGTGCAAAGGCGAAAAATAGAACCGACACCTGCATTCTCTCCGCCCCCTCGTTCCGCTGTGGCAAGACTCTTGACTGGAAGGTGGTCCGGGTATGTTGGTGTGGCCACTGGTCTCCCTCACTCCGCTCTCGGCGGCGGTGGTGGCGGTTCCGCCCCCGCCGCGGGTGGGCGTGGACTACGGGCTCTGCTTGGTCGTCTCCCCCAACCTCTCTCGACGGGCGGTGTTGGCCCGCCTTGAGGTCACTCCAGACTGGCCGGTCACCTTAAAGCGCTGGGACGCAACCCGATGGGTGCTCTCGCCGCTGGCCTTGTGGCCGCCGCACCGGGTGATCCAGGTCCGCTATCGGGGGAAGCACCCCTGGGCGGTCCACTTTGCCACTGACGACGACCGCTGGGTGTTGGTCGACCTCACCCATCAGACCGCCACCGCCTACCAGGGCAGCCAAGCGGTCCGGACCATGGCAGTCTCGACCGGGGTGGCCCCCCAGTGGGTCACTCCCACCGGCGACTTCTGGATCTTCCGCAAGGTCGCCGACGACCATATGCGGGGCGGCACCCCCGGTACCCCGGGGTCCTGGGACGTCGCGCACGTCCCCTGGGCTCAGTACTTTTATGGCGGGGTGGCCCTGCACGGCGCGTGGTGGAATCGCCAATTTGGAGTACCGAAGAGCCATGGCTGCGTCCAACTGGCCACCCGCACCTTCAATCCCGATCCCCAAGGGGTCCCCGAGGACGCCGGGTGGCTCTGGCAGTTCACCGACCTCGGCACCCTGGTCGAGGTCAGAGGGAAGACTCCGGTCGCGTCACCCCAAGGCGCAGTACCCCCGGCGCAGAGCTTGCCACCTCGGCCGTTCGTCGCCACGTCCGCCGCATCATCCACCCGGTGAAGACCAAGATCGGGGGGGTGAAGAGCTGCATCAACGTGGTGACGGCAATCCCGTAATGCGGGTTGACCCAGTGAATCAAGTACAGCGGATTGTCGCGGGTGGTCTCTTCCACCACGCCTCGTAGGATGGCGTAGTAGAACATGGCCGACCAGAACTGATATCCCGGCGGCGGCGTGCGATACCGCTCCAACCAGAAGTAGCGGAGGATCAGGATGACCCCAATCGACGAGCCGATCAGCTGCTCCGGCCAGCGGCCGAAGCCAAGCTCGGTCATGCGTCCCAGGATCTCGTGGTTGAAGATGTTTCCGATCCGCACCATGAAGATCCCCAACCCCACTCCAGGGACCGCCCAGTCGAGAAGGTGGTTGAAGACCACCGGCTTGTGCCGCAACTGCACCCATAAGGCCAGCATTCCCATCCCGATGGCGCCGTCATAGGCCAGGCCACCGTCCCAGATCCGCAGGGTCTGCAGCGGGTCTTGCCAAATCCACTGCGGGTCGTTGGCCAGCACGAACACCAGTCGCGCCCCCACCACGCCCCAGATCACCGTCCACAACGTGACGTTGGCCAGATAATCAGGGTCTTCGCCGAGCTCCTTGCCCCGGTCCAGCAGATACCACGACCCCCCCAGGATCGCCAGGACCATGAAGATGCCGTACCAATGCACCCCGATCGGCCCGATCTTAAAGGCATAGGGATTTAACCACGGAATATACATCGGCCTACCTCGCTTCCCGGCCCCTAGACCCCACGTCTGAACACTTCCGCTGCCGCCGCCAAGGTGGCCTCGACCGCCTTCTCGTCGTGGGCCAGCGACGGGAAGGCGCTTTCATAGGGGGAAGGCGGCCAAAACACGCCTCGCTCCCGCATCCCGTGAAAGAAGCGACCAAAGCGGGTGGCGTCGCCGGCTGCCACCTCCTCAAAATTCTTGGGGGCCGGCTCTCGGAAAAACAGCGTCATCATGCCTCCCACCGCGTGGTAGGAGGCGGCGACCCCGTGGCTCCTGGCCATGGCCACCAGCTCCCGTCCCAGTCTGTCCGCCAATTCCCCCAGCCGTTGATAGGTTCCCGGTGCCGACAGCGCCCTGAGCTGGGCCAGGCCGCCGGCCATGGCCAGCGGATTGCCGCTCAAGGTGCCGGCCTGGTAGACGCCTCCCAGCGGGGCCACCCGTTCCATGTATTCGCGACGCCCCCCGTAGGCTGCCACCGGCATCCCGGCGCCGATCACCTTGCCAAGACAGACCAGGTCCGGCTCCAAGCCAAATGCCCGACTGGCCCCGCCCCAGGCCACCCGAAACCCGGTCATCACTTCGTCGACCACCATAAGCGCCCCCGCTTGCCGGGTCAGGCGGCGGATGGCTTCCAAAAACCCCGGGGAGGGTGGTACCGTGCCCATGTTCCCGGCTACCGGTTCGACGATTACGGCGGCGATCTCCGCTCCGAAGCGGCTGAAGACCGACTCCAATGCCTCGACGTCATTATAGCCCACCGTCAAGGTCAGCTCGGCCAGGGTCGGGGGGACGCCCTGCGAATCCGGGACTCCTAAGGTGGCGGCTCCCGAGCCGGCTTTGATCAGTAGGGTATCGTGATGGCCGTGGTAACATCCGTGAAACTTCACCACCCGGGCCCGGCCGGTCACCGCGCGGGCTACCCGCAAGGCGCTCATGGTGGCCTCGGTTCCGGAGTTGACCATCCGCACCATCTCAAGCCCGGGGACCGCCTCGGTCAGCAGTTCGGCCATCTCCACCTCCAACTGGGTGGGGGCGCCAAAACTGAGCCCTAACGCCGCCTGCTCTTGGACCGCCCGGACCACCGCCGGCGGCGCGTGGCCTAAGATGAGCGGTCCGTAACTCATGACGTAGTCGACGTAGCGGCGACCCTCCTGGTCGTAGAGATATGGGCCTTGGCCGCGCGCGACAAAAAACGGCTCGCCCCCCACGCCCCGGAAGGAACGTACCGGACTGTTGACACCGCCTGGCAGGACGCGGAGTGCCCGCTGCCACAACTCCTGCGCCATCTTCTCCCTCCTGTCTTGAGGTTCCGCTCGGCCGGCTACACGTTGAAGCGAAAATTGACCACGTCGCCGTCTTGCATCACGTAGTCGCGCCCTTCCAAGCGCACCAGCCCGGCCCGCTGCGCCGCCTGCATACTGCCCGCGGCATCCAGGTCGGTGAAGGCCACCACTTCGGCGCGAATAAATCCCCGCTCAATGTCGGAGTGGATCTTGCCCGCCGCCTTTTTGGCCACCGTCCCCCGGGGAATCGGCCACGCCCGCACCTCATCCTCCCCGGCGGTCAGAAAGGAAATAAACCCCATGCGCTCGTAAATCGCCCGCGCCACCCGGGCCAATCCCGACTCCTGAAGCCCGAGGTCTTCCATGAAGGCTTGGCGTTCCTCCGGCGCCAACGCCTGAATCTCGGCTTCCAGGTCGCCGGCCACCGTGACCCACGGGATGTCCTTGGCCTGGGCCTGCTCGACGATCACCGCCTGGTCCGGAAAGGTCTGTTCGCGAAAGGCGGCCTCATCCAAGTTGATCACCCAAATCAAGGGCTTGAGCGTCAGCAACTGATAGCCCCGTAAAAGGCGCTCCTCCTCCTCGCTGAGGGCGACCTGGGTCAGCCGTCGTCCCGCCTCCAACTCCCCGATCAAACGGGGGATGAGTTCAAGTTCCGCCCGGGCCTCCTTGGGCACCTTCTTGCCATTGGTCAGCCGCTCGTGACGCCGTTGCAAAAGGTCGAGGTCGGCCAGGTTGAGCTCAAGTTCCATGTCCTCCAGGTCGGCCCACGGGTGGGGCTCCCCGTCCAATTCTGAGGCGAACCCCCGGACCACCACCATTAAGGCGTCGACCAGGCGGACGTCGTTTAAAAAGCGATTGGGCCCGCCGATCTCGGCGTGGCGAAGGCCGGGCACATCGACCACGGCAATCTGAGCAGGCGTGACCTTGCGAGGATGGTACATCTCGGCCAGCCGAGCCAGTCGGGCGTCGGGCACAACGGCAAACCCGCGATGGGTCTCCGTCGGACCGTACCCTTTCACGTCAATGCCCGCGCCGGTCAGGAGGTTAAACAACGTGGTTTTCCCCGAACGCGGAAGGCCTATGATCCCGACGTCCACGGGCGCTTCTGCACTTCCTTTCCTTTAGATGGCTTCCCCTCCCACTATACATGCCGTCGGCCTCTCCCGCGAGGGGAAGATGCGACAAAGCGGAGAGCTGCCCCTCCGCTTGTCTCAATCCGTATCTTTACTCTTCCTCGGCCGGCGCCTTCTCGCTTTGCTCCGCCAACCGTTCTTGCCGGACCGGACTTCGCGCCATCGCCTGGTCGTGATCTCCCAGCTCAATACCTAATTCCTGCGCCACTTCTTGGGCAAACCGTTCCTGCGTCCATCCCTTCAACGTCGGCTTGGTGCGCGCCACCTTCCTCACCTCCCGCATCAACCTGGATGCGAGAGTATTGTGGCCGCTCGGTTTGGGCGTCAACCGGCTTATTTGTTAGTAACCATGGCGCCGCGCGAAAACCGTTCCACTTCTTGGCCGTTTAGGTAGACGGCTATCTCCAGTCCAGCGGTCTTCTCTAACATCGCCGACACACTGCAATATTTTTCCTGGCTTAAGCGCACCGCGCGTTTGACCTGTTCCGCGGTCGCGTCGGGGGAGTCGATGCGGTAGGCCAGTTGGATCTGCCGGAACACCTTGGGGTGTTCCTCCTGCCGGCTCCCTTCCACGGCCATCCGAAATCCTTGGATCGACACCCGCATCTTCTGCAAGATGGAGACGACGTCGATGCCGGTGCAACCTGCCAACGCGATCAGAAGCACCTCGGTTGGACGAGCCCCGCTATCCTGGCCTCCGACCTCTGGCGCCGCATCCATCTGGACGGTATGCCCGCCGGGGGTGATGCCCCTAAACGCCATCTGTCCCAAGTACTCGACTTCTACCTGCACCGGCCTCGCCTCCTCCTTCTTCCTCGCTCAGCCATTCCTGATCGATTCCCGGGCCCGCCGCGCCGCAGGAAAGCCTCCGCACCCAGATCGCCGGCAAGGGTGGCTCCGGCTCCCACAGGGGATGAGCGGACACCGCCGCTTCGCGTTCGCCTTCATCGCGAAAACACCTTCTCCAGCGGTCGCACTCCAGACAGTAGCGGGAGACTTCTCGCGGAGGTAGTCTTCGCGCTTCGGCCCAACGCAACCCCTCCTCCACCCGGGCCCGCAACCACCGCCCCATGGCCTCGTCGCGGGCCAAGCAAAACCCGACTCGCCGCCGGCTGGGGCGTCCTTCCACCACCAAGACGCCTCGCCCATACGCGCCAAATTCAAGGTAGGTGGCCAACTGGGCCACGTGCCGATACCGCGGGCCGCGGTCTAACACCGTATCGAAGGCGGCGTCGTGCATGGTTTTAAACTCCACCGCGGTCGGATCTCCGCGCCAGTGAATCACGGCGTCGACGCGTCCGCGCACCGCTCCTTCTCCGGCCTTGAGCGGAGCCTCTGCCGTCACCAACAGCGCCGCCTCCGCCAGCTCGCCCTGAAAGCGCCGGTGGCCTTCGCTCCCCTCGGCCATCGCCGTCAGTGTCTCGGGCTCCAATTGGCGGCCGAAGCCTAAGACCTCCATCACCACGTAGCGCAAACATCCTCCGGCCACCGCGGCCGGCACCGCACGACGCCGAGCCATCTTATTGGTAGCGTTGGCCAGGGGCCACCGCCGCCACCCGAATCCCCGAGTCGACCAGCATCGCCTCCAAGGCCTCGGGGGAGCCGCTCAACACCGGAAACGTACCGTAGTGAATGGGAATGACCGTCTTGACCCCCAACAGGCGCGCGGCATAGGCCGCTTCCTTCGGTCCCATGGTGAAGTGCCCGCCGATGGGAAGCATCGCGATCTCAGGCCCGTACAGATCGCGAATCAACTCCATGTCGCGAAACACATTGGTATCGCCGGCGTGGTAGATGGTCAGCCCGTCGGGGAGGTTCAACACGAACCCGGAGGGCTCGCCGCCGTAAATAATGCCCTGGTCCGTGGTGATCCCGGAGGAGTGGTCGGCGTAGACCATGGTGGCCTTGACCCCCTCGACCTCTACGGTGCCGCCCTTGTTCATCCCTACGGTATTTTGAATGCCTAAGGTGCCCAGGTAGTTGCCGATCTCGAAGTTGGAAACCACAGCGGCGCCAGTCCGCTTGGCCAGCACCTCGGTGCTGCCCAGGTGGTCGAAGTGGCCATGGGTGATCAGGATGGCGTCGATGCGATCCAGTCCGTAGAACTCCGGGGGGCACTTGGGATTGCCCTCAAGCCAGGGATCGATGACGATCCGCTTGCCCTGATGGGTCTCCAACAACACGGTCGCATGTCCAATCCAGGTGATCTGGGTAGCGCTCACGGTATCCCTCCTCGTTCTCTTACCCTCTGGGTTTGCATGAGCTTGACCCGGTTGCTCCCGGCCCGCCTGCCAATCCGCGCCTGCGGGCTGTCTATCCTTTCCTGTCCGCTTTCCATGATAACAAAAAGGCCAGGGGCCCTGGATTGGTTCAGGGACTCCCCGGCAACGATTCTCCAGCCAGGGCCAACGCCAATGCCCCGATGAGGCCGGTGTGGGCCGAGGGGCCGGCTCGCTTCCATCGGACCGCCTCCCAGACCGAAGGCAGGGCGTAGAGCTGACAGGAGGCTCGGACGCGGGAAAAGAAGTCTTCTCCCGCCTGCATGACGCCGCCCCCGAGGACCAAAAGCTCAGGGTTGATCAGGTCCAGTAGATGCGACAAGGCAAGCCCCAACGCCTCGACGGCCCGAGAGAGGACCGCCTCCGCCACCGGGTCGCCCCGCCGCCAGGCTTCAAACACCATCTCGGTGGTCACCGCCTCGGCCTGGCTTAAGAACGGGCTGTACATGCGTTGTTCGCTCGCCTGCCGCGCGATCGCCGTCCCCGAGGCCAGCGTCTCCAGGCAGCCTCGGCGGCCGCAATCACAAGGCGGGCCCTGCGGGTCTACCACCACATGCCCGATCTCGCCGGCATTGCCGTTAGCTCCCCAATACGGCCGACCCTCCACCACGATCCCAGAGCCGATGCCGGTGGAGACGGTCACGTAAACCATCGACCGCGACCCCTGACCGACCCCGAAGCGCCATTCTCCGAGAGCAGCAGCGCTGGCGTCGTTTTGCCAGAAGACCGGCCGCCCGATCCGCTCCCCCAAGGCCCGGCCGACATCCAGTCCATCCCAGCTGGGCAGATGCGGGGAGCGGTAAATCTTACCGGCCCGAAACGGTCCGGGACATCCCACTCCCACCGCCTCGAGGTCCGCCAACCTCCCGCCTTGCCCCTGGACCAACTCCTCCAAGGTGCGGGCGATCCAGTCCATGGCTTGGGCGGGCTCGCGAACCTTGTGGGTCTCGACCTCC
>JAIMAE010000324.1 GCA_023512105.1 Bacillota bacterium | reverse complement strand
GAGATGGCACCCGTTGCGATCAACTGGCGATAAGCCCCGCCAATTCGCGCAGCACTAGCCGAATCCACGGCCGCCCGGCATGCGGGCCGTCCAGGGCCGGTAGGTGCGCTTGGAGCCACGTAGGGTCGGTGTCGCCCGCCTCCCGCCGAATCCGGGGCAGGGCCGGCCGGGGCGCCGGCCCGTCCGACTGCAAGCGGCCGACGGCGAGGGCCTGCGCCAGTTCCCCGTTGGCCTCTGCGGCTAACAGCCGCACCAGATGGTCGCTACCGGCCCGGCTCCAACGGGCTGCGCGCCCTTTCAGCCGCCGCGCCACCCGGTGATACCCCGCGCCTTCGATACTCCCCAGCGAGGGCGCATCGGGCGCCGTGATGCCGGCCCCGTGTGGTTCCAGATAGCGCCGCAACGCCCGCAACGCCTCCCGGACGCGCCCTCGGCTGGCCCGGATTGCCGCCGTCAGCGCCTGGTCCACGACAGCCCCATCCCGCTGCCCAATGCCCTCCGTGACCTGGGCCAAGCGCTTGGGATCGTGGCCACAGGCGGTCCGGAGCGCCCGCCGGAGGGGAAAGGGGTCCAGGTGATGCTGCACCGTCCCCGGGAGATAGGCGTGCCCTTCCTGGCACCAGGTCGCCCCGTCGCTCCCGAGATGCGTCGTCTGGACGGCCTCCCAGGCCCAGATTTGGCCCCAGCGGGCGGCCGCCGTCTCCCAGAACGTGGAACCGGCCTCCACCCCGGCATAGACCTGCCGCCCCACTAACGCCCGCCGATTGCGGTCCACCGCCGCCTTGCCTTCGTACGCGACCGCCAATTTCACCTCATGGCCGCCTCCTTGCCGACTATGGACCCACACCCCATCGGCCTCCACATGGAGCGTGTCCACCCGACGCGCCCCCGTCGGGGCCTCCCCGTGCTCCCACACCGTCGCCCGATGGCTCGCCTGCTGCGCCTGGATGCGGGCCCCCACCCGTTGCACCACGTGCCAACACGCCATCGCCGTCAGGCTCGGAATCCACGCCCGCAACAGCCGGGCCGCCCCATGGTAGGAGGTCTCTTGCACCGCCTGCACCACCAGCGCTTGGACCCCGGGGGACAGCCGTTCCCGCGGCGCCAACCCCAAGGCCGTGTCCAGGGGGTAGTACCGCCGCCCCGTCGTGCGATCCTGGACATAGCGGCGCCGGAAGGTCAGGGGGCCCACCCGCGTCGTCAGCTGCCGTTCGACTGTGCTGACGATGCGGATCCCCTCGCCCCGTTCGGCGCAGAGGGTGTCATCGAGGTGCTCCAAGGCCGCGGTCCGCAATTGCCGGGCCGCTTGCTGACTCAATTCCACGATCCCGGTCTCCAACGCCGCGAAATCCCGGGCCGTGCGCAAAAGCTGCCGCATTCCTTCCATCAACAGCAGGACCATCTGGATGATTTGCCGCATCGTCCACACGAGACCTTCAGCCCTCCTCTTCGAACTCAACCATCCGAGGAGTTCGCGGGAATCCCAACGATTCCCTGCTGAAGGTCTCGTCCTTTTGACGATCCCTGACCTAGAGAAGTTTACACGCTC
>JAIMAE010000097.1 GCA_023512105.1 Bacillota bacterium | reverse complement strand
CAGGTCGATCCCGATTAAATAAGGCCAATACATGCGTAAGCCATGGGGGGCAAACTGACGTCGCTTGCCCTCCTTTTCGTTACGGCCAACGCCGCCCTCGCATCGCATCCAAGACGCTCATGACGGCCAGAACGATGTCCAGTCCCACGCACAGGCTGATGGCCGTTCTTCGCAGGCCGCCCAGGATCAGGCCCATGCATTACCCATCATTGCCTCTAGGGAAAAAGAGCACACGAAAGGTGACGCCGGACCGCAGCTCGAGAGCGGCGGGTGGGCAGAAGGGGGGCAGCGCATCCGAGCGTGCTAGGTCGTGGTCAGCTGGCAGGGACAGCGACAGACTCCGCCTCGCTCCCGGAAGCGAGGCTTCGGGAGGCTGCGGAGTGCGTGGTCCGCGAGCGGTTTATCCCGGAGGATGCAAGATTTCTCACATGACGGCGAGATCCTCGAGGCGCCGATAACCGCGCCAGAGCGTTTTGACGCCGGGTTCGCCGTCGCGCCCCCGTCCGGGGAGAAAGCCCTGAACTGGGCGATCCGGCGCACGGCGGTGCGCAAATCCACCAGCGCGGGCGGCGGTTCCCGGCGGCGGGTGTGGGCGCCAGGCAATGCGGCCCACTCGGAAGAGCGCAAGACGGTGGTACAGGGGGCCTTCGGCTGTTCGCGGGCCATATAGGTCCACCACAGCAGGCGCCAGGGGATGATCCGACACGCCGCCCGCACACGGTCCAGGCAATCGAACGTTTCGCAGGGCAGGTCGTCGATGGGCGGCCACTTACCGGAGCGCATGGCCCCGTGCACGGGAGGGTCTTGCCGGTTTACTACGTCACCCTTGATACCATGCCGCTCCCTCTACGCCGGAGAGGTCTCCACTGTTGCCGGCCAAGTTCTTGACCGCTTCCCTGGCCTTCACCCAGATACGCGCGGCTCCGCTCCCCCTTCTCACCCTCGAGAGGCCTTTTGACGACGCAGCAGGATTCCCTTCTCGTTACGGCCTGATACCTTGCTCGCCCCGGATGTCTTGGCCCCTTCCGAGGCCAGACTTTCACCGGACGGACGACCCGTGCTTTCCGGGCACGCCGGAAAAGAAAACGGCGCCGTCGCGGCGCCTGTTGATGCGATGGGGTTCGACGCGAGGGGTGGTGAGTTCACCGCGTTTCGTCGCCGGGGGGTTCACCCGCCGCCCGCTCGAACTCGGCGAGGAGCTGGGCGCACACGCCCACAATGTTCGAGGCCCGCTGGAACGCCTCCTGGGCCTGCTCCTGCGAGAACCGCTCGGCAGGCGTACCGCCGGGCCATGCATCCGGGTATCGCGTGCCAATGTAGAAAGAGTCCAGGAGGATCGCATCTTGCATTGGGATGAGATCTTGCAGTGCCGGAAGGGCCTTCAAGGCGCCCATGATGTCGTGCGCCCGCGGATAGGTTCCCGATTCCGCGATGGAGAAGGCCTTCACGGCCTTCTCGGCCGCCTGCTGGCTGAAGAAGCATGCGGCATAGGGGTGTAGCTGGATGTTGTCCTCAGCCGTCTTCAAATCGACGGCCGCCTGCGCGAGCCAACGTTTGGCCTCATCGAGCTCGCTCATACAGCACCGTACCCCTTCCGGCGATCTCGTCCCGCACGAACCTCCGGGACCGCACCAACGCCTCCCATTCCTCGGGGGTGTAGATCAACAGATCAACCCGCATGGTTGGGTTGTGCCGGACCAGGGCCTCTGCGGCGCGCTGGTGGAACGGCACATCCCCCACGGCATCGGAGATGGCCACGAGGTCGATGTCGCTGTCGAAGGCATCCGCGCCGTGGGCCATCGACCCAAAGAGGATCACCTTCTGGGCGCCGTCGGACGCAAGCGCCGCCGCCAACCGCTCCGCCTCTTGGCGGCGGTGACGGCGCACTTCGACGAGCTTCCTGCGGTAGGCCGCGACGATCTGAGCCTCCTCAAGATCTTCTGTGGATGACTCGCGGGTTTCGGAGCGCGCCATTGAGACCACCCCCGAACCTATTGTACCTCTATTCGGCGTGGGTTCGCCCCCTAGGAGCTTGTGGAAGTATTCACGGGGAAACGGGGTGGCAGCATGGGCTCTAGATGGGGGATCGAGGGGGGCTTAGCCCCGAAGCCGTCTCCTCACGGTGACGATCGCAGGGGATTCCCCCTTCGCTCCGCAGGGGACCGGGGCCAGACGACGCCACCGCCCGGTGCCATAGCGCAGGATCTTCTGCCAGTGATGGACGGCACAATGGAAGCGCCATTCGGCCCGCACCCGGGCCAAGCCCCGGAGCAGAAACTGCCGACAGCGGTGCACCGCTTTGAGGAAGCCAAACACCGGCTCGGCCGACGTCATCCGGCGGCGATAGCGTCGGCGGCCCGCTTGGGTCTGGAGTTTGCGGCGCATCCGGTCCTTCCGCGAGAGGTGGCGCGGAATCCGACCGCGGGGCGCCCGGGTCGTGCGCCACGCCCGGTGGCGGACTTTCTCCGGCGGGATCAAGGCATCGATGCCGCGGGTTTCCAAGGCTTCCAGATGGGCGTCGCTGCAGGTGCCGGCGTCGGCCAGCACGCCCTGGGGCGCCCGCCCCAGGTGGGCGGTCACTTGGTCCAGGAGGGGTAAGAGATGGGGGGCGTCGGCCGCTTGGTTGGTGCAATCGGCCGCCAAGATAATCTGGGTCTCCACATCCACCGCGACCTGGGCGTTGTAGCCTTGGATGAACGCCTTATCGGCATTGCGCGTGATGCGGGAATCGGGGTCGGTGAAGTTGCTCTGCGCCTTCGGATCCGGCGGCGGTGGCTCGTCGGGGGGCGGCGGCGCCCGTTTGCCCGCCGCCTCGGCCCGTCGGCCGTCCGCCCGTGGGCCGCATCCTCCGCGTGGTCGGTCGCCTCCAAGGTCCGCAGATACGCGGTGATCTCCTGCTCCAAGCGCGCCAATTCTTCGGCCATGCGCCCGTCGCGCATCGCCCGGTGCTTGGAGGCATTCGCCTGGATTTTCGTCCCGTCGATGGCCACCTCCCGGCCTTTCACCAACCCGGCTTCCTGGGCCAACCGCACGCTCTCCACCCACAATGCCCCCAAGGCCTGCAGATGCCGCCGCCGAAACTGGGCGATGGTGGTGAAATCCGGTTGCAGGTTGCCGGTCAGAATCCGAAAGGTCAGGTCTTCGACACACGCCCGAGCCAGTTGGCGCGAGGAGCGGAGGCCCCGAGCGTACCCGTAGACCAGGATCTTGACCATGATCCGCGGGTCGTAGGGCGGCTGGCCGCGCAGACTGGCATAGGTTGGATAGATCGGCCGCAGATCCAAGGCGTCGACGATGTCGCTCCACGCGTAGACTGCCGAGCCCCACGCCTTCCGATTAGGCGGGCGCTTCGACCCATGAAGCCTCCCATCCTGAACAGGCCTAACCCGCCAAGCCATCCGGACCTTCTGCGCCCCGGTCCGCGGTCGTGTGGATGCCAAGGAAACAGCCGGACACCACGCCCCTCGTCGAATGGCGGCTGCTGACCGCGAAAAACCGGCCTCACTTGCAGCCTTCCGACTGGGCATCATGGTATGCCGTGCACGCCCGCCGCGAGGCTCGGCCACCTCCTTCCATTTGAGAATTCTGTGTTAAAATCCACTTATGCACGTGACGCCGATAGTAAAGTTCCAACCAACGGTCGGGCACTCCGCGGCTCTTTTGGCAACGATGAAGCGGTTCAACACCGCCTGCCATACGTCGCCGAACCCTCCTTGCGCAAGCGGACAGCCATCCCAAGTCGGCGCTCCAGAAGCACGACGACTGCCAACCAGGAATCTTTCACCTTGCCATGGTGGCACAGGTGCCCGGACTGCCCCTGGTCCCACCTGCAAACCGGCTCGGCATCTTCCCCGCAGGTGGGCTATCAGCCCAGACAGGGCGAGCTTAAGCCCTGGTTGTAGCCGTGGGGCAGTGAACTATTAGGCGGTTGTGGGGCCAGCACGAAGGGAGGCGGGGGCTGTGGAATTTTCCGCGAGGCATCCCTCACCCAGCCCGACGCCCGCCCGAAGCCTCCAGTTGGCCTACGCGGTGGGAGTCAGCGAACGCATCTCGCAATCGATGGCGATGCTGCTCATCCCCCTTTGGGCACTGAACCTCCACTCCCCGCCGATTGTGCTAGGAGTGGACGTGGCCGCGCCTTCGCTGGCCCCCATGGTCTTGGCCATCCCCATCGGCGCGCTGGCCGACCGCCTAGGGGCGGGGCGGATCGTGCTCTGGGGGTCGCTGGTGGCGGCAGTGGCCACCCTGTTCACCGCCTGGGTGGCAAGCCCGTGGACGCTGGCGCTGTGGCAGGTCTTTGCCGGACTTGGCCGCAGTGCGGCCTGGATTGGGGCCCAGGCATTGGTGACCCGCCCCGGCCAGTCCAAGGGCGGTGCTGGTTGGCTTAGCCTTTCGGCCCAAATCGGAAACCTGAGCGGGCCGGTGGCTGCGGGGGCGCTGTTGACCCACTTTGGCATCCCCGTGGCCTTTCTCTGCTCCTCGGCTGGGCTTTGGCTGGTCGCGGGAGCAGCGCTGCTCATCCGCCTGCCCGAGGCCAGGCTCCGCCCCCGGGAGAAAAGCTCCCCGCTTTCGGATTTCCAGGCCGCCGCCCATCTGATGCGTCACCCAGGGATGCGCCTGGTCACCGTGACCACGGTGGTGCGGCTTGCCTTGATCGCCTTGCGGGCGTCGTTTTACATCGTCTTTTTGCACCGCCACCACTTCGCTCCCCTGTCGATCGGCATTCTCTTAGGCCTGGCCGCCGGGATGAGCGCGCTGTTTGCGGTCGGCGCCGAACGCTTGGCTCGCCGCGTACCCTATCGCACCCTGCTTCTGCTCGGGCTTAGCCTGATGGGAGCCAGCATCGCCCTCACCCCAGTGGACTCCCACTTGGCCTGGCAGTTGGCGATGATGGCCTTTTTTGGAGCCGGAACCGGCGTCAGCCAACCCGCCTTGATCGTCCTGCTCGCCGAATCGGTCCCCTCCCAGGCCCGGGGATTGGCGTTTGGATGGCGCACCGCCGTCAACCGCCTCGCCCAGGTGGCATCCCCGATGGCGCTGGGGGCTTTGGCCGGATTCCTTGCCTTGCCGGTGCTCCTCACCGGCTTCGGCCTGTTGAGCGTCTTGACCTTGCTGGGCGTGGGGCTGATCGCGCGGCCAGACGGTCGTCAAACCCCGCTGGAAGGTTAAGCAGGAATCTCGGCCCGGAGCATGGAATATTCCCCCAATTCCTTGAAGAGCCGAGAAGGGAAGCGAGCGAGGTGGAGCGCTTTCCGGAAATCCGGCGCGGGCGATATCAGTTGCGCTACTGGCGCCACTGGTGCGAGTGGGTGCCGCCACTAGACCGGCTGGCCTTGCCGGGCCTTCGCGCCAAGGTGCGTTCGGGCACCCATCATGGCTTTGCCTACCAAGCGGTGGAATGGGAAGATGAGAGCGGAAAGACCGTACTGCGCCTCTCCCCTTCCAGTTACGGCCTGGAACTTTGGCATCGCAGCCTCCATCACCCCCGCTTTCATCGCCACGGAGTCGTAGGCTGGCAGCTTTCTCCCGTCGATTTTTGGTTGAACTACCTTCAGGCCACCAATCTCCCCACCAACTGCCACGCATGAGGGCCCGCCGCGCTCATACCCCTCGAATAGCAATCCTCTCACGGTAAAGGAGCTCGCCTGATGACCGACCCGCGTTGGCGCCAGATCTTCGAGCCGCTGGCCGCCTCCTCCCATCGCCTGTGGATACGACGGGGGCTGGCCGGGTTGTGGGCTTGGATGGTGTTCTCGGCCATCCTGCATTGCTCGCCGTGGCTGGGCGGTCCGCCAATTCAGCTGGACCTGTGGTTAGGCACCCTCTTTACCGACCAGCCGATGCTCGCGCGCCTTCTCGGCCTGGCCATCCAAGGCTTGTTGGTCTTGGCGTTGGTTTTAAGCTACGAGCGCTTCCTGGCCGCCTCAGAACGACCGTGGTTGGCATCCGGCGCGATGGCCGGGGTGCTGTTCTGGCTTCTTTTGGTGGGAGTCGTCCTGCCGTTGGTCGACCTCATCAATCCTTTGATCCAGGCGGCGATCTTTCCCTCTGTGGGCCTCTTCGCCCTTCGCCAAGGTCTTGTTTCCGCCGCGGTGTGGCTTGTTGCCTCCATGGGCTTTGGCCTGGCCTTGGCCGGCTACGCGCGGTGAGCAGGCCCCCATCCGCCCTGGGGAGCGCGCTCCGGAAGGGTGGGGCAGCGGGGTGGAAGCATTTGTCTTCCACCCGCCCTTCTTGGCGCTACAAGCTGATAACCTGATCGCCATCCGGTGACAGCGAGTGGGTCAGGCAAAGACGAGGAGGTCCCCATGGCATCAGATCCGAAGCGCTTGTCTGTCTTTACTCCCCGCATCCCCACGCGCAAGCTGCGCAAGCCGAATGCCGAAGGACTGTCACCCTCCTCCCTGGCCGAGGCCATCTGGTGGCGTCGGCTGGCCCGGGCGCGCGTTGCCCGGCTTGCCCCTACCCACACCCTCGGGGGCAGGCGCTGGGTGTTGCTCGCCCTTCGCCTGTACACCGTGGCCATGTGGCTGTTGGTGGCGCTCTATCTCTGGTGCGTTCATCGGTAGGGCTCCAGCATCCGGTGGCCGCACTTCGCCGTGAGGGACGCAGAAAGGAGGGCATCAGGTGATCCAAGTCGATATCGACCGCGGCCGGCGGGCCCAGACGTGGCCTCGCCGTTGGACACGGCTGTTTCCGCTCCTCTTTTTGCTGATGATGACCATGCAGATCGACAAGATCAACATCTCCTTCATGTTCGTCAACCGTCCCTTTGCGACCCAGTTTGGCCTCCTCTCCAGCCCCACCCGCCTGGCTTTCCTGACCGGCGGTTTTCTGCTTTGTTACGGCGCCTTCGGCCTGCTTTGGGGACCGGTCATCCAGCGCTGGGGCGGTCGGCGGGTGGCGGTGGTAGGGATGCTGGCCTGGGGCGTGGTGATGGCCCTTCACGCCGTCTCCCGCACCTACGCCGAGCTGGCCGTCCTGCGCCTGGCCCTGGGGGTGATCGAGGCCTTCGCGGTGCCCCTGATGGCGTGGTACTCCGCCCAGTGGCTGCCCTTCGGCGAGCGGGCCCGCGGCCAGGCCGCCTGGACCGTGGGCATCACCGTGGGGTCGATCATCACCCCGCTTTTGATCGAGTGGCTGCTCAAAACGGTGGGGTGGCAAAACACCTTTTGGGTCAGCGCCGCCTTGCCCCTGATTCCGCTGGTCTACCTGCTCGCCCTGGTCCCGGAGACGCCCCGACAGGTGGCGGGATTCCCGGCGGAGGAGCTGGAGGTGATCGAGCAGGGCACCTTGGTGCGGCAGCTCGACCAGCTGCGCATCCCCACCCGGTCGGAGAGCGTCTTTCATTTCCGCGACACCGTCCGCAATTATCGGGTCTGGTTGATCGCCCTGATCGACCTCGGGGCCACCGCCGGCTTCTACGGCCTGACCACCTTCGGTCCCAAGTACCTCACCCAGGTCCTGCACTTCCCGGTCACCAACATGAGCGTGGTCATCTCCGCCGAGGCGGTGGTCGGCGGGCTGGGGGCGCTGCTGTTGGCCACTTGGTCTGACCGGGTCAAGCGCCGAGGCTGGTTTGGCTTTGGGAACTTCCTGGCCGGAGCGCTCTTCCTCTCCTTGGTGTTGGTGCTGCCGGCCGGACTGGCCGGCGCTTGCTACGCGCTGGCCTCGGCCACCGCCACCGCCGCCCTGGTGATCATCTGGAGCCTGCCCCATGCGGTGGCGGAGCGGGAAGCCATCGCCTCGACGGTGGGGCTGGCCTCCGCCGTCGGCATCACCCTCTCCGGGCTGATCACCATCTCCATGGGCGGGATCATTGGGGCGGCCAACGGCAATTACACCCCGGGCTTTCTGTTGATCCTGCTCTTCTACCTGCTGGCCGCCGTGGCCTCGGGCATTTTGGGCGCCCAGCGCTACTGAAGGAAAGGAGTTGCCATGAGCCTATCCCACTCTCTCCCCGCCAGTCTTCCCACCTCTCTGACCGACCCGGCCTGGGCGGAGGTCTTGGCCTCCGCTCCCCCGGAGTCGCTGCGGGCGCTGCTCACCTGGGCGATCCAAGCCTACGCCCGCCAGGCGATGGCCGTGGAGTCCGGGGAAAGCAGCCAGGGCTCCATGCCCCCGCCGGTGCTGGCCGACCAAGTCAGCGCCACCGAGGCCCTGATCCTGATCAACGCGCTGCTGGAGGCGGTCCACCTCAACCTCTTCGAGGTGGGGATGTGGCAGCACATCGGCCGGTTTGCCGTCTCAGAGGACGCCTGATAGGTCTTGACCTTGCCGTTGAAGGAGGTTAGCTGGTATGGCCGAACGGTTTGCCATCCACCTGGACGAACTACCTGACCCGAGCGCCCGGGTGGTGGTGATCGACAATCGAGAGATCGGGTTGGTCCACTTAAAAGGCCAGGTTTACGCCTATTCCAACTGGTGCCTGCACCAAGGGGGGCCGGTGTTCGAAGGCACCCTGTTGGGCAAGGTGGAGGCGGTCTTGCGCGAGGATCGCACGGTGGCCGGCGAGCGCTTCTCCGAGGACGAAATCCACATCGTCTGCCCCTGGCATGGCTACGAGTACGACGTGACCACCGGGGAGTGCGCTCCCGACCGGCGGCTGAAGCTGCGCCGCTATCCGGTCACCGTTCGCGATGGCGCCGTCTACGTCGACTGTGACGCCCGGCGATGACGTCGCCGAGCGTGCGCACCCAAGGAAGGAGTTGAACGCATGGCCACCATCGTCCCGGAACGGGAGACCTTTGACACCCGGCGGCTGTTGCAACACGCCGCCCAACAGGCCAAAGACCGCCGCTTCCAAGACTTCTTGATCATCGACGTCGACTGCCACCATTACGAGACCGAGGCCTTTGCCGAGATCGCGGAGTACATCGAAGATCCGGTGATCCGACACATGGCCCTGGCCAGCATTCAGAAGGGCTCCAGCCGCCCTGGGATCATGCCGGTGCAGGTGGGAAACCAAGACATGGCCGGTCGCATCACCCGTTACGTCCGCCGCAAGGAGGAGCGAACCGAGGCCGGCATCCCCCGCGATGTGGTCCTGATTCACCGCTACATGGACCAGATGGGCATCGACTACACCGTGCTCTTCCCTACCCCCATGCTCAACTTGGGGATGCACCCCCAGGTGGACGTGGAGGTGGCGATGGCCCGTGCCTACGCCCACTGGATGTGTGAACGCATCCTGCCCAATTCGGAACGGATTCGCACCATGCTCTACCTCCCCTTCAACGACCCGGAGGAGAGCGTGCGGATGGTCAAAGAGTTCGGGGGGCGGCCTGGGGTGGTCGGGTTCATGGTCACCAGCGTGCGGTTTGCGCCGGTCCACCACAACCGCTACATGCCGCTATACCGCGAGTTGGAAGCCGCCAATCTGCCCCTGGCCTTTCACGCCGCCTACGACTGGACCCACGGCGCGATGCCGCAGTTGAATAAATTCATCTCCGTCCACGCCCTGGGCTTTCCCTTCTACAACATGATCCACATCGCCAATTTCGTCATCAACGGCATCCTCGAACGCTTCCCGCGGCTGAAGGTGCTGTGGATCGAGGGGGGGCTGGCCTACATCACCTTCCTGATGCAGCGGTTTGACAACGAGTACATGATGCGCTCGTCGGAAGCCCCCCTGCTCAAGAAGCTGCCCTCCGACTACATGCGGCAGATGTACTGGAGCTCGCAGCCGATGGAGCGGGTGAGAAACGACGCCATGCTGGAAGAGACGTTCAAGATGATCAAGGCGGAGACCCAGCTGGTCTACTCCTCCGACTACCCGCACTGGGACTTCGACACCCCCAGCGTCATCTACGACTTGCCGTTCCTCAGCGAAGCGCAAAAACGGCGCATTTTAGGTGAGAATGCCCGCGAGCTCTTCGGCATTGGACTGCTGGAGAAAGGATCCGCCGGCTAGCCGCTGCCCTCGTCCGTTGCCGCCCCGACCGAATGATGCACTTTGGGGCGGCAACGGGGCTACGGCGCAGGCGAGGGAGTGGACGGGGCGCTGCTCCAGGCGGCAAGCCAGCGAGACCAGGCCTCTTCTACCGCGGTGGTGGGCCCTTCCATCGCCACCCAGAGGTTTCCGAAGTTCACCGCCTCAAACGCCTCCCCGCGCGGCAAGAGCGCCTCCTCCACCGTGAAACCGGAATCGCTGCGGCTGACCACGGTGGCCCCTTGGGGCAGCGTGGGCGCCCCCATGCGCTCGCTGACCAATAGCGGGCTTCCGTCGGGAGCTTGGTAGTGCAACAGCAACACCGAGGGCGTGGAGCCTGGAGGGCTGTCCACGTGCAGCAATTTTAGATTGGCGGCGGAAGGAGGCACCAAGGCAGGGAAGTGCACCTCGGCCGAGGCCAGGGAGAACAAGGTCGCTCCCTGGCCTTCGGCAACCGTCACCGGGGTTGCGGGTGGCAAGGGCAGAGAGAGCGGTCCGTTGGCTAGTTGGGTTGCGAAGTGGGAGACCTTCTCCTCCACCGTCACCCCCCCGTTGGCGATCCGCAGCGCCTGGGGGATCCCTTGATTCAGGTCAAACCACAGGGTGGCATCCACTTTGTTGCCCCCCGCGAGGGTGCCGGTGAAGTCCAGACGAGCCACGTCGCGGTTCTCCAGGCTGGCCCGGTTGATGGAGGCCGACTGCATCAAGGCCGAGAAATTGTCCGGCATGAAGAGGCGGAATTGGGCCGGGGAGGGGCTGAGGGCGGGGAGCACCACCGGGGGCGCGCTCCCCGGCTGGCGCACCACCACCGCGTTGCCGTCGTAGCTGGCCTCGACCTGGTCGAGCCCGCCGCCGTTGACGGTAAGCTGCCAAGCGCCCCTCTCAGCTCTGAGGTCGACTTGATATTGGGTGAGGTGGCCGCCTTGCTGCACCGAGTCCTGGAATTGCACCGAGACCGCCTGCCAGGAGGATATCGCCTTCAGCACCGACGCCTTGAGCTTACTGGGGTTCGGGGCACTGGAGGGCCCCGGCGTGCCCGGCGGCGGTCCGCAGGCCGCCGCCGCCAAGGTCAGGCCGCCTAAAGCCACGAGGTGGAACCAACGCTGTGCCATGACTACTCCTCGCACAAGTTCTTAG
>JAIMAE010000096.1 GCA_023512105.1 Bacillota bacterium | reverse complement strand
GCGAGGTCTCGATGACCACCCGGACATCGCGTCGGACGCCCTGGACCCACGTCACCAGCTGGCCTTCCCGCTGCTCCAAGGCCATCGGCCCAATCCCAAGCGAGCCAATCTCCTTTTCGCTGCACTACAATCTTCGCATCGGATTTTTCTAAAGGTCTCCCCACCGGGTGGGCTTTGCGGCACAGCCCCACCCGGCTACCCGCTGTCCGAAGGAGGGGGGAACGTCCTTCCGGAAAGGCGACTCGTTTCCCAGCGATCGGATCGTGAGGAGGGCAAAGCCTTTTCCGGAACGCTTCCGAACACGCCAATCCTTTTTGGATGCCGACGGTTCGGGACTGGATCCCGTGGCCATTCCCCTGATCCAGCGAGCCTGGACCGCAAAAACTTATCCACTACTGAGACTAACCAATAAGGAAGTAGGCTGAAGGGGCGGCGGATGCGATAAGCTGGGGAAAGGAGGGCACTCCTGCGGGTTGCGCTCCCAGTAGGGATTCCGACCAGTTGCGATTAAGCTAATAGATGCGCTGGTGCGGACGATTTTTCTTTAATACTCTCCGCGATTCTTGAGAGGCACGTGTTGCGTCGGTGGGGTTACCGCGATCGTAGCTCGGATAGGCGTTAGCAAGATAGCGGGATGTAGTCAATGCGCTGTGCTTTATCTGTATCTCGTCATGGTTATGGCAGGACGGTGGGAGAGCTTCCGATGGACAGGAGGTAGCAAGCATGGAGGACCTATGGGGTCGCCTGGATCAGAAGGTTGGCCGTCTGAACGCCGCCCGGCCGCTGCCGCCCGAGACGATAGAGAGCCTGCGCGCGTGGCTGCGCGTGGAGACGACCTATACCTCGAATGCCATCGAGGGCAATGCCCTCACCCGCCAGGAGACCACGGTGGTGCTCGAAGGTTTGACGATTGGCGGAAAGTCTCTGCGGGATCATCTGGAAGCTCTCGACCACGCGGAGGCCTTCGACTACATGTATCAACTCGCGCACCAGGACACCCCTTTTACGGAAACGGACTTACGGAACTTGCACCACCTGGTGCTGCGGAGATCCCAGCCCGAACAGGCCGGGCGATATCGGGATGTCCAGGTCTGGATTCAGGGCGCGGTTCACGCGCCTCCTCCGCCTGCGTTGGTGCCGGCCCTGATGGCCGACCTCTTCGCGGATTGGGCGACCTGGGGGGACTATCATCCGGTACGCCGGGCAGCTCGGTTTCATGGTGGAATGGTCGGCATCCATCCTTTTGTGGATGGGAACGGGAGAACGGCCCGGCTCGCCGCAAACCTGGCACTGATGCGCGCGGGCTACCCTATCGCGATCATTCAGCCCGAGGAGCGAGCAGCTTATTTTGCTGCGCTGGCCGACTTTGATCCAGGGCGCGAGGACGCGCTGGTGCAAATTTTTGCCGCGGCGTGCGAGAGGACCGCCGACATCATGCTGCAAGGACTGGCGCCGGGAAAAGTCAAGACGGAACCGGAAAGCGACCGATAGCGCTTCGACGTGCCCGGCGTTTTTACGTGGCACACCAAATGGTAGGACAAGCCGATCGAATCGTCCTATCCCGGGAAAAGATCGTGAATGCCTTGGGGGATTAGGCATCGCCAGGAGACTGTCGACCCTAACCGTGAGGGATAACGTTTCGGGACGCCTCGGAGAACCGCCAGCTTTTTTCGCGTCGGGTCCCTAGGTGATGGTCGCTAACGGATACGGGTTGGGGCTGAGAGGCCACGGGCTGGCGGGAGTCTGGGGTCGCCGCCGGCCAAGTGCGTTTGCTGCTCTCGGCAACATACTTTAGCCCAGCCGCTGGTACCCGCCCGCCCAAGCCCCGGTCCAGGACGACGGGGGATACATACTTGTCTTTCCCCAGACATATAAGGGTGAAGCAACAATTGGACGGAATCAGTGGGGAGGGACGGGAGTGTCGAAGGGACCGGGAACGTTAGAGCCGCCGCGCAATGCAACCATCGCCACGGGGTTTGTGATGCTGGGCTTGACGGTGGCCCTGATCGTGTTTTCGGAACAAGGCTACCGCGCAACCGTAGGCGCCTTAAAACTGTTTTTTGAAGTCGTCTTCCCGTCGCTGCTCCCCTTTTTTATTCTCTCGGACATCATGTTGGCCAGCGGGATGGTTCACTTTCTGGGGGTCTTTTTCGAACCCTTGATGCGACCCTTGTTTCGGGTGCCGGGCGTGGGGTCGTTCGTGTTTTCGATGGGGTTGGCCGCCGGCTACCCGATGGACGCCGTGTTGACGGCTAAATTTCGTCGCCAGGGGCTTTGTACGAAAGTGGAAGGCGAGCGGCTTTTGGCTTTCACCAACTCGGCCGACCCCTTGTTTTTGTGGGGAGCAGTGGCTGTGGGCATGTTTGGCATGCCGGGTTTAGGAACGCTGTTGGCCGTCGCGCATTATCTCTCTGGGTTGTTGGTGGGGTTGACCTTCCGCTTCTATGGACGGGGGAAACCCGAGACGCCGGAGCCGCCGCGCCCGTGGCAAGGGATGTGGAGGCGGGCGATTGACGCCATGTTGACGGCGCGCGCGGAAGATGGCCGTCCCTTCGGACGGGTGGTCAACGAGGCCATTTCCGAATCGGTGAGCACCCTGTTCATGATCATGAGCTTCATCGTGCTGTTTGCCGTAACGCTCCGGGTGTTGACTGAAACCCACATTTTGACCGTGGTCAGCACCCCGCTGGACTGGATCTTCCGGCTGATCGGACTCTCCCCGAATTTGGTTTCCGCGGCCGTCCAGGGCATATTTGAGATCGACTTGGGGGCTAGCGCGGCGGCACAAGCCCAAGCCCCGCTCATCCAGCAACTGGCCGTGGTCTCGGCGATCGTGGCCTGGTCGGGGCTGTCCGTGCATGGGCAGGTGGCTTCGGTGTTGGCCGACACCGACATCTCCATGAAGCCCTACATGTTGGCCCGCCTGCTCCACGCCGTCTACGCCGGCATTCTCACCGTCTTGCTGTGGCCCCTGGCTGCCAAGGTCTCCCTGGGTACGATATTGCCGGTGTTTGCCGCCCGAGATTACCTGATCAGCGGGCCAACGGGCCCCACCTTGGTCGACGGTCTGCACTTTTCGTTGGAAGTCGTGGTCTTAAGCCTGATGGGACTGGCCGGCGCGGCGACGGTCATCTCGTTGGTGCGCACCGGACGGCGGTGGCTAGGGGGGTAACCCAGAGGAGACCCAGGGTTGCAGGGCTCTGCAATCCGGCTGAACGATCTTCAGGTATCGCCGGTCGCCGCTTGGTCCGGTCCAATCCGGGAAACCAGCCGGACCCAGCGGGCTGATGGCCCGCCTCTTGACCCGATTTGAGCGTGATAGGCAGTGTTAGACGCGGATGTAGACGTGGATTGAGACTGCGCCGCTTCCCACCCCTGGGTTACCCTACCTGCAGAGACTCTGGATGGTCTGGACCAAGGTGGAGGAGAAGGCCGTGATTGACGCTGGGAAATTTCAGGAGAGGAAATTCTG
Organism: Bacillota bacterium; assembly: GCA_023512105.1. GTDB lineage: Bacteria > Bacillota > Sulfobacillia > Sulfobacillales > Sulfobacillaceae > JAIMAE01. The sequence goes on along the minus strand of JAIMAE010000096.1, from coordinate 7,681 downwards.
GCCAACGGTCGGAGCGAGCATTCCTTGGGGAGAATTGGCGCGTTTTACGGCCGTTGGGCTTGCCAACACCGGGATAGACCTAGTGGTCTTCTACCTGCTGATGGCCTTAGTTCCTCCATTTTTCAACCCCTGGGTGGCGGGGGCCGAATCGGTCGCCGGGTGGATGGCCGGAACCGCGGTTGGCCACCGATTACATTCGCGGTTGACGTTCCAACGCGCGTTGCCGCTATGGGGGTATTACCCGGTGGCTCTGCTCGGCATGGCCGTGCAAGGGGCGGTGACAGCCCTTTTGACCGCCAATTTTGGTCAATGGGGGGCCATGGTGGGAAAACCGGCAGGGATTATCATGGCCTCTGGCCTGACCTACCTCGGGTATCGATGGCTCGCCCTCCGGCGATCGTGCTCTCTCTACCAGACAGAAAACGCCGGTTCGAACTTGGAGGGGTTTTCCTCTAAGGCTTGAGTCAGGCGCGCTAGGTCAACCTGGAGACCGGTTTGGGTAAACAAGGCGATCGCCCGCTCGGCGTGATCGGCCCGCTCCTGGGGACTAGACGCGGCCAGCGCCAACGCGGCGTGACAGCGGGCCACTTCGGGCAACATCGATATCCGGGTAAATTGCTCCAGTGCCGTTTGTAAGTGGCGGATCCCCTCGGGGTTTTGCGAGGCCAGCGCAATCTGTCCCAAGACCTTGAGGTTCATGGCCACCCCTACCAGATAGCCATCGGTACGGGCGATCTCCAAGCCGGTAGAGGCGGCCTGGCGGGCCAAGTCGAGATTTCCCGCCTCCAGCTGCATCATCGCCAAAAGGGCGTAGGAGCGATCCACCAGCAAACGCAGGCGGATGCGCTGGCCTAATTCGAGGGCCTCTTCCTGAAGACGGATGCCCTCTCTTAAATTCCCTAACCGGGCCACCGGAAGCCCTTGAAAGACCTTGGCCACATACGCGTGCAAGGGCTGGTGCTCTTTTTCGGCCAACTCTACGGCGGATTGACACCAGCCCAGGGCACTTTCCCATTCTCCGCACAGACAGGCGTTGACGGTAAGATGGCAATAGGCATAGGCAGCCGTGGCCAGGTTGCCGCGGGCCAGGCAGGCATCGGCCACGCGCAGCAAGGTTTGCCGCCCTTCGGCGGTCCGCCCGAGCGCACCGATCAAGGTGGCCCAGGTGCAACGGGTGAGGGCGGCGTCGCGCTCGCGACCGAGCTCGTCGAGCATGGGGATGACCTGGGCCAAAATGTCCGAGGCGACGGGGAATTCCCCCCGCAGTCCTAACAACTGTCCATAGTACATTTTGCTCAAGGCGACCAGGGTGCGGTTGCCGGTCTTCTCGGAGAGGCTGACCAAGCGCTCGAGGATGTTCAGCGCGCGGTTGAGTTTGCCCTGCATCCCCAAGGTGATGGCCTGCAGGGTTTCCGCCTCGACCACGCGATGTCCCTTATCCAACGCGGCGCTGGCCGCTTGCCCGATCCACTCCATCAGCTCGGCGGGGCGACTGCTCAGCCCCATCTCCGTCAAGCGCAGACGCAGGTCGATGCCCAAGCGAAGCCGTTCCAGATTAGGCGGGAGATGTCGCAGTTGGGAGAGCGCTTGACGCAAAAATCGCGCCGCGTCGTCATAGGCGAAGACGGATTCCGCCGCATCCGCCGCGCGAAGGCTCCAGGTCAATGCCTCGGAGGCCAGTCCACCTTCGGTGGCGTGATAGGCCAAGGTCTCCATGCCGGCCAGCGCGACCTCTGAAGCCGCCAGGTGTTGCACACCTTGGACGAGGTATTGAAACGCCCGCCGATGGAGGAGCTGCGCGCGCGCCGTGCTCAAATCTTTTAATATCGCCCGGCGAATCAGGTGATGGGAGAATCGAAAGGCCTGCGACGGAGAGAAGTCGTGACTCTCATAAAGGAGCGGGGAGGGCGCGGCGGTTTCCTCGATAAGGCCTAGACGCTGCAGGGTCTCGATCGCCTCTACCAACGTCACCTCCCCGATCTGGGCGGTGGCGGCCAAGGCTTCCAGCGACATCGGCCTGGGAAAGATGGAGGCGGCGCGCGCCAACTCTTGGGCCGGTGGGGAGAGGCGATTTAGCCGTGCCAGCACCAGTTTCTGCACCGCTTCGGGAATGGGGATGTCCTCGGATTCAACCTGGGCGGTGCCCGGAGCGGCCACCGCCTGCGCGCAGAGAATCGCAAACAAGGGGTTGCCTTGGGTCTGGGAAAACAGAGCCTCGACCACCTCGGTGTCCCTGACCGCGGCCGCCTCCGCCACCAGGGAGGCGGTGGCCTCTCGAGATAGGGGGCCCAGGTTGATCCGATGCCCTCGCCCTTCGTACTCCAACAGCCACAAGAGCTCTTCGACCTCGGGCCGAGCGGAGCCGGGGCGTACCGTCACCAGCACAGCGAGGCGGTCCAGTTGGGGATGGCGGAGGAGATAAGGGAGGAAGTGCATCGTCGCCTGGTCGGCCCATTGCAGGTCCTCGATGATTAAAAGCGTAGGGCTCGGCCAACTGGTCAGCGTCTGTTTTAGGTACTCGAACAGGCGCAAGCGGTCTAAGGGGCTGTGAGTCGCCTCGTCTTCGGCCCCTCCCCGCTCCTTCTGGGGGAGCAGCACCGAGAGGTTGGCGGTGAGCTCCTTTGCGCCCGTGGGGACGCAGCGGGCCAGGATCTCTATCAAGGGGCCGTACGGCAACTCGACCGACGTTTCATAACAATGTCCCACCAGAACGGTCGACGCCTTGGAAAGAAAATGGCTTTCCGGTTCGAAGAGGGCCTGGATGAGGCGGGTCTTGCCGATCCCCATCTCTCCGGCCACCACCACCAGCCGTCCCTCACCCTGTAAAGCGCGGTCCAAGGCGTGATGGAGGGCGGCCAGTGGCGCCTGGCGACCGATCAGCGGAAAGCGGGGCGCTCCCAACGGGGCCTCCCGCAAGGGGAGAAGGGCTCGCACGGCGGGCGCGGCCGGTGGCGGAGGCGGTGGAGTCAAAGCCTCGCCTGCGGCCATCGCGGTGGCCAGGCGCAAGGTCTCAGGGTCTGGTGAGGCCTTGAACTCCACCTGCAACCGGTGTTGGAACTTTTTAAACCGCGCCAAGGCCGCCGGCTTGTTCCCAAGAAAGTAGTGGCTTTGCAGGATCCGCCGGTAGAAGCGCTCGTCGTAGGGATCAATCTCCAGGGCCATGTCGGCATATTGAGCCACCTCCGCCCACTTGTGGCGCTTCGCTAGGTCATCGCACAGGTGCTCCAAAATCTCTAGTTGTTGGGTGGCCCAATGCTGGCGCGATTGCTCTAGCCAGTCGTCAAAGGCGGGGCTAGCCGCAAGGTCAAAGCCATGAAGAAATGGTCCCCGCCACAACGCGGCTGCTTCCGCAAGATGGCCCTGTCGCTTTAATCGTTCAAACCGTTCCCCATCGGTTTCCACCGAGGAAGAGGGCTCCCAAAATAGGTAGTCGCCCTCTGCGCGGATGGGCATGGCCGGCCAGGCGCGGCGGGTGCGGGTGAGCGTGGTGTTCAGGGCCCGGCGCCCTTCAATGTCGTCTACCTCATCCCACAGCAATGACAACAGCTGACCTCGGGCGACCAGCTGCCCAGGTTGGGCGGCCAGCACCACTGCCACCGCCGTGGGTTTGGACGGCTTCAGGACCACCGTGCCCGCGGGTCCGTGCCAGACCGGAGGCCCTAAAAGGCAGAGCGACGGCTCGGACACCGCGCGACCTCCCCCTCTTAAAACCAGCTAGTCCGACTATTCTTTCGAAATTGTGGCGCGGGTAGTTGCTCCGCCAGAATTTCATCCATTGTAACAGTCCTGTAAGCGCAATGAAAGAGTGGAGTGATATGGCCCTGCTAGGTTGGTGTCAGAGGGCGGGAGCGCCAAACCCCGGGCCGGAAGCCATGGGGTGCAGCGCCCGCGTGGCCAGGTCTCAAGTTCTTCGGGGAAAGGAGCGGCGCATGGACGGACGAGAGGTCACCGAGGCGGTGTCACAAGATGGCTTGGAGACGCTAGGCGGAAGTGTTCTGATTCGAGCGGCCGAGTGGGAGCTGTTGGAGACGGCTTGGCAAAGAAGTCGCCAGCGACCATGGATCGTGTACCTCGAGGGGCCTAGCGGGGCGGGCAAGTCCATGTTGGTGCAGGCTTGGCTCCAGCACCGGCACCGAGGGCGGGTCTGGGTCACCCGGGCTGGCGGGGTGGCTTCGAACCCTGAGGCGGTCACCCGGCATCTCACTACTGTGCTACAGTCGGAGGGTGTCCTTACCGCCGCCAAGGGGGCCTTGGAGATTTTGGAGTCGGCGGCGCAGGGAGAGGGCCTGGTTTGGGTGATTGAGGATTACGGTGCCTGGCGGGCCGTTGACCTGTGGTTGCGGCGGGAGGTGTTGGGCAAACTGAATGGTCCCGTCCTGGTCATCCTCGAGGCTCAAGAGCCCATGCAACGCATGTGGTCAGGGGATCGGAGCCTCAAGGCGCGCACCGCTTGGCTGCGGGTGGAGCCCTGGACGCCAGAGGAGATGGAGCGGTATTGGACGCGGCGGGCGTTGCCCGAGGAATGGGGCCACTTGGCCTTTCAGGTGGCCGGCGGGCGTCCGGCCGTCTTGGCTCGGATTGCCGACAGCCTGGCCGCGGATGGCAGTGGGCTCGCCTCGCCTGCGGAGCTGGCGCTCTGCTCCTTCATGGTCGAGCGCGGGCTACATCCAGGGTCACGGCGCATGGCGTGGCGGGCCGGATTTGGCGACCACTCGGTGGACGAGCTAATTGGCGCGGCCCAAGTCGTTCCGTGGGTCAATCGCTCCTTGATGGCGGCGATGGTGGGAGTGGCCGCCGTGCAAGCCCATTGGGAGGAATTTGTGGCCCTCCCGGTTTTGGACAGCCTGGCTCCCGGGGTGTTTGGCTTTTCCTTACCCTTCCGCCGCCTGACCTATCCCCTGGTCGAGCAGGCTCGCCCCTGGGCCTCGAACCAATGGCGGTGGCGTGCCGCTCTTTGGGCGACCGGGGAGGCTGGGAACGACGGGGAGACGACTTTGGCCATCCCGGTGCTGGAAGCCGTGGCGTGCCCACCGCCAGCGATGACATGGAGGGGGCGCATAGAACACGCCCCAGAGACCTTGACGGCCATTGACGACAATGGGCGCCCGGTGGGGTGGCTGCATGGCCGATTTCTCGGAGAGCCAGGCGAAGCGGCCCTGGTGGAAGGGGTGGGCACGGTGGGGTGGGCCCCGGGGGCGGAAAGCGCTCTGGCCTCGGCCTGGTGGGCTCATGTGGCCCTATCTCGTAGGGCTTTTTGGACCGCTCCGACCACCGACTTTTGGACAGAACAGCTTTTGGCGATGGGATTTGTCCCCGGAGCCGGGGAAGGCCAGTGGATTTGGGAGGCCGGGCGGGATTACGCCACCTGGTTGCGGTCGCAGTGTGGGGCAGGGCGGCCAGTGGCCACCGTGAACGAGGCGACCAAGGTCGTGCAACACGCGCTGGAATCTCTGCATCATCCCACCAGTCTGCAACGCCTGGCGATAGCCGACCATTGGCCGGGAGCCAAACCGCCTTCTCCGGCCAACATCCGCCGTTGGTTGATGGATGCCATTGCCTCGGCTGAATTGGACGCCGTGCCGCTGGGGCGTGCCTTGTTGACCCTCTACTACATTGAACGCGGTGGTTCACACGAGGCGTTGGCGGAACGGCTGCACATTTCCCGCGCTACCTACTTCCGGACCCACCAGCGAGCGCTCCGGGCACTGGCCATGCAGCTCTTGGCGGTCGCAGATGATTGACGAAATGAGACTCGAAGCGATACTGACAGCGCTAAGGGAGGAGGGTTAGAGTGAACGCAAGACAAACCCGTTCTGACGGGAGCAGGAGGGCGTTTAATGGCTGGTGGATGGGACCGGGTGACTCCAAGGGAGCGGGAGGTGCTGCGGTGCCTGTTGGATGGGTTTAGCGTGCTGCAAACCGCCGAGCGCCTGGGGATCAGCCGAGCCTCGGTCCAGCGCCACACCAAAAACGCCCTGGCCAAGCTGCAAGGAGAAGAAGAGGCCCGACCGGTGGCGATGCCGGCAGCCAGCACCTTGGGGTGGACCTCCGAGGATTTCCTCAAAGGGTGTCGGGCGCTGAGCCGCCTGCACAAGCACCACGGGATTCCCTGGTCGCTGGTGGTCATCGCCTATGGGCCCGGGGTGAACGGGCCCGAGTTGGGGAGAGAGGTCGCCGCCTTGGTCCGGGTCTCTGACCGCATCGGGTGGGCCAAGGATTGTTTACTGCTCGTCTTGCCGGCCACCGGCCGAGCGGGGGCCGCTCGCCTGGCCGAACGCATCCGGCGGTGGTGGGAAGGGCGAGCCGCGGTCGGGATCGCCGCCGTGGAGGCGGCCGTTGCGGAAAGTCCCGAACGCACCTTGGAACGGGGACAACTGGCGGCGCAACGGGCCTTGGTCGAGGAAGAGGCCTGGCGCCGGGTAGGGCGGGGATGACCCCAAAGGGAAAGGGAGCGGAAAGGTGGAGTCAAAGAGCAACCGAGAGCGAGCATGGCGACAGCTTTCGTTGGATCGCTGGTGGGCCAGCGGGGCGAGGAAGATGGACGGTGGAGAGGACGCGCTGAGATTGTGGATCCTGATTGCCCACGGGGCATCGGTGGACGAGGTGGCCGAGGCCTTTGGCATCTCGCGCCAACAGGCGCGGCGAAAGCTTCGCTGGGCCTTGCGAGTGCTCCTCGGCAGCTATTTGACCAGCGCCGGCTCGTCCGGGGCCCGTGCCCGGTTTGGGCGCGGCCGGGTGTTAGGAAGCCTTGACCCGGTCACCGCCTTGGAGACGCGGATGGCGGGCGAACGGTATCTCAAGGCTTGTCACCGGATGGCGGAGCACACCGGCATGGCCTGGGCCACCGTGTTTATCGATGTCGACGGACTCAAGGCGGTCAATGACCGCCTGGGCCACGCCGCTGGAGACCTCCGTCTGAAAGAGGTCGCCCAAAGCTTGCGGCGCGCCGTGCGCCGCGATGACCGGGTCTTTCGTTGGGGAGGCGACGAATTTTTGGTGGTATTGCCGAAGACCGATGCCGCCACCGCCACCGGTCTGGCCCGGCGGCTGAAAGAGGAGCTGGCCTCCTTGGGGGTATCGATCGGGGTGGCGGCCTGGCTGCCCGGCGAGCCTGGCTGGGAAGCGGTGGTGCACCGGGCGGACCTGGCCATGTATCGGGATAAGCGGGGGTGGAAAGGTCGATAGAACTTCCCCGTGGCGGAGCAAAAACCAACTTTTTATCCCAGTGAACCTGGGATTTTTTGTTTGCGCAAAATCGGCCATCGCACCCGGTGTGTGCCATGGTTTCGGTCCCTCCCAGCGGCCGATCTCCGCCGGAGAGGCTAAAGCGGCGCCCGCTTTTCACCGTCGACTGGCCTTCCACGGCTAAGAGGTGCAGGGTTGAAATCCACCCTGAAATTCCCCCGCCGTTAATTGCCAACTAATTCTTTCCAAGGCCTGAACCCCGCACTATAATGGGCTCGGAAATCGTCTCATGGAAAGTCTCATGGATCGTCTCATGTGCAGTCTCGATCAAGGCAAACTTGTCGCAAGGCAAGGACGCAAAGCCACGGGCCCGCTGAGAGGCGGGTAGCCGGGTTGCCGAGAGGTCACAGGGAAGCCGAGGAACCCAGAGACGGCTTGTTCGGTGTTCCCGCGGCACGGCGTCCCGCCAGATAGGAGGGCACGATGTCCGGGAGTT
>JAIMAE010000095.1 GCA_023512105.1 Bacillota bacterium | reverse complement strand
CGGCGGCGGCGAGCCACAGCCCGGGGCCGAGGGGCACCTCGGCGGGCGCCGGCCGGCGCATCATCCGGCGCCCCGCCACCGCCGCGGCGGTCACCGCCCACCCTGCCGTGGCCGCCGCCAGCCCCCCGCCGAACCCCAGGCCGCAGCCGATGGCGGCCAGGGCCACGACGTCCCCGTCGCCGAGGCCCCACCACCACCAGGCGGGGAGCCATGCGGCCCCCAGCAGGAGGCCGGCCGCGAGATGGCGCAGCACGGCCTCCCCCGCGGCGGGCCCCGCCAGCCAGGCCCAGTGCGCGAGCCCGATGGCCGCGGCCACGGCCGAGGCCCCGTAGGGCAGCCGGTGGGTGCGCCAGTCGGTCCACGCCTGGTACCCGGCGACGGCGGCCCAGGCGAGGGCCCAGCCCCAGACGGCGAAACTAGCCATGCCCCGGGCCTCCGGCCTGGGGCCGCCGCCACAGGCGCCGGGGCCGCCCCCGGCGGTCCGGAGGGAGCGCCACGCTCTCCACCTCGCCCGCCGCCTCCAGGGCGTGGCACCAGCGCCACGCATCCCAGCGGGAGCACCGCATGGCGCGGGCCACGGCGTTGACGGTCACCGGGGCGCCCGGCGGCAGGCGCCGCACCCAGCGCACCAGCCGCCGCCACCCGGCTGCCTCGGTCAGCGGCTCGGGCCGCGTCACCGAGGGGGCCGGCGGTGATGGCGGTGGATCGGCCGCGGGGGCCTGCCTGGCCGCCCGCTCCGCCGGGGGCCGCCGCACCCCGCGCCACCAGTCCCGCAGGGATCGCGGCGCCTGGAAGGTCTCAGGAATATGCATCGTCGTCGGCGCCTCCTCCCCGCGCATCACGCATCAGACCGGCCCATCGCCCGCCGGTGGCACGATGATACCTCGCCGGCGGCACCATGCGCGCCAGGCGTCGAGCGCGGCCTCCGCCACGGCCTCGGGTGGCAGCGCCTCCGTGCCTACCGTGAGATCCACTGGCAGGGGGAACGGCACCTCGCCCCGGTCGTAGACCGCCAGCGACCGGAGCAGCCAGCCCGTGCCCTCGGCATACGGCCAGTAGCCGCCGTCCTCGAACCCCGCGGCGGCGCGCCGGGCCTGTCGGTCGAGAAGCACCCGCTCGGGCGCGGTCAGCCGCACCCGGAACACCCATGGCCACTCGGGCCGCAGGCCCCATGCCACCGCCTCGCGCCAGTTGAGGCCCGTGGACACCCAGATGCCGGACCGCCCCGGGGCCGGCTCCGGGCGGTCCCAGGCGTCCCACAGGCGCTTGGCGGCCGCCCACGCCATCAGCTCGTGGCGCAGGGCCTGCCGGACGCGGCCGATGGGCACCACCGGCCAGCCGAGCCTCCGGCGCAGGATCTCGGCCGCGGTCGTCTTGCCGGTGCAAAAGTTGCCGCAGATGTGGATGATCATGCCTCCGCCTCCTTGGCCGGCGCCCAGCCCGCCTGGATCGCCGCCCAGGTGGCGTCCGCCACCCAGGGCGTCTGAATGCGGACCGGGGTGCGCTGGGCCTCCGCGTGCCAGAACAGGGCGTCCCCCTTGCCCGTCAGCGCCTCGGCCCCCACGTCGTCCAGGATCACCCGGCTGGCCGTGGCGCTGGCCACGGTCAGGGCCAGCCGCGCCGGGAGGTTCGCCTTGAGCGGGCTCGACAGCGTCTCGGCCAGGGGATGCTGCGTCGCGAGCCACACGTGGATCCCGGCGCCCCGCGCCTTCTGGCCGAGCCGCCCGATGTCCCGCTCCAGGTCCTTCACGGTGTCGGCGTCGAGCTGGTCTTTCAGGTCCTTGTACTCGTCGACCACCAGCAGGCGGTAGGGCCAGTCCACCGCCCCCTTCCCGCGGGCCGCCCGGAGGTCCGGCACCCCCAGCCGGGCGAAGGCCGCGTACCGGCGGTCGGCCTCGGCCGCCCACTCGGCGACCAGGGCCGCCACGTCCTGGGGGTTGGTCAGCACCCGCCGCACATGGGGCATGCCCGCCGCCCACGGGAACTGCGAGCCCGCCTTGGGGTCGACGATGGCGATCTCCACGTCCTCCGGCGGCGTAGTCAGGCACAGGCTCCCCAGCCAGGCCGCCAGCGCCGTGGTCTTGCCCCCGCCCGTCGTGCCGCCCGCCAGGAGGTGCGGCCAGCCCGCGGCGTCCTGCCAGACGATGCCGCCGTCCGGGGCCACGCCGCAGCAGACCGGCAGCGCCCATTGGGCCAGCGCCTGTCGGACCCGGGGCGGCGTCTGGGCCACGGCCGCCAGCAGCTCGACGAACTGGCGGTCGGGCCGGGGGCGCTCCACCGCCAGCACGCCCGGCTTCCCCTGCACATAGGCGATCCGCAGCGGCTGGCTCCCATGCCCGAGCTGCCCCGCCAGCGCCTCGCCCATGCGCAGCACCCGCTGGGCCTGGGTGGGGTGTGGCCGGATCCAGGTGGTGTCCACCGCCAGCCCCCGCACCCCGCCCTCACCCCGGACGTCGGGGATCCCAAGCATGGCCAGGGCGGCGATGACATCCTGCACCCGCTCAGGCGGCAAGGGCGCCGCGAGCGGAGGCAGGGGATCGGGGGCCGCCCCCGCCACCCGCCCCCATGGGAGCCCGCCCGCGCCCCACCGCGTCTGAGGCCCTGGGGCGCGCGGCGCCTCCGCGGGCCGCTGCGGGGCCTTGGGCGCGGGCGCCGGCTTCGGCTCGGCGGGGCGCACCACCCCGTGGGCGTCCACCGCCCAGACCCCGGGGATGCCGCCGTGGTGCAGCGCCACCGCCGCCCACCGCTCGGCCCACTGGCGCCACGCCTCCATGGCCGCGGCGTGGAAGCCCATCGGCCACTGCGGCCGGATGCCGTCCGGCGCGGCGGCGATGACGATCCGCCGCCGGCGCACCCCGCCGGGGCCGGGCTCCCCCCACACGATGTCCGGCTCGCTCGCGGCAAAGCCCGCATCCAGGACGGCGGCCGCCCTCCGCCACAGGCCCTCGTCGGGGGCGCCTCCCGCCGCGGCCCGCTCCAAGAGCGCCCGGTGCCTGCGCCACGCCTCCTCGCCCCAGGCCGGGCGCCGCAGGAGCCACCCCGCCGTGACCACCGGCCAGCGGGCCAGGGCCCAGTCCAGCCATGCGCGCCCCGTCCGCATCTCCGCCGGGACGTTGTAGGCCCAGAGCGCCGCGCCCCAGGCCTGCCAAGCGAGGGCCAGGGCCCCCAGGCCCCATCCCAGGTGCGGGAGCCACGCGCCCAGGCCATGCGCCGACAGGCCCCCCGCAGGCGGCGAATGGACCGCCCCCGCCGCGCCATGTCCGGGCGGCGGCGCCGCGGACGGGGCCGGCGCGCCATGGTGCGAGGGTGGTGGGGCGGACTCCCCCGGCCCCGACCACAGCGCCCGCCACGCCGCCCCCGCGTGGAACGCCATGGGGTCCGGCAGGCCCAGGCGCGCCAGCACCCGGCCGATCCCCCACAGGCCGGCGGCCACCAGCCCCAACCCCAGCAGCGCGGCCCAGATCACGGCCATCCCCCCCTTTATGCGGCTGCTCACCCATGACGAGGCCCGCCCCGGCCGGAGGGGCCGGGGCGGCCATCGAGATACACGGCTCGCCTTAGTCGTTAGTACAGTGGCTGACTTGTGGCGAACTGCTCCAAGAGAGAGGAGGTTACGGGATCGGGAATGGGTGTCGCATACCCCCATACTTCATTGACCAAAAACGACGTCTCTGCGTTTGGCCATACGATCCGCAGGGCGCTAATCGTCACCGGCTGGGACAGGGTAATCACCCGAGTGTAGACATACTGGCCGTTGGACATCAGTTGCGGAGCCAGCGGCTCATAGGGCGCAAGCGTCACCCATTGGCCATTGACCAAGCCGTTGACGGTAAAGCCGTCGGTCTGGGTGTTCGCAGCGTTATCCCAATTGGAGACTATGCCGGCCACGACGATTTGCGCAAGGGATGTAGGATTGGCCAAGGTACGGGTTAACGTAAATTGGGTGGGCACAAATCCGTAGACATGAGGAGTCGCAGCCACGGTTCCCACATTGTCATCAAAGGCAGCAGAAGGGGCCGTCCAAGCCGCATTGCCGCCGGTGGCTCCAGCCGATCCCCCGTAGACCATTGCCAAAACATCCAGGGTTGGTGCAGTCGTCGACTCCTGGATGCTCTGTTGCACCGCGTTCCCTACCGGCGGCTGGAAGCTCGCCGTGATAGTGGTCGACCCGCTCTGCGGCGCGGTCCACGTCGCCTGGAATTGCCCTTGGCCGTCCGTGGTGGCCTGGCTGGCGCTGAGGCTCCCCGCCGTGGCGCTGAGGCTCACCGTCGCCCCCACCACGGGATAGGAGCCTGCCATGAGCTGGCCCGAGATCGTGGCCTGCCCGCCCGGCGCCACGCTCGAGGCGGAGGTGGTGAGGTCCAGCGTCGGCACCAGGTTGGACGCCGTCGCGATCGCGATGTTCGCGTCAACCGTCCCCGGCTGGACCGCGCCGTTCGTGCCCAGGAACAGCGCCCCCGCCGTGCCGCTCACGAAGCACCCATTCGCCCCCACGAGCACCGGGGTGCCTTGGCTGCCACCGACGCTGGCATAGAGCTGCCCCGCCCAGGACCCCGTGGCCTGCACGCAGACGAGCTGGCCCGCCTGGACTGTGAGGCCAGTGTCCGTCCACGGCTGGTTGCCGTACACGGTCGGGTCAATCCAGCCCTGCCCCAGGGCTTGGCCGCCCCCCTGCGTGGGGACGCTCGCCGTGACCGTCACGGCGCCTTGGCTAGCGGTCGGCGTGACCTGGATGCTGAACTGGCCTTGGCCGTTCGTGGTCACCGTGATCGCGCCCGGGCTGGCCCCCACCACCGTCAAGGTCACCGGGGCGCCCGCCACCGGGCCGCCGCCCGGACCCGTCACGTCACCGCTGATGGTGACCGCCCCGTTGGCGCCGCTCCCGAGGCGGACCTGCACGGTGCTGCCGCTGGGGGCCGGGGCCGCCACTTGGATGGTCGCGGTCTGGAACACCCCGTTGGCCGCCGCCGTGACGGTGACGCTCCCCGGCTGGCTGGGCGCCTGGAAGGTCGCCTGGAACTGGCCGCCCTGGGTCTGGACGCTCCCCGGCACGCTCCCGGCGGAGGCCGTGAAATCAACCGCGGTGCCGTTCAGGACGGCGTTGCCGTACACGTCCTGGGCGGTGCCGGAGACGGGCACCGACTGCCCGGCTAGCACCAAGGTTGGCGCCTGCAACACAAGCCGGGCCACCGGGCCGGGGTTGACGGTCACCGAGGCCTGCGCCGCGGCGCTCCCCTCCTCCGACCGGCCGGCCAACGTCACGGCCTCTCCCATGCCCGGCGCGCTCGTGAGCCGCTCAGGCGCCGTGTACTCGGTGCGGTAGGCCCCCGTGCCCGCCTGGGTGGTCACCGGCGTCTGGATGGCCCCCGCCGAGGCGTAGAAGTCCAGGGCGCTGGGCAGGACGGCGTTGCCGTACACGTCTGTCACCGCACCCTCCACGATCTCGCTGGTCCCCGCGGTGACGGGGCTGGCCGCCTGGATGGTCATGGCGGTCGGCGGCCCGGGCTGGAACTGCACCGTCCCCATGGCGATCGACTGGTCGTCTTGGCTGAACGGCCCCTGGGTCTGGAGGGTGAGGCTGACGGCCTGGGCCTTGTGGTCCGTCACGGTCGTCTGCCCCTCGCCCTGCTGGATGGTCCCGGCGGGGGCCGAGAATGAGGCGTCCAGTTGTGGGCTGGCCTGGCCCACCGCCTGGAAGCTCCCGGTCGTGGCCGGGTTCCCGTAGGAGTCCTGGGCCGTGACCGACACCGGGTCACCCACCAGCACGGACGGCCGCGTCGATGCCGCGGCCGCCCGCCACCTCACCGGCTCGCCCACCGCCGAGCCGGTCGTGAACACCGTGGTCACGACGCCCGGCGTCGGCAGCACCTGCACCAAGGCGGCGGGCGCCGACCCCCGGTCTCCGCCGCGATCCGCGGCGGCGGGCCGCAGGGCGGGCGGCTCATGCACCTGCACGATGAGGCCTGGCCGCAGGTCGGCCAGGGTGGCCTGCGGGTGGCCGGGCCACCGCACGCGGGCGCCCGGCAAGGTCAGCGCCGGCCCGTCGAACAGGCGCAGGACATCGCCCTGGACGCCCGCCACCTCCCCGCGCACCAGGGCGGGGCGGGCATCGCGCCCCTGGCCGTCCGCACCGCCCCCAGCCGCCGGGAACAGCGCCGCCGCCAGCGAGGCGCCGGGCAGGCTGACGCTCCCCTGCTGGCGCAGGGCCTGCCGCTGCGCCGCCGTCAGGCCCGGCAGGTGGCCGCGCACCAGGGCGACGGCGTCCTCGGTGTACCGCCCGAGGACCGAGGTCACCACCCCATCGGCCCGCACCGCCGGCGGGGTCCAGGTGACGCGCCCCGCGGCGCGGTCCACGGCCACGGTGGGTGATGGCGCCGCGTACAAGGTGGTGCCCTGGCCGTTGGTCACCGCCACCACCAGATCCGGGGCGCGTACGCCGCGGCTGGAAGATGGCGGCAGGCCGCGCACATGCTCGAACTCCACCGGCTGGGTCGGCGGCACGTTGGCGGCCCCGAAGACCGGTGACGCGCCCCGCGCGGCCGCCCCGCCGGGGGGCGCCGCGAACGCGGGCGACGAGGCCAGCCCGGCGAGCACGATCCCCGCCGCGGCGAGGCCCCATCGCCGACGGCCCCGATGTGATTGGGTCTGCACTGCTGCGATCCCTCCTTATGTGGTAAGGCAGGGCGCTTCGGCAGCCCCGCCGGCCTGCCGCGATGCCGCGGTGTAGCCGCGGGGCGTTCCCGCACCGGCGGTTTCCCGCCGGGGAGCTTTGTCGGTCCCCCATGGATGATGGGGAGCCTCGCCCACGAGGCCCCCACCCATGACGAGGCCCGCCCCCGCCGGAGGGGCCGGGGCGGGCCGGTAGGCGCATGGTTACGCGGGAACTGGAAAGCCTGGGCTCCCTGTCTCGGTCGTGGGGGGTGCTGGGAAGAGAGGCGACGTGCCCCCCGTTGATAGGGTGACCGTGGGCGATTCCAGCAACAGCATCCAGTTGGAGGCGTACCAGTTGGCGTTGACCTGGCGAACCACCATGACGAGACCGACGGTGTTCGGGGGCAGGGTGATGGTGGAGGGTCCACCATAGAGGAACCCTTGGGCACTCGGAACGGTCCACACCGGCTGCAGCGAGACTCCTTGGCTGGTTTGCACCACTGCCACCACCGAGGCCGGGGCCATGGTCGAGATCCCGTTGTAGACAAACCCCTGCCAGCTCAACTGCGTGAAGTTGCTCCCTGCGGGCGCCGGCACATAGGCCGCGGCCGTGCCGTTGCCGGAGATGCCGAAGTACTGCAGCATCCCCACATACGGACCGGGCATGGTAGCTTTGCAGAATGAGCAAGTCGGCGGCTCGACGTCTTGGACCCACTGCCACTGGTTATAGCCGCTGCCGGTCCCTAGCGAAGACCAGAAGAGACTGGCAAGCGGGTTCGACGACGATGGCGGTGGAGGCGTGGTCGCCCCCGACACCGTCTCGCTGACGGTCTGCGTGATGGCGTTCCCCGCCGCCGGCTGGTAGCTCGCCGTGATGGTGGCCGATCCGCTCTGCGGCGCGGTCCACGTCGCCTGGAACTGCCCTTGGCCGTCCGTGGTCGCGGTGGAGGCACTCAGGCTCCCCGCCGTGGCGCCCAGGTCGATGGTCGCCCCGACGACGGGGTACGGGCCCTCCATGAGCTGGCCTGATACCGTTG
The DNA here is from genome assembly GCA_023512105.1 of Bacillota bacterium. Classification (GTDB taxonomy): domain Bacteria; phylum Bacillota; class Sulfobacillia; order Sulfobacillales; family Sulfobacillaceae; genus JAIMAE01. Next base: position 3,471 of record JAIMAE010000095.1, on the reverse strand, counting down.
CCTGTCCGCCGGGCGCCACGGTGGACGTGGACGTCGTCAGATCCAACGTCGGCACCGCGTTCGGCGCGGTGATGGCCACGTTCGCGTCCACGGTCCCGCTTTGGCTCGCGCCGTTGGTGCCCAGGTACAGCGTGCCGCTCACGCTGCTGACGAAGCACCCGTTGGCCCCGACCTGGACGGGGACGCCCTGGGATCCGTTGACCGCCGCGTAGAGCTGGCCCGCCCACGATCCCGTGGCCTGCACGCAGACGAGCTGGCCCGCGGACACCACGAGGCCCGTGTCCGTCCACGCCTGGTTGCCGTACACCAAGGGGTCGATCCAGCCCTGGCCGGAGGCCGAGCCGCCGCCCTGGGTGGGCACGCTAGCCGTTACCGTGACCGCGCCTTGGCTGGTCGCCGGGGTGACCTGGGCGCTAAAAGCCCCTTGGCTGTCGGTGGCCACGGTCAGGGTGCCCGGGGTCGCGCCGATCACCGTGAGGGTGACCGGGGCGCCGGCCACCGGCGCACCGTTGGGAGCGGTGACCGTCCCGGTGACGGCCACGCTCCCGCCGCTGCCCGCGGCCAGGGTGATCTTCACCGCGCTGCCGCTGGGCGCCGGGGCGACCACCTGAAGGGTGGCCTGCGCCTGATGGCCGTTGGCGGTCGCGGAGATGGTCACCGGCCCGGGCTGCGCCGGCGCTTGGAACGTGGCTTGGAACTGCCCGACTTGCGTCGGGGCGCTCGCGGGCACGCTGCCGGCGGAGGCCGCCAGGTCGATGGCCGTGCCGTTCAGCGCCGCATTGCCGTACACATCGGCCGCCGTCCCCGTGATGGTGGCCGTCTGGCCCGCCAGCACCTGGCTCGGCGCCTGGAGCGTGAGCTGGGCCACGGGGCCGGGGTTGACCGTCACCTGGGCCTGGGCCGCCGCGCTCCCTTGCTCGGATCGGCCGGCCAGGGTCACGGGCTCGCCGGTCCCCGGCGCGCTGTCCAGCTTGGTCGGCGCCGTGAACTGGGTGCTGTAGGCCCCCGTACCCGCCTGGGTCGTCACCGGGCTTTTCACGCTCCCCGCCGAGGCGGTGAGGTCCAGCGCGCTCGGCAGCACGGGGTTCCCGTACACGTCCGTGACGACCCCGGTCACCGCATCCTGGCCCCCCGCCGTCATCGGCGACGCCGCCTGGATCGTCATGGCTGCCGGCGGCCCGGGCTGGAACTGGACCGTGCCCAGGGCGATCGACTGGCTGTCCTGGCTGAAGGGCCCGGACGTCTGGACGGCCAGGGTGACGGCCTGGGCTTTGTGGTCGGTCACGGTCGTCTGCCCCTGCCCGTCTTGGATGGTTCCGGCCGGGGCCTGGAACGACGGGTCAAGGCTGGGGCTCGCCTGGCCGACCACCTGGAAACTGCCCGTGGTGGCCGGGTTCCCATACGAGTCGCGGGCGGTGATCGTGACCGCGTCGCCGGTCAACACCGAGGGTTGGGTCGAGGCCGCCTGGGCCTGCCAGGCGACGGGCTCGCCCACCGCCGAGCCGGTGGTGAACACGGTGTCCACGACCCCCGGCGTCGGCAGCACCTGGACGAGGGCCGCGGGCGCCGGCGGGTCGGCGTCCGCGCGCCGGATGGCCGCCGGGCGGAGGCCGGTGGGCGGCAGATGCACCTGCACGAACTCGCCGGGCCGCAGGTCGCTCAGGCTGCCATGCGGCACCCCGGGGATCTGGACCCGGGCGTCCGCCGGCACGGTCACGGACTGCCCCCCGAAGAAGGTGATCGTCTGCCCCTGGATCCCCGCGATCTCCCCGCGGATGGGCCGTGGCGGCGCGGGGGGTCGATGGGCGTCCCCCCGTCCGGGGTCAGGCCGCTCCGGGACGGGCGGCTGGGGGAACAGCAGGTCGGCCAGCGTCTGCCCGGCCAGGGCGACGGTGCCGTCCTCCCGCAGCGCCTGCCGCGCCTGGGGGGATAGCCCCGGCAGCGGGCCGCGCACGAACGCCACGGAGTCCTCGGTGTACCGCCCGAGGACGGAGGTGGTCACCCCGTCGACCGTCTCGGGCGCCGGGGTCCAGGTGACGGTCCCGGCCGCGCGGTCAATGGAGACCGTGGGGCTCTGGGCGCCGTACAGCGTCGTGCCCTGGGCGTTGGTCACCGCCACCACCAGATCGGGGATGGCGGGCATCCGCGGCGCGGGCCTGGGGTCGGGCGCCCGGTCATCGGGGCGCATCGGGGCCGCGGCATGCGGCATCGGTGGCTGCGGGCGAGCAGGCCACCGCAGCGTGACCGATGCGGTCGGCGCCACGTTGGTGGCCCCGTCCGCCGGGGTGATGGCCACCTGGCTCCCAGGCGGCGCGGGGTGCGGCGGCTCGGGGAGATCGGCCGCGAAGGCCGGCCCCGCCACCGCGACGGCCGCCAGCAGGCCGCCGCCCAGGAGGGCCGGCCAGCGGCGCCGGTGCAAATGCATTCGGTTCAGTGTCATTCCCTCCCTTGACGAAAGGGAACTTCGGCAGCCGGGACCGCGTGCCGCGGCATCGCCGCGGGGTAGCGCCCCGGCGTTCCGGGCCCCCGGGGTTTCCCCCGGGGCGGCTTTGTCGGTTCCGATGCCTGTCGGATCTGAGGGCCTGGCCCTCACCCCATGACGACCAAACCCCCGGTGGAATCCGGTTCCACCGGGGATGCCTGTCCCGTGGGGCATCACAGTCGGCACGTCCCCCTCGCGACGCACCCGCAGTCGGCCGAGCAGAACCCCACGGTCTCCGCATCCTCCTCCCCGCCCGCGCAGTACACCGCCCGCGCCCGCCAGGACAGCACATGGCGGCCGCGGATGACACACCGCAACCGCCGGGCCATGCCGGTCTCCTTTCCCGCGGCACCCCAGTTTCCGGGGTCAGCCATCGCACTGCACGATCTCGTGCCGCCACCAGTCCAGATCCTCCCGGTCGATTCCCGCGCAGCGGATGCAGATCTTGTCGCCGCCGCCGTCGCGCACGAAGTTGTAGGCGCGGGGATCGCGCAGGTCCACCCAGTCCACGGCGCATTCCAGATACCGGCCGCACCGGGCGCAGGATTCGATGCCCGATGCGTCCTCGCAGGCGTCGGAGCAAAAGGCGACGGTCACCGGCTCGTCGTCCTCCGCGTACAGGTACACGGCCATCTCGCGCCCGGGCTCGGCCCATTCGCCGCACCCATGGCAACTCAACCGTCTCGATGCCATAGCTCTCCCTCCGTTTCCGCATCACAGCGCCACCGCCGGCGCCAGCTCCAGGAGCTGGGCCGCGACGGCCACCGCCGCGCCAACGCCGGCCGCCACCGCGGCCGGCACCCCGGCCCGCTCCAGCACCCCCTGGGCGTGGGCGCCGAGCCATTGGGCGCCCTGCTGGGCGTCGGCCGCGCGCGCCGTGACCGCCGCCCCCGCCTGGGCCGCGGCGCCGCCGAGGGCCTGCGTGACGGCCTCCGCCCCCGTCGGCGGCCCACTCGCCGGGTTGGCCAGCACGGCCAGGAGCGCCCCGC
>JAIMAE010000094.1 GCA_023512105.1 Bacillota bacterium | reverse complement strand
CACTGCATTCGGGTGCTGACGCAAGTGGCCGAGGCCGGGATCGACGAGGTCATCTGTTACTTCAACTTCGGCGGCCTCGAGCACAAAGAGACCATGCGGAACATGGAACGCTTTGCCACCAAGGTCATGCCCTACATTCCTCAGTAGAGAGGGAGAGGAAGCCCGCCAGGCGGTCTACCGGCCGCCTGGTTTTTTTGATTACGAGGAGAGGTGGGACCAGGCCGCTTCGGCCGCCTGGCGCGCCCCGTGGGTGGCACGCCACAGGATTGCGGCGGCTGCCGACAAGATGGCCGCCAGCCCGATCCAGCCCCAGTAGAACTGATGAAACCGGTCGACCACGCCGCCGAACAGCGGAGGATTGACCACGGCACCCACGAAGACGCTGGTGGCGGTGACGCTCATGGCCAGGCCGGAATGAGCCCCCTCGACCCGTTCCGCCGCCCAGGTGGCGACCAGCGCGTTCCACCCCACCGCGCCGATGCCAAAGACAAACCACAAAGGCCCGAGCGCCCAGGTGGGCAGGCGGCCCGGCCCCAGCGCCGCCGCCAGGGCGCCGACGATCCCCAGGGCCGCGCACACCAAGATCAGCCGCGGGCGGTTTCCCCCCTGCCGGTCGCTCCACCAACCAAAGGCAATCCGCCCCGCCCCGCCTCCGATTTGGGCCGCGGCCAAGATTGCCCCCGCCGTGGAGATCCCCACGTGACCGCGTTGGACCAGGTCGGGAATAGAGAAAGTCAAGAGGTCGTATTGGCCGGCCGCCATCAAAAACGCGACCGCCATCGGGGCCAAGAGCGGCCATACGATCATCCGTGGCCGCGCGCCCGGCGCCGCCTTGGCCGCCACCGGCCAAGCTGGAATGGCCCGACTGAAGCCCCACCCGATGACCAGCAACATCAAGGCGAAGCCTTCAAACATCCGCTTCCACCCTAACACCCCAGTCAACTCGGGCAGGAAGAAAGCGGCCAGCGCCGCTCCCAAGGGCACCCCGGTCTGCCGGATCCCCATCGGCAACCCGCGCGCCCGTCCCGCGAACGCGGTGAACACCGCCTTCATCCCTGCTGAGGGACCGGCTGCCAGGGTGGCGCCAAAGAGAAAGAGGGTAATCACCAAGCCCGCCAAGCCGGCGACTTGGGCCGCCGCCGCAGCCGTCAGGGCCATGCCCAGGGATCCCCAAAACATCAGGCGCCGCGGCCCGAGCCGGTCGGCCAAGGCTCCAGCGACGGCAAAGCAGGCCATCATGCCCAGCGTGGCCGCGGAGACGGTCATCCCCATCTCGGCCAGGGAGAGGTGAAAGCGCCGCTGCAAGAACACCCCCAACACCGGGATCCCCTGCTGCACGAAGGAGGACGCGGTCTGAGAGAGCAAAGCCAGACCCAAAAACGCCACCGGCCCCACCGCGGAGGGAAAGCCTTCGCGGTCAAACACCGCCCGTTCGGCCACCTTCCTCCCCCCTTCCGCGCGCCGTTGCCTGCACTCTTTCAGCATACCACCCGCCGTGCGGGCGGGGGAACCCGCTCGCGCCGGCGCCGAGAACCGTCTATGATGGATACGGTCGCCAAAGTGGCGGCAAGACGGAAAGGAAGACTGCCTTGAACGTAAGACGCATCGCACTGTGGACCCTTTTTTGGCTGGCCGCCGTCAACTGCCGGGCCCCGCTGGTGGCCACGGGCCCGCTGTTGCCGTTGATTCGCCGCGACCTGCATCTCTCCGCCACCGTCGGCGGCACCCTCACGGCGATTCCGCTGTTGGTCATGGCCCTGCTCTCCATTCCCGGAGGGTTGGTGGTGGACCGATTCGGGCCGCGGACGGCGATGGTCGCGGGCCAGTTGGCGATCGCCTTCGCGGGGGGGATCCGCGGATTGGTGCCCCACCCGACCGTATACCTGGTAGCGGTCGCCTTGCTGGGTGGCGCCATCGGCATCTCCCAACCGGCGCTGGCCCGACTGTCCAATGCCATGGCCCCCACGCCTGCCTCGGTGGCCACCTCCATTTACGCCAACGGCTTTGTCATGGGCGGGCTGTTCGCCTCACTCCTCTCCGCCACCGCGTTTTTGCAATGGGTGGGACCGTACTCCTGGCGAGGGGTGCTGGGCCTGTGGGCGATCTTAGGGCTTGCGGTGGGCTTGGGTTGGATCCTGATGCGGCCCTCATCGGCCGCCCGTCCCGCCGGCGCCCCGCGTTCCCCGGCAGGGTGGTGGACCGCCCTGAGTTTGCCGGGCGTCCTTCCCATCGGACTCGTGTTTGCCAGCCAGAGCGCCATCTTCTATGGCCTGGTCACCTGGATCCCTTCCTACTACGTGGGTCTAGGTTGGTCGGTGGGAGCAGCCAGCTGGCCTAATACCGTCCTCTCCCTGGCCTCGATCCCCGGGGCGCTCATCACCCCCTCCCTGATCCAGCGCTGGGGAAACCGCACCACCGCCATCTTCTTTGGCGCCGTCACCCTGATCGGGGTGCTGGGATTTTGGTTGCTGCCCGCGCTGGGGGTGCTCTGGGCCATCTTCCCCGGGCTCGGTACCGCAGGAGGCCTTACCTTGGGGTTAGCGGCAGCCCCGGACTTGGCCCCTCCCGACCGGGTAGGAGTGGTGGCCGGAGCGCTGCTGGCCATCGGTTACTTGGGCGCCGTGCCAGGAGCCTTGGTGGTCGGAAACCTGCGCGACCTCACAGGCAGCTTTGCGTGGGGATTGGCCTACCTGGCGGCCATAGGCCTCATCTTCGTCGGGGCGGGGCGGGCGATTCCAGACCGCGGGGCCGGCGTTGCCTCGGCTTGAGTCGCCCCCGCGGAGAAGGTAGAATAATTGGTGCAAAAGTGAGACGGACTAATTAATCAGGGTTCCCTGCAACATCTAAGCAGATATGTGCCCGGCTCCACCCCATGAAGAAGGGAACTGGTGGAATGAAGGCTGATTCCCTGCCGAGACCATGAAACTGAAAGAAGGCCAGGAGCTTCGGCAAAGTCGCAAGGCGGAACACTTGGCAGCCGTGCGGGACTTGGGAGACGTTGGGCCCTCCCCGGGATTCTCGGACGTCGCGCTGGTCCCAAGCTGCGCGCCCGAACTAGACTGGGAGGAGGTTAGCCTGGAGACCACCTTATGTGGCATCCGACTGCCTTCGCCCATCATCATCAACGCCATGACCGGGGGCCATCCGGAAGCGGAGGCCGTCAACCGGCGGTTGGCTCGGGCGGCCAAACGGTTTGGCCTGGCCATGGCGGTAGGATCGGAACGGGCCGCCTTGACCAACCCTGACCTCGCTCGTACCTACACGGTCACCCGGGAGGAGTACCCCGATGGGGTCCTGATCGCCAACATGAGTCTCAACACCGGGGTCCGGGACGCCCAGTCTGCCATCGCCCTGCTCGATGCCCAACTCCTCCAAATCCATTGGAACGCGGCCCAAGAGCTGTTCATGGACGAGGGGGACCGCCGTTTTCGGGGCGGCCTTGAGGCTCTCCGCGAGGTCTGCCAAACCATCCCCCAACCGGTGATCGCCAAAGAGGTGGGCCAAGGCGTGGCCGCTCCGGAAGCTATCCGCTTCGTCCAAGCCGGCGTTCGCGCCATCGACGTTGGGGGCTCGGGTGGCACCAACTTCCTGGCGGTAGAGGCCTGGCGGCGTGGAGAGCGCTTAGATACCGAATGGCAGGGCTGGGGGTTACCGACGGTGGTCAGCTTGGGGGAGGTGCTGGCCACCGTGGGAGGACAGGTCGACGTCATCGCCTCCGGGGGCGTCCGCTCTGGCCACGACGTGGCCAAAGCCATGGCCATGGGGGCGACCGCGGTGGGTATGGCGGGCCCGCTCCTGCGCCTGTTGGCCCAACCCGAAGGCGACCAGAAACTGGAACAGTTTTTGGCGGCTCTTCACCTCACCTTGCGCCGGATCCTGCTGTTGACCGGCAGCCGAACCTGGCAGGACCTTCAGCGCCGGCCGGTGGTCATCACCGGCGCCAGTGGGCAGTGGCTGGATATTCGGGGATTTTACCGGTTCCGCGAGCGACTGGCCCGTCGCCCGCTAAACCCTTGAGGAAACCCAGATGGACAATTTTCAACCTAATTAAGCCTGGGGAAACAGAAGGCGGGATACGCGGGCAATCCACAACTGCGCGGAAGAGGTAAGGGTGAGTAGGAAAGCCAGCGCCGCAGGACCTCCAACCCACTGGCTGGCTTCCGCCAACAGGCCTATCACCCCAAGCCGACCGGCGTTGAGCGCGACCTCGCGACTGAGCGTATAGCTGACGCGATGCGCGGCCACCTCGGGATCGCGGTCCATCACATCCAAAGGCAGCGCCGCGTTCGGAATCGAATAAAACGGCATGGCCAACGCGGTGGTCAGTCCGTAGGCGAACACCCACGGCCAGCCGGGGACAAACAGGAGGAGCGCCCCGCCGGTCATGCCGATGCTTCCGATCAGGAGGCTCTTGGCCCTGCGCCCTCCCGGAGCCAGCCAGCGGGTCACCCCCAACGAGGAGGCCATGCGCGCCAGCGCCGTCAACCCCGCGTAGGCCCCCACCGCCCAACTGTAGCCGGTGGTCAGGTAGACCAGGTAGACTCCGGCAATCCCGGAAATCCCTTCCCGCGTCCCTCGCACCACGATGCTGTGGGCGGCCAGCCGCCAGTCCAGGCGGTCGCGGTAAAGCCGCCAGCTCTCGCCCACACCGGCCACCTGCATCGGAGGCCCGAGCGGAACAAAGGCGCTGGCCACCAATGCCACCCCGTACAACACCATCCCCACTCCAAAGACGACCAAGTAGCCGCGGACCCCGGGGATCACGGCGGTCAGCGCCCCGCTGAGCGATGGTCCCACCACCTGGGTGATGCTCAGGATCGCCCCCGAATATCCGTAAAAGGTGGTCCGCCGGTCGGCTGGGACGGTATCAAAGCTCATCAAATTCACTCCGAACCAATACACCCCTTGGGTAATCCCCCATAACAACCCGAGTTCCGGGATGTAGTGGCTGGCCCGGCGGTTGAGCCACAACAGAAGCAGGTAGAACCCAATGGTGAGCAAAAGCCCCAGCCGATACGGCTTCAAGGGTGGCTGTCCTCGGAACAACGCCGCCACGCCATAAAACACAAAGGTCAGGGAGAAGAAGTAGGCTCCTTCAAACTGGATCAAACCCGATAGGGATCCGGAGACGACAAACACAAACAGGTTGAGAAACACGCTGACCACGGCGTTGGCGGCTTGCGCGCCGCTAAAGGTGAAGAGTAAGCTCCAAACCTCGGGGCTAAGAGTCCTCACCCGTTCGCGTCCGTCTACGGCCGGCTGCATCCCCCGCGACCCCCTCACCTGCTCATTCAAAACGCCCTACGACTTTAAGTACAGTATCAAGTCCCTCGCAGGGCGTAAAGAGAGCCCTCCTGGCCGTACAGACAAGAGTAAAGGCCGAAATTCTTTTCGTATTTATTGCGGTCTCCGCCCGCAGCCGGCAGGATTCGTCGACCGCGCTCGCGAATTGGGTGGGCGAAGTCGTCTGACGTGGGCCTCCTGCAAGGGCGGACCCCTGCCCCTGGCGAAGGCCCCAAGGCATTCAAAGGCCGCCGTTCAAGAAGAGAAGGGAGGCATGGCGGCGCGCCGGAGAGGAGACCGGCCCGTCCGCCGCGGAAGATGACGCGCTTAACCGTAGCCGCCTTAGACCGTGACCTACCCGTTGTCGCCGCACAGGCGCTCCACTTGTTTGAGCAGGCTGGACTGGAGGTGGATTTTCACGCCGTCCCGGACCCTTACGAGTTGAGCGCCGGACTGAAAACCGGTCGCTGGCAGGTGGTACACGTCGACGCCGACCACGTCTTTCACTGGGGGGACGACCCCGACTGCGACTGCTTCATATTTTTGGTCGGCTCGACCGGTGTGGGAACGTCTCTTTGGGTGCGGCCTGGTCTCGCCGACTCCTCGGCACGGCGCTTGGCCGTCAATGATCTCGAGGCCGGGGAGGGCTTGTGGCTGCAAGACCTCCTACTCCACGAGGGGTTGCTTGGCCGAGCCGTGGCCCTAAACCCTCCCGTCAGCCCCGAGACTCGCCTAGCCCTGCTCCGCGAAGGGCGCGTCGACGGATGCTTCCTGCCTGCCAGCTTGGAACTTGAGGCCGCCGAAGCCGGCCTGACCCGCGTGGTCGACCTGGGCGCACGGTTGCCCGAGTATCCGGGTTACACCTTGGTCACCACCCACCGTTTCAACGCCGTCCACCCAGAGCAGGTCATCACCTACGCTCGGGTCATCTGGCAGGCACTCGGCCGAGCCGCGGAGATGGACCCGTTGTCCGAGGGCCCTGCGCTGTTGGCCCAGGCCTTTGGATGGTCGAGCACAGTGGCCGCCCGTCGCTTCCCCGGCTGTATCAAGGCACTTGGCCAAGTCCATCCCTCGCTCTCCCAAGCCTTTGCCAGTTTGGAGCTGGCGCGCGCCCTAAGAGCCCGCCATCGTTCGGGAGTCGGTAGAGTTCAGCGCTATTTTGACCCAGCCGTGATGAACGCCATGTTTTAAAACCCTCCCCAGCTGCGTGGCGCCTTGCTCCTCCCCTCCATATCATGGAACCGATCCCTGCGCCAAGGCGCGTTCACAACGTGAGGGGAGGGGTGGCAATGCAAGTGGTCTCAGCCCGAGAGGCGGTCTCCCATCTCGCCGACGAAGCCTCGGTGGTAGTCAGCGGCAATGGGTCGCTCCTGCAACCGGAAGCGCTGTTAACCGCCTTAGAAGCCCGCTATCGCGAGAGTGGGCACCCCAGAGGGCTGACGGTGATCTATCCGGTGGTGGTCGGCACCGGCCCCGGCACGGGGGTGGACCATTTGGCCGACCCTGGGATGGTTCGCCGGGTTTTCGGGAGCTGTTTTGACATCTGGCACGTCTCGCGGCTGACCGACCTGATCCGCGCGGGGGCCGTAGAGGCGCACTGCATTCCCATGGGAGTCCTCTTCCACCTTCTCCGGGCCCGCGCTGCGGACCAGCCGGGCATCCTGACCTCGGTGGGGCTTGACACCTTTGTCGACCCCACGGTGAAGGGCACGTTGTACAGCGGGGGTGACTCTGGGCGATACCGGCCCTCTTGGTCGCAGCGCCTGGAATTAGACGGCCAACCATATCTGTACTTCCCGACCCCGCCGGTCACCGCAGCCTTGCTGGTGGCCTCGATGGCCGACGAGGCAGGAAACCTCTCCCTTTGGCGGGAGCCTATCCGCCAGGCCGCGTTAGACATGGCAATGGCCGCCAAGGCAGGCGGTGGCACGGTGATTGCCCAGGTTCGTCACCTGGTCCGGCGGGGCGCGATCCCCGCGCGGATGGTGGATGTGCCGGGATTTCTGGTCGACTGGGTGGTGGTGGAGCCCGAACAGAAGCAGTCAAGTTTGACCGACTACGACCCCAGCCTGTCTGGAGAATGGCCGACGCCCATCGCCGAGCCGCCGCTGCCGCTCACCATCGAAAAGGCCATGATGCGTCGGGTGGCCCTCTTCCTGGAAGCCGGCCAAGTCATCAACCTCGGCTTCGGCGTTCCCGCTCTGTTGCCCCGCATCCTGGCCGAAGAAGGGGTCACCGATCTGATCACCGCCACCGTGGAACACGGCCCGGTGGGCGGAATGCCGCTAGGCGTTGAGGCCTTTGGCGCGGCGCGCAACCCAACCTTCCTCTTTACTTCGCCAGACATCTTTGCCCTTTACCATTCGCATCAGCTGGATGTCGCGGTGTTAAGCGCGGCTGAGGTAGATGCCAGCGGCTCGGCCAACGTCAGCCGTTTTGGGAGCCAACTGCCCGGCCCCGGAGGGTACATCGACATTTCCAGCCCCGCTCGTTTTTTGGTGCTGGTGGGCCGCCTGACCACCGGCGGGACGCGCTACCATATCGAGGGTGGCCGGCTACACATCGCCGCCGAGGGAAAGATCCAAAAGTTTGTCCCAACCGTGGAAGAGCGCACCTTTTCGGGGCCGGCGGCCGCCCAAAAAGGAACCCGCGTGGTCTACGTCACCGACCGCGCCACCTTTGAACTCGTGGACGGCCAGGTTACGTTGACCGAACTGGCCCCTGGAATCGATTTGCAGCGGGACGTCCTGAATCAGATGGGATTTCGGCCTGCCATCGCCCCGAGGCTTGGCAGCTGGCCATCGGAGGTCTTGTCCCCACCGCTTCTGAACCTGCGCAAGCGTTGGATGGAGGGTGAAGGATAGCGGGTGGTCGGGGTCGGACGGGGGGCGCGGCCATTCAAGCGCCGCCCCCTCCCGCGGAGTCCCTCCCTACTCCTTCCGGTACCCCCTCGCCAGCCCGGAGCGGAGTCCGCGGCAGTCGTCCCAGGAAGTGAAGCCCATATTTCAACCCTTGCCCCATTAAAATGCCGGTGATGACTATCCCCGCCGGGGGCCAGAGCACGGTAATTCCCAGGTCGGCCAGCAGATCGACGCCGGTGGCCGCGGCCAAGGTGACTCCAAATCCCGAGGACAGCCAGTCGCGCAAAAGCCTCAGCACGCGCGCGTCCCGCACCGGCACCAATTCACTGGTCACGTTGGCGGCGGTGTGCGCGAAGTAGGCCAAAACCAGGTATGCTGTAAGATCCGTGATGTCCATCATTCCCACCCCTTACCAAACCACGCACGACCCGGGGCTCTGGTAAAGTTTACGCATTGGGTGGAGATGGGTTACCAGATCCTTCCATAACATTTCTCCGCCATCCGGCCGCAAATACCCAGGAAAACGCTCCCTTCTTGTCGAATAAGCAAGGCAAATTGGAACTTCGTGCAGGAGACCCCGCCATGATCGCGCGTTTGCCCATCCGCTCTCTACCACTAGCCCTCGGTGTGGCCTTCGGCTGGCTTCTGACATGGCCGTCCCCTGCGGTGCGGCCCGCTCCGCCGGTAACTCCCTTGTTGCAGACCGTCACCCGGCAGATGGCCGAGACCCGCGTGCAGGCCGTGGCCTCCCCGCTCTTCTCCCCGGCTCCGGTAAGCTTGTGGAGCTATTCTTGGGCAGTGGCGGCGGTGGAAGACGTCGCTCAACTGCCGGAAGGAGCGCCTTTCCGGCGCCTTCTGCCGACCTTGCTGGCAGGATTTGATGCCTACTGGGATGGAGCGGCCAATCCCCCGGCCTATGCTCCTTACCCTCACCCTTCGGCCACCACCGTGAAATTTTTTGACGACAACGCCTGGACCGGGCTCGACCTGGTCACCGCTTACCGTCTTACTCACAACCCGCGGTACCTTCACCAGGCGGAGGCGGTCTTCCGTTACGAGCAAAGTGGCTGGGATCCCCAGGGAGGGGGAATCTTTTGGAACGACCAGCGGCGGATGCGAAACACCCCAGCCAATGCCCCCACCGCCCAGTTGGCCGCCGAACTTTACGCGGAAACCCACCGGGCCGCATACCTCCAATGGGCGATTCGCATCCAACGCTGGGAGACGCAACACCTGGTCAACCCTCGTACCGGGGCCGTCTACGACCATATCAGCGCCACCGGCCATCTCGGTCGACGTACGTTAAGCTACAACCAAGGATCGGTCATCGGAGCTGACGTGGCGTTGTATCAGGTCACCCACCATCCCACCTATCTGCATCAAGCCGAAAAGACGGCGCGCTTTGCCAGTCAAAACCTTGCCTTCTCGACCGCCCGGCCGCTAAGCGTAGCCTTCGCGGGCGTGTTGGCGGATAATTTACACCAGTTGTGGAAGGTCACCCATGCTCCGACCGTAAGCACCACCGTCTCGCGACTCGCCTCGGCCATCTCCCAGCCGGCGCCCAGCGAGTGGGCAGGCGACCCGATGCACCACCTGCTCTGGGAGAGCGGAGCCATCCGCGTTACCGCGGCTGTCCGTGCAGTCGTCGTTCCTCACCGGTCGCATTGAATCCGGGAGTTCGCAGCCAAAGCCCGGAGCCAGGAAGGAAGTACGACCTGGAGGCCTCGAACCCCAAGAGTTTTGGGGCGTTCCGCTCCATGTGACCCGCCCACCGCCGTGCGTGCAGGCAAGCCCCGGGCCCGTAATCGTCTTCACCAGAACACCAGCGGGAAGCCTCGTCTTTCAGGGCGGGCTGTTGCTCCAATACATACTATTAAGGGCTTAAGGCCTCTTGTGGCCCAGGCGCAGTGCTGGCTAACCAACACGGCAACAACTGGTGCCTACGCCCACATTCGCCACCCCTTTAGGCTGTCGGCCTAATGACGGTGCGAGCGCTCCGTAACGGGGCGGAAACGGTACCAGCGGGATCAAACTGCAACCCTGTATATTCCCGTAATGTTACACCATCCGCAGCCAAGTCAGTAAAGGGGCCCTTCCGCGCTAAGCCCAACCACGCGGGTTGCTCCCCCAGCTGGTCAGCCTCGACGCGGACCACCAAGTAGAAAAAGGCGAGGGGGTCTGAAAAGGACTTACCGCCGATCTGTTGGCAGTAGTATTCGATCAAGGCCTGCAACAGCGTCCGCTGCTCCTCACCGATCGGGGCAGACGCCGCCAACTGCGATGCCCGCTGGCACACGCTCGCCAAAAACTGTGCCAGCGCCGTGTCTCTGCGGTGATCCACTCCAGCCCACCTCGCCCAAAAATTCCCCTGGCTACCTCTTCAAAGAGAGCAGCCAGAGGACAACCCTACATCATCATTGCCATAGAGCCCTCCGGGCCCTGCTGGCCCGTCGAGAGCATCGGCTAAAGTCTTCTCCAACGCCTCGACCGCATGCAATTCCCATTCCATCTGGTTCCCTCCTCACTCCCGTCGGCAAGCTATTCTCCGCCTATGCGGCAAGGCTCCCAATCTGTCGGGCGACCTTGCGGTTTGGCAAACCATTGCGCAGGAGCACGTTCGCCTTCCCACCTGCCCGTCAGCAGGCGACGAACCACGCATGCGCGGCAAATGGCCCCACGACCTCCTGAGGTGGCCCAGAACTTCGCAGCAAGTAATGGCCCACTTAGTGCCCGCGTTACAGGGCCCTGCGTTCCTAGCACCGTTCCTTCAGCCGTTTCGACACATTTCCGGGTCCACCCGCCTCGGCGCCGAAACCCCTCCCGCTGCACCAGGGGCTGGCTGATAAGTCACCGCTTTCGACTCTCGCCTCCCTCGTCTGCTCTCTTCACTTCGCCAACCCCGGCCGTCGCTGGTTAGCAGGCCACCCCACGCGCTGGGCCCAGGAAGCCATGTCTCCCCGCCGGCGGGCCACTAAGAGGCACCCTTCGAAAAAGGCGGCACCCGACGGCTCCCGCATCGCTCACGGCCTTCTGGACGCCCTTGACTCCGCTGGGGATTTGGCACCGTGAACTTTCCCGGCACCGACCCCTGATGAGGGAAGACGGGGAGGCGGAACCGCTCCCCTTGCCGTCCAACTTCCGAAGGGTTCAGTGGCCCGAGCCGATTCCGGTTGATTTTTCTCCGCATTTCGCGGCATGATCAGGAGGAAGTAGGAAAGGATGTGGTTCCATGGCATCGCAATCCTGGCGGGTGTACCGGGCGT
>JAIMAE010000323.1 GCA_023512105.1 Bacillota bacterium | reverse complement strand
CTTGGGCCAACAGTCGATAGCGCACCCAGTCCCATTGGGCCTCTCGGAGGCGATCGATCTCTTCCGGACTTGCCGCTGCGGCCCGCAGTAACCGTGCTTCCTCGGCGGCCAATTCCGGTGGGTACACCCCTGGCAGTTCATGAACCTCCACCGCCTGTTCGGTGGAGATTCGTTGCAGTACGAACCATACCCCTGAGCGATGCTCGACGTCCTGGGTGTTGAAGCGAATCCGTCCCCCCGTCAGATATGCGGCGACATCACCCAGGCAGGGGCTGTTATGGGAGCGAACCCGCAGGTCGGTGCGGTCAATCATCCGGTCTGGAAAGAGCGCCGCCAGTCCTTGCTCTAACGCCAACATGGCTCGAAACAATCCATCACAGGCATGGCCGTGGAACTTTACGAGGTCTTTCCCGGTGATTACTTTGATGTCCTGGGCATAACGTCCGTGACTCGATTTCGTGTCGCGTAGGTGGAACTGAGGAAGGCGGGCCTCCGCAGCCCATGATGGCCAGAACCAGTCTGGCGCGCTGTCGGGGTGAGATAGGGCCATGGGGTTAGAAGGTGATGACGGTGTAGCCGTCCCGTGCATAACGGGAAAAGGCGTCACGCGCGAACTCGGCCTGAACCCCATAGGCGTCGGCAGTGGTGGCTAAGTTCCACTGGTTCAACTGGTTGGTGCAGGCCCCGACTACAATGCCATCGTCAATAAGCTGATGTAGCAAGCCGTCGATTTCCTTTGACGGGTCGGCAAGCAGGCGCACGCCTTGGGTGAAGAGAAAAACCTCGACGGCTTCCAGCTGATTCTCTTCGCGGGCATCGTACATCCGCTTGGCCACGTGCAGGCCTGCGGTAGCCCGCCCTGGATTGTCGGCGCCGGAAAGTATGACAATGGCGACCTTGCCCATTGTGACACGTCGTCTCCTTCCCTTGTGAGATCCCCCTCCGATGAGGATTTACCGAGGGGGCGGTTTCGATAACGGAGCTATGGAGGAACCCGGAAGGATTTAAGTCGTCCGGGTTCCTCTGGGGTTAACAGCATCCGGTACCGCAGCCGCACCCGGCCTCGCTACTGGCCGAGACGATTTTAAGCCCTCTGGCCTTCTCTACCGCCGCTAAGACGGTGGCGTGGGCGCTGCGACGGGTGGCTTCGGCCACGGAGATGGCTTCGGTAATATCTGCCTCTGATACGCCAATTTCGCGGGCGTCTTTGAGATGCTGCTCCAGACAGGCCATGCATCCTCCAGCCACTGCAGCCGCGATTTCCACTAATGTACGGGTAGATTGCTCCATCTAACTACTCCTCCCAGGGTGACGTGGATGGCCTACCTATTGGGAATGGTGTCTAACATGGCATGCGATGGTTGTGATGGTTCATCCGCGACCGAAGAATCCTGGCAGCTTATCTCCACATGGTGTGAGCGAAGCCATTGTTCTTCTGCCGCATTATGAGGCAACGTTTCCAGCACGGCGCGTAAGGTAGATGGCAACTCGGGATGGATTCCGTAGTACGTCCAATACTTGTGGCGACGCTCACGCACCCATCCGGTTTGGCGGAGCTTGCGCAGGTGCTGGGAGATGGCTGGTTGGCTGAGCGGCAACAGCGATACCAGCTCGCA
>JAIMAE010000093.1 GCA_023512105.1 Bacillota bacterium | reverse complement strand
CAACTCACCCACTACTAGAGCACAACCCGCCAGCTCTTGTCCAGGGGGACGAAGCAGGAAAACCGCGCCCAGGCTCAACTCTTGGGCATGATCACGATCTCTTGCGGCGGTAGATGGGTCACGGTCATCACCGCATCGGCGATTTGCGCCACCTGCTGGTTGTCCAACTTGGCCGCCCCCACCACCACCACCGCCGAATTTTGGGTGATCGTGGCCGCCGCCAGCGGAAAGCCCCGGGCCGACAACAGGCGCTCCACCTCCATCTCCTGCTTCATCTCCTGGGTGTCGCGGACCAAGGTCTGGGTGGCCTCGGTCTTGGCCTGCGCGGAGAGGCCGGGCTCCTTGAGCAAGTTTTGCAAGGTGGCGATTTCCTGGCTCATCACCCGGTCCCGCTCAGCCCGGTAGTTGACGAAGTAGCTCTCCAGGTTGGACAGCGACCCGCCACTCGCGCTCTCTAAGTTGGTAGTGGTCGAGGGTGGGGGATTGGGCGCGCTGACCGATTTGGGCTCAGCCCGATGATAGACCACATAGCCTAGCAAGACTGCCAACACCATCACAAAGGCGGCAAAACGAATCAATTGCGGACGCTTCATGGTCTGTCCTCCCTGCCTTTCTCGCTAATTGCGGCTCGTGCCGGGGACGCTCACCGCGTCCGGCAACACCAACACCTGATAGGCGGCGATCCCGAGCAAGGTCTCCACCGCCTCGGTCAACTCCTGGCGGATCAGCGGGTTGGCAGCGGATGGGGTGACGACCACCACCCCTTGGACCTCGGGGCCTACTTGGTCCAGCGGCACCACCGCCTGCCCTCCGTTGGACTGAATCACCAGGGGCGCCCCGGTGGTCGAATCTTGATTGGAGAGGTATTGGGACTGCAGGGTGCGACGCAATTGCACCGCCACCGTCACCTCCTGGACGCCCGGAATCGCCGCCAGCACCTGCTGCAGCTGTTGCTCGAGCGCATTTTGTTCGGCTTCCCAGGGCGAGGTGGAGGAGGCAGGCGGCGGCGAGTGCGCCACCGGCTGACTGGACGGAGGGGGAGAATTGGGCCACGATCCCCACAGCAACAGCGTGACCCCGGTTCCCAACAAGACCAGCAGGCGCACCGCGTAACCGCGATGCTTGGGCGTAAGCTGCGCCCACCAGCTTCGCAACCCCATGGAACACCTCCCATCACGAACTGCCCTTCGCTCCGGGGGCCAGGTTGGTCACCACGACCTGCACATCCTGGCTGGCCCCCCCGGTGGCCACCGCCACCGCCAACTGGGCAAACTCGGTCAGCTGATTGGAGGGAAGCGGCTTAGAGAGGGTGACCGCAACCCGAAACCGGGACCCGGATCGGGTCACCGAACAGGCGCTTACCCCCGGCAACGTCTTCATGAAGGCTTCGACCTCTTGGGTCTGTTCGCGAGCCACCAGGGTATCGGTGGAGAGGGCAGACGGGTTGAGCGCGGGGAGGAGCGGATTGACCTTCAGCTGTTCGAGCTTTTGCCATCCCGCGACCAGCGGCTCGACCATCACCCACAGCATGAACAGTCCGACCACCAGCCCGGCGTAGCGCCGCAAATCCGACCGCGGCAGCAGCCATTCGGCCAAGTTGCCCAACAAGACGACCACCAATAACCCCCGAAGCCATTCCCCCACCCAGCTCCACATCACAGCCCCGCCACCCCGCGGGCGGTGGTGGCCACCACCGTCACCATCAGGAAGAACATCAAGCCCACCGCGCCGGCCACCGCGATCAGCCACCCGATGGAATTGGCCATCGCGGTCAGGCTCTTAGTGACCGGTCCCGACTCCAGAGGTTCGCTGGCGGCCGCGGCCACCCGATAGCAGAACATGATCAAGAACAGCTGGATCACCGGCAGGCTGACCGCCACGATGATGGCCAAGGCGCCCAACAGGGTGACCGAGTTGCGCAGCAGCAACGACGACCCCAAGATGGCCTCCATCGCGTCCGAGAACATCTTGCCGACCACCGGAACGAAGGTGCCCATCAAGAACTTGCCCGCCCGCAGGGTCAGCCCATCGGCCACCGAGCCGGCGGCGCCTTCAATCGCCATCACTCCTAAAAACAGGGTCAGAAGCCCGCCCAACAACGCCAGGCCGGCCTGTCGAAACAACAGGGAGAGTTGACGCAAGGAAAACCGCGGCAGCCATTCGCTGAGGACTTCCACCACCGCCGCCATCAGAATCAGTGGCAACACCCAGCGCCGGGTGGCCACCGCGACCACGTTGACGGTAGCCAGCATCATCGGGTGATAAATCCCGGCCGAGGCCAGCGCCCCGCTGCTGGCGGTCAGCACCACCACCAGGGGGATCATCGACTCCATCAGCCGGACCAGTCCGGAGACCAGGTGTTCCACCAAGCCCAGCGCGTCGGTAAAGGCGCGCATGGCCACCAGGATCACGCTGGACGCCACCGCCATCCGGGCAATCCCCACCGCCCCCTCCACCTCGGTGGCCTCCCCCAACCGCTCCAAGAAGGCAGCCAAGACCGCCAAGAGCAGCATGATCCCGAGCCAACGCACCTGCCCGGTCAGGCCGCTGGCGGCCTGCTGCGCCACCGCGCTCAGCAGGTGTCCCAAGTCGATCGGGTTTTTGTGGGCCAAGAGGTCCTGGGCGATTTGACCGATCGACGGCAGCTCCACCGCATGGCCCCGCAACAGCTCCTGCACGGCCTGATTGAAGGCCTGGTCCGGCATGGACTGCATCTGTTGATGGAGCACCTGGTCGAGGTTGGGCGCGGGGGCAGCGGCCGACGGAGATGCGCCGGCAGCCGAAAGGTTCGCGGGCATAGCGGGCCTCCTCAGCGGGTCAGCCGGGAATGAGCGCCAACAAGCTCTTGGTAATCACCGTGATCAGGGGAACGGCCAGGACCAGCACGGCGATCTTGCCAGCCAGCTCAATCCGCGCCCCCAAGTGGCTCTCGCCGCTGTCGTAGGCGATCCGGGCGGCCAGGGTGGTGACATAGGTCAGCCCCAAGATGCGCAAGAGCAAGCCCAGATAGGCCCCCGGGATGTGGGCCAGGGTGGCCAGCTGGTCGAGCGAGGTCACCGCGGCCGCCAACGGCCGGATCAGCCAAAGCAGGATCAGGGCTCCCCCGAACAGCCGCAGCACCGTGCTCCAGTCGGGGCGGGACTCCCGCATCAAGGCCAAGATGAGCGTCAAGACCAGGGCCAAGCCGACCACCCGCAGCGCGGTCGACATCACCACGGTAGTTCCCACGCATTCCCCTCCTCGGAGCCTCCCGACGCCCACTAGAGGTTGAACAAGGTCCTGACGGCGTCGAACAAGGAGTAGATCTCCCGCACCACCATCAAAAACCCCAGCGCGACTCCGGCAAGCGCCACCAACTGTCCCCATTCCTTGCGATCGAGGCGTTCTAGCACCGAGTAGGCGACGGTCACCAGGATGCCGATCCCGGCCAGTTTCATGATGAGGTCGATGCCTTCCCCCACGACATCCTCCCGTTCCTACACCAGCCAAATCGCCAACGCGCAGGCGGCCAAAGTGCACAAGGTCTCCAGCATCCGCCCCTCGGTGCGCGCCTTCTCTTGCACCCCGCTCCGCGTGGTCGCCAGTTCGCGGCGGGCCCACTCCCAGAGCGCGTCGTGATACTGACCTCCCGAGCGCCCGAGCTGGCAGAGCAGGTTTTCCAAGACGTGGCGTTCCTCCGCCGCCAACCGCCCGTCGGCGGCCAGAGCGTCCGCCACCGCTTGGGCCAAGTCGGCGCCGGGATGCTCCAAGGCTCGCCGGAGCGCCTGGGCCACCTCCCGGAGCGCGGGCGATGGATGGCCAGCCGCCCCCAACGCCTCGACCAGCGGCCGCCGGCGCCAATCCACTTCCACCTGGAGGCGGTCGAGGCACTCTTGCCACTCGTATAAGGCGGCGCCGCGTTCCCGCACCGGCAGGGTGAGCAGCCGGCCGACGCCGAATCCCCCCGCCACCAGGGCAATCGCCCCTAACCACCCGACCATGCCCGCGCCCCCGCTTCCTCGGGCGTCCAAAATCGGACCTCCGCCACCCGGTCGCCGGGAAGCGATCCGTCCAGGCGCACCAGCACCTCAAACAGTCCAGCCTCCCACAGCCGCTCGACCTGGGGCGACCACGCCAGATGGTGGTGGATCCCGCCCAGGTGCAAGGTGGCGACCACCGCCACCCCGGAGCGCCGGGCCAGCGCCACCGCTTCGAAGTCTCCCTCGCCGCCCAACTCGTCGACCACCACCAGCTGGGGGGCTAGGCTGCGCACCGCCACCAAAATGCCTTCGGGCTTGGGCCAGCCGTCCAGGACGTCGGTGTGCAGCCCTAGGTCAAAGCTTGGTCTGCCGCCCACCGTCCCGGCCAGTTCTCCCCGCTCGTCGATCACGGTGGTGAGGACGCCTCGCTCCGACCAAAGGCGGGCCAGGTCGCGGACAAAGGTGGTTTTGCCGCCTCGGGGAGGCGAGACCACCAACACCGAACAGGGACGGCGGATCCCGTAGCGGGTGAGGAAGGATTGGGCCACCCCGGGGCGGGCCCGCGCGGTGCGCAGATTCAGCCCGGAAATATCGCGCACCGTGACCACCATCCCCCGTTCCACCACCGCGGTGCCGGCCAATCCCACCCGATGGCCGCCCGGCAAGGTCAAAAAGCCTTGTCGCAGCTCCTCCTCGCGGGCGTACCAAGAGTGCTGGGCCATGGCCAAGGCCACCGCGGCCAGCTCTTCGGCGGTAAGCGGACGGTCCGAGCACTGCCGCCACCCGAAGGGTCCGTAGGCCACCGCCGGGCGATCCGTCCGCAGGCGCACCTCCTCGACCTCGGCCAAGATTTCGGTGGGCAGGGTCTTGAGCTGCCGCTGCACGTGATCCGGAAGATAATCCCAGATCTCCATTGCCGCACCCACCTCCTGTCCCTGTCCCCAGATATCTACGGGACGGGCCTTGGCGTTATGCCAATTAAAGGCAACAAAAAGGCGCCCGGAAGGCCCGGGCGCCTACAAGGCGGTGTCGCCGCGGCTATGAGGTGAGCGGCTCCTCATCGTTCTCGTAGACCAGGCAGTCCTCGTCCGAGTCGTAGACGATGTTGCCACAGTGCGGGCAGGTCAGTTGGATGCCTTCTTGGTCGAAGAGGGACGGGTTGTAGGATGATTCCTTGTGACAGCGGGGACACTCGAGCAAGATGTAGTCTGCCTCATCCGCCGTGTCGCGCAACGCCCGTTCGCGGCCTCGCCGCTCCCGTCGGTCGCTGCCGCCGGCGTAGAGGTCCGCCTCCAGATGCATCAGGTCGCTGTCTAATTCCTCCACATAATCCTCGAGCTCGATCTGGTTGGCCCCAATTTCCTCTACGTCCAGCGCCATCTCGCGCAAGACATCTACCATCTCGGCCAACATCCGACCTTCTCGGCCGCCCTCGCGCAGCTCCAGCCGTTCGGCCATGCCTTGTAGGTGCGAGATGCGGCGGCGCAAATCCGCCATACTACCCCCTCCTTTGCCGGTTTTACCTTGCCCAAAATGGCAAGGTTCATACCTGGGAAGGGGCGCAGGCGGTCAGCGGAAAAAAGGCCGGCCGCAGGTCGGCCGGACCGCCGGTGCCCGGCCTACCCGCCTTTCGGCTTCGGGCAGCCGGGCTCGGCCAAGGCTTCCTAAAACACCGGGGGAGCCGGCTTAGGCTCGGCCGATGTACTGGCCGGTCCGGGTGTCCACGCTGATGATGTCGCCGGTTTCGATGAAAAGTGGCACCTTGACCACCGCGCCGGTCTCCAACTTCGCCGGCTTGCTGCCCCCGGTGGCGGTGTCGCCCTTGAACCCGGGCTCGGTCTCGACCACTTTGAGGTCCACGCTGTTGGGAAGCTCCACCCCGATCGGAGAGCCGTTGTGCAGCACCAGGTAGACGGTCAGGTTCTCCTTGAGAAACTTGACCGCCTCTCCGACGTCATCCTGATTTAAGGTGAACTGCTCATAGGTTTCGGTATCCATGAAGGTGTATTCATTGCCGGACTGGTACAGATACTGCATCTCCCGGCGCTCCACGCGGGCCAACGGCACCCGCTCCCCGGCGTTGAAGGTGCGGTCGACCACGCCGCCGGTCTGCAAGTTCTTCAATTTGGTCCGCACAAACGCCGAACCCTTGCCGGGCTTGACATGCTGAAACTCGATCACCTGATACAGGACGCCGTCCAGTTCAATCGTGACCCCGTTGCGAAAGTCGTTGGTGGATATCATCTCGCGACCTTCCTTCTCCTTCGTACTCCGTGTGCTCTCTTCCCGCGCCTTCGCAGGCGGGTGGGCGGTCACCACTCCCGCCACCCTTTGTCGGCCCAGGTCAGTCGGCGAAATCCGTCTGGGGTGACCACCACGGTATCCTCCAAGCGCACCCCCCCGAGGCCGGGTAGGTAAATCCCCGGCTCCACGGTGACGACCATGTTGGGTTGCAGTTCCCAGTCGGTAGCCGGCGCCTTGGCCGCCCACGGCGCCTCGTGGACCTCCAGCCCGACCCCGTGGCCGGTGCTGTGCCCGAAAGCCTCGCCATACCCGGCCGCCTCGATCACCGAGCGGGCGGCCCGGTCCACCTCAGATGCCCGCACGCCCGGCCGCACCGCGGCCAGACCAGCGGCTTGGGCCGCCCGCACGACCTCATAGACTTCGCGCAGCCGCGCTCGCTCTGGGCGGTCGCCGGCCAACGCCCAGGTCACCGTCTGGTCGGAGTGGTATCCCCCAAAGGTGGCGCCAAAGTCAATCGTCACCAACTCGCCGGCTTCCAGCACCCGCTCGCTGGCTTGGCCGTGCGGCAACGAGCCGCGCGGGCCCGAGGCCACGATGGTGGGAAAGGCCAGGCCCTCGGCCCCCAATTGGCGCATCTTACACTCCAGGTGGACGGCAACGTCGCGTTCCCGAAGCCCCGGGCGCAAGATCAGCGCCACTTGGGCCAAGGCCTCATCGGCGATGTGGGCGGCTTGCGCCATCACCGCCAACTCCGACTCGCTTTTGACCACCCGCAAGCGTTCGACCAAGCCCTCGCTCTCTATCCATCGCACCTCAGGGGCCTCGGCGGTGGCGCGGCGCCATTGTGACACCGACCACTTGTCGGCTTCAAAGGCGGCCTGGCTCGCCCCCTCCTCCCGCAGCAGGTCCGCCACCTGCCGGAAGACCTGGCGCGCTAAAGCGCGCACCTCGTAGTCCGGCGCCTCGCGCTCGGCCTGCTCGAGGTAACGCGAGTCGGTGAGCAACCAGCGGCGACGCGGGGTGAGCAGCACCACCCCGGCGCTTCCGGAAAACCCGGTGAGGTAGCGGCGGTTGGGGGCAGAGAGGACCAAGAGCGCCTCCGCGCCGACCTCCTCAGCCAGCCTCAGCGCCCGCTCAGCCCGCTCCTGGTGTTCCCCCATGCCCCGCCTCCCTTCGCCAGCGGTCCAACAGCGCCTGCAGCGCCAACCGATATCCCAACGGGCCGAGTCCCGAGATTTGCCCCACCGCCACCGGGGCCACCACCGAATGGGCGCGAAACGGTTCGCGCGCGTAGATGTTGGACAGGTGGACCTCGATCACCGGCCGTTGCAAGGCCGCCAAGGCATCGCGCAGGGCATAGCTCTGATGGGTCAACGCCCCCGGGTTGATCACCACCCCGTAGACCCCGCGGTCGGCCATCGCCTCCAGGAAGTCGATCAAGGCCCCCTCGTGGTTGGACTGGAACGCCTCAAGGTCCAGCTCGGGAAACGCCGCCACCAGACCCGCGAAGATCGCATCCCAGCTTTGCGAGCCGTAGATCTCCGGCTGTCGCTTGCCCAATCGCCCGAGGTTGGGACCGTTGACCAATGCCACCAGCGGCTTCACGACCTTCACCCCACCTCCGGATGAATTCCAGGAAGCGGAAAGCGCCGGCATAAGCTCAACACCCGGGCTTTGAAGGGCGCCGGGTCAAAGTCGGGGGGCGCCAACAACACCCCGGCGATGATGTCGGCCAGCTCGTCCATCTCCTCTAGGCCCATGCCCCGGGTCGTGACCTGGGGGGTGCCGATCCGAATCCCGGAGGTGACCGTGGGTTTTTCGGTTTCAAAGGGGATGGTGTTCTTGTTGACCGTGATCCCCACCAGACCCAGCCGATCCTGTGCCTCCTTGCCGGTGATGCCGATCGCCTTGACGTTGACCAACATCAGGTGATTGTCGGTGCCACCGGACACCAGCGTCATCCCCCGCTCCATCAACCGACTGGCCAGGCGGGCGGCATTTTTGACCACCTGCTCTTGGTAGCGCCGGAACTCCGGGCGCAGGGCCTCCCCAAAGGCCACCGCCTTGCCGGCGATCAGGTTCATCAAGGGCCCCCCTTGCAGGCCGGGAAAGACGGCCTTGTCCAGCTCTTTGGCCCACTCATTGGTGGAGAGGATGAAGCCGCCCCGCGGCCCCCGCAAGGTCTTGTGGGTGGTCGAGGTGACGAAGTCCGCCCACGGCACCGGATTGGGGTGCAAGCCGGCAGCCACCAACCCAGCGATGTGGGCCATGTCGACCATGAACAAGGCGTCCACCTCGTCGGCGATCGCTCGGAAGGCCGCGAAGTCGATCTGGCGAGGGTAGGCCGATGCCCCGGCCACAATCAGGCGGGGCCGAAACTGATGCGCCAATTCCCGCACCTGGTCCAGGTCAATCCGGTGGTCGCGCGGCGAGACCCCGTAATGGGCGACCTCGTAGAGTTGGCCGGAGACGTTGACCGGGCTTCCGTGGGTTAGGTGTCCACCGTGGGCCAGGTTCATGCCCAGAATCCGGTCTCCCGGCTTCAGGCAGGCGAGGTAGACGGCGGTGTTGGCCGGGGCGCCGGCATGGGGTTGGACGTTGGCATACTCGGCGCCGAACAGCTGCTTGACCCGCTCGATGGCCAGGGATTCCACCACGTCCACAAACTCGCATCCCCCGTAATACCGGCGCCCGGGATATCCTTCGGCGTATTTGTCGGTCATCACCGATCCCACGGCCTCGCGTACCGCCACCGAAGTCCAGTTCTCGGAGGCAATCAGCTCCAAGTGGTTGGCTTGGCGGGCCTCTTCGTTGCGAATCGCCGCATAGACTTCCGGGTCAGCCTCTTTCAGGTGCGACGTGACCACTTGCATCCTTTCTCTCCTCACTCCCCTGCCCATACTAGCCGTGGCTGCCGTGCCGCCAAGGCCTCGTCCAGTCGGCGTACCACCGTGCGATGTGGGGCTTCGGCCAACAGCGCTGGATCGCGGTCAATCTCTTGGTCGATGGCCAGCATGGCGGCGGAAAACGCATCCAGCGTCTGCTTGCTCTCGGTTTCCGTCGGCTCCACCATCATCGCCTCTTCAACCACCAGGGGGAAGTAGACCGTTGGGGGATAGAAACCGTAATCGATCAACCGCTTGGCCACGTCCAGCGCCTTGGCTCCGCGTTGCTTCTGCCGTTTCAAGCTTAACACAAACTCGTGCTGTACAGGACCCGCAAACGCCGTCTGGTAGGACGGGCTTAACTGGGCCTTGAGGTAGTTGGCGTTGAGGACCGCCATCTCCGCCACCGCCTTGAGCCCTTCCGGCCCTTGGCTCAACAGGTAAGCCCAGGCCCGCACCAGCACCCCCACGTTGCCGTAGAAGGCGCGCATCTGCCCTATCGAGTGGGGGCCGCCATCCACCCAACGCCAAGCCCCCTCCACCCAAGCTAACCGCGGGCCGGGTAGGTACGGTGCCAAGAAGGCCTTCACCCCTACCGGACCCGCCCCCGGACCGCCGCCCCCATGAGGGGTGGAGAAGGTCTTGTGCAGGTTTAAGTGGACCAGGTCAAATCCCATGTCTCCCGGCCGGACTTTGCCTAAGATGGCATTGAGGTTTGCCCCATCGTAGTACAACAAGCCTCCCTGGCGGTGGACCACCTCGGCGATCTCCAAGATCTGGTCCTCGAACAGCCCCAGCGTGTTGGGGTTGGTCAACATCAGGCCGGCCGTCCGCTGGTCCACCATCCCGCGCAGCGCCGCCAGGTCGACCCGCCCGCGGGAGTCGGAAGGCACGTGGCGGACCTCGAACCCCGCCATCGCCGCGGTGGCGGGGTTGGTCCCGTGGGCGGAGTCAGGCACCAGGATCACCGTTCGCGCCTCGCCGCACTCGCGCAGGTAGGCCTTGACGATAAAAAGCCCGGTCAACTCCCCGTGGGCCCCGGCCGCCGGCTGCAGGGTCATCGCATCCATGCCGGTGACCTCAGCCAGGGCCAACTCCAGCTGGTGCAAGATCTCCAACAGCCCTTGGACCGTCTCCTCCGGCTGGAGCGGGTGCACCTCCCGAATCCCTGGCAACTCCGCCACCCGGTCGTTGACCTTGGGATTGTACTTCATCGTGCACGAGCCCAACGGATACAATCCGCTGTCCACCCCGTAGTTGAGCTGCGACAAATAGGTGTAATGGCGCACCACCTCGAGCTCCGAGACCTCCGGCAACGGCGGGGGCGCCTCGCGCAAGAGCGCGGCCGGGACCATCTCCTCGATCCGGCGGGAGGGGAAGTCTCCCGGGGGAACGGTCACGCCCCGCCGCTTTGGGCGACTGCGTTCGAAAATCAGCCGGACATCCATCGCCGCACCTCCTCCACCAACCGGTCGCATTCGGCCCGGGTTCGCTTCTCGGTGACGGCCAACTGCCAGTACCCCTTCCACTCCGGTCGCCACCGCCCGAGGTCGACGCCCCCCAAGATGCCCTGAGTGAGCAGGTGGCGGTTGAGGTCGCCCACCTCCCCTGGCACCGAGACCACGAATTCATAGAGAAAGGGGCGATCCGCCCCCACGCGCTCTAGGCCCAGGCCCTCCAGTTGTTCGGCCAAGTAGTGGGCCCCGGCCGCCGACCGCTCGGCCACCTCCCGCAGACCCTGCGGTCCCAACAGCGCCAAGTAGATGGCGGTGCGCAAGGCATTGAGGGAATGATTAGAGCAGATGTTCGAGGTGGCGTGTTCGCGGCGGATGTGCTGTTCGCGCGCCTGAAGGGTCAGGACAAACCCGCGCCGCCCCTCGCGGTCGCGGGTCTCCCCGACCAGCCGCCCGGGCATCCGCCGCAGCAACGGCGCCTGCACGGCGAAGAAGCCTAGGCCTGGCCCTCCGTAGGAGAGCGGGATGCCCAGGGCCTGCCCCTCTCCCACCACCACGTCTGCCCCCAGCGCGCCCGGCGGCTTGAGCACGGCCAAGGCGACCGGGTCGGCCACCGCGATGAAGAGCGCCCCCACCCGGTGGGCCGCCTCCGCCAGGGGAGCGAGGTCGTCCACCCCGCCCAAGGCGTCCGGGTACTGCCACACCACCGCCGCCCACTCGGGCGAACACGACTCGGCCAGCTCCCGCCCGTCCGCCACCTCGACCACCGCCGCCTCCCGCACCCGCAGGTAGGTGCGGATGGTGGCCTGCACCTCCGGGTGCACCGCCTTGCCCAACCCGACCTTCCGGCGACCGGTATGGTTCAGGGCCAACAGGCACGCCTCGGCGGCGGCGGAGGCCCCGTCGTACATCGAGGCCTGGGCCGCGTAGGTGCCGGTCAGCCCCGCGATCATGGTCTGGTACTCGAAGATGGCGGCCAGCGTGCCTTGAGAGAGCTCCGGTTGATATGGGGTGTAGGCGGTGGCGAACTCGCCGCGACTGGCCAATGCCTCCACCGCCGCCGGGATGAAGCGGTCGTAATACCCGCTGCCGAGAAACGACACCCACTCCTGCAGCGACCGGTTCCGCCGGCTCAGCTCGCCGGCTTGCCGCAACAGCTCCCAC
>JAIMAE010000322.1 GCA_023512105.1 Bacillota bacterium | reverse complement strand
GCCCGGATCCACCGGGGGCCAAAGGCCCGAGCGGTGGCGAAGGGGAGTTCGAGGCCCACCGAGGCCAGGACGCGCAGACTTTCCAAGAGGTCGATGTAGGGGGGCTCGTGCCCGGCCGCCTCCTCCGTGGATACCTTGCGCGGGGTAATAGGCGCTCGGTGCGGATGAGCGGCGGGAACAAGCCAGGAGGCGGGCAAGCCGCTGGGCAGTGGATTCACGAGAGCTCCTCCTTTTGTTGTGCGGACCCGCGTTGCGGTTTGGCGGAGCCAAAGGCGTAGACCAGCGCGAGGAACAGAAAAGCGGCGAGCGGCAAGACGTCGAGGACCCAAAACATGCCGACCATCAGGGCCAACGCCAGGGCGGCCGCGCCCAAGGAGAGAAGGACGGCGATGAGCGTGCGAGCGCTGCGTTTCGGCATTTAAGACTCCCCTTTTCTAACCGACGGGCACGGCCGCAGAGCCATCCTTGGCGGTCAAGGAAGCGTAGATTGACCCCGAGAACTGCTGCAAGAGCGTCTTGGTTGCCTCAAGGTAGGCCGGCCACTTCCCGTCGGACGGAGGTACCGAGAGCCGCTGGAGGCCGGAGAGCGCCCGAGCGGGGGAGGCCAGCCGAATCGAAGGCGGCCAGAGGGTGGGGGATTGGGGGAAAGCCGCCACCGACCACCGCAGATAGCGCAGCCCCTCGGGGGTCTTGACCACGCTGTTCCATTCCACGTCGACGTAGACCGGTCGGGTTCCTCCGACGGTGGCTGGGGCCATCGCCACCGCATAGGCCACCGCGGGAAGGCCTGAGGGCAGGGAAAAGGATTGGGTGGCGATGATCTGGTCGCCATGGTAGAGCAAGCAGTCGCGAAATCCGTAACTGGCTAAGGCGGCCGGGTTGGGTGTGCTCCAGACCTCGGCCAGCGCGTTGGCCCCAGAAGCCGTGCGGTACAAAAAGGCCAGGGTGGCGGAGTGCGGACCCAAGATGGAGCTTTCGTCGGCCTGGTAGGCCACCGAGCGGACAAATCCGGGCAGCGGGGGAATCAGCCGCGAGAGCTCGGTGTAGGGGACCGACAGGGGATTGCCGGCGTTGCCCAACGGGGTGGTAAACAGCGGCCACAACATGGTGAAAAGCCCCGCGGCCAAGGCGCCGGCCACCGCCGTCCGCCTTTTTCCTGGAAGCACCAGGGGAAGGCTTGGCGGTAGCGAGGACGGGTACAGGCCCAAGGGCCTAGTCAGGGCAGAGAGGATCAGGCCCAAAAGGGCAAACAAGGCAAATCCCAAAAATGGGTGAATCACCTCAAAGGTAACGTTTCCCCCGAGAAAGTGCACGGCTGCCACCAAGATGAGCAGGCGCAGCCAGTTTAAGACCAGGGCTCCTGCCAACGCCAGGGCGGCCAGAGCGGATCGCCGCACCGCAGGTCCCTTCCAGATGGTGAGCAAGAGGGGCAGGAGGATGGCGGCGCCCAGCAGGCTGTCGGCCCCGCTGCAGGCCTGTGCCACCACCACTTCCACCGAGCGACCGGCGTGGTCGACAAAGAACGTCCCCGGAAGGGAGCCGGCATGGACCCAGGTGGTGGTGCGGCTGAGCAGGGTCACCGCGTCGCTGGCCCACCGCACCAAAAACCCCTGGGTGGCGTCGGCGATCCCCG
>JAIMAE010000092.1 GCA_023512105.1 Bacillota bacterium | reverse complement strand
AGTCGGATCCGCCCGGAGACCATCGCGGCAGAGGATGTGCTTCACGATCTGGGCGTGTTGTCCATGTACTCCAGCGACTCCCAGGCCATGGGGCGGGTGGGGGAAAATTGGCAGCGACTGATGCAAACTGCCGATAAAATGCGGCAGCTGCGTGGTCCCCTGCCGGAAGACCCTCCCGGGGCGGACAATGCTCGGGTTCTACGGTATGTGGCCAAACTGACCATCAACCCGGCGATTGCCTTTGGCATTGCGGACTACGTGGGCAGCATTGCCCCGGGGAAATGGGCTGACCTGGTGGTCTGGGAGATCCCGTTCTTTGCGGTGCGCCCAAAGTTGGTCATCAAAGGCGGGATGATTGCCTGGGCCCTGTCCGGAGACCCCGGGGCGTCGATTCCCACCCCCGAGCCAAACTGGTATCGACCCATGTTCGGGGCCTACGGTCGGGCGGCCTCGTCGAGCGCCTGGTTCTTCACCTCTCAGGTGGCCCTGGAGGGCGGGTTGGCCGAGCGTTTGGAATTGCGGCGCCCTCTGGCGGCGGTGCGCCACACCCGGACTCTCTCCAAGCGAGATATGGTCCGCAACCATGCCCTGCCCCAGATCAGCGTAGACCCCGAATCGTACCAGGTGCGGGTCGACGGGCAGCTGGTCTCGGTGGCGCCGGCTGCCGAAGTGCGTTTCAATCGCCTGTATCGACTCTTTTAGAGGAACCCGGAAGGGGGGAAATCCGCAGTGGAAGAGCCGGTGGTCGGACCCGTGGTCGAGGTGCTCGCCCCCCGCGGGCGATGGCAAGCGGAGGGGGTGGTGGAGGTGTTGTCGCTGCGCCGCGAGGAGGCAGCCCGTCCGTTCGGACGCCACCGCACGGACCGGGGAACCTGGGTGCAGCTGGCCTTGCCGCGCGGCCAGCAGCTGGAGGACGGGGACTTGATCTGGCAAGGGGAGGGACGCGCCATCGCGGTCCGGGTCGAGATGCCTCCGGTGGTGGAAATCGGCTTCCCCAACGGTTGGGCCGATGGGCCTGAGGCAAGGCGAGCGGTGGAGTTGGCCTGGGCCTTGGGGAATCAGCATTTGCCGATGCGGGTGGACGAGCGAGGGCGGTTTCGGGTGCCCGTGTACTCCCCCTCGTCGTTGTTAGCCTGGCTGGCCAGGCGCGGGTTTACCGAGGTGGTCGCCCGGGAAGTGGCCGGGGAGCAGGACGACCCCCTGCCCAATCCCCAGGCCCACCAAGGTCGGGACTAAACCAATGAGCAGTTGGGAACTGTGGGTGTTGACCAATTCCAGCCTGCCCACCGGTGGCTTTGCCCGTTCCCACGGCCTAGAGACATTGGTCGAAGAGGGCCGGGTCAAGACAGCAGAAGACCTGCGATGGCTTTTGCCGCGGATTGTCGAGGAAGCCGCCAGCACGGAGGGGGTGGCCTTATGGCATGTGCTCCGGGCCCCTCCCACCAAAGAAGCTGCCGCGGCCGTCCGAGCGACGCGCCGGCTGGCCACCCTACCGTGGCCCGAAGAGGTGCGGCAGGCCAACCGCGCTCAAGGGGGGCGGCTGTTGAGGGTGGCCAGGAGCTGGGGCTGGCCGGTGCCCGGGGTGAAGGGAGAGATTTGGTCAGCCCCGGCCTTTGGATTGCTGGCGGTTACCCGGCGGTGGGATCCCGAGACCACGGTGGCGGCCTACCTGTTCACCATCGCTCAGGAGGTGGTGGGAGCATGGTGCCGCTTGATCCGCGGCGATCCCAACGCCGCCTGGGGCGAGTTGCTGGCGGTGAAAGCCATCGCCCAGAAGGCGGCAGGCGAGGCCAATCGCCCGCTCTCCGAGTTGGCCAGCACTTCGTGGTGGCTGGAGGGGGTCCGCGCTCGCCACGCGACTCAGATGATGCGGCTGTTTCGAACGTAATCCGCAGATGGTCTTGCATTGTCGGTCGAACAGGCACAAGGAGGAAAAAGGATGCATCGCATCTTGCGGGTAGGGGTGGGAGGCCCGGTGGGTTCGGGCAAGACCGCCTTGATCGAGGCGCTGGTACCGAGGTTGTTGGCCGACGGTTTAGGGGTGCTGGTGGTCACCAACGACATCGTAACCCGGGAGGACGAATGGCACGTGCGTCGTACCCTGGGCGGAATCTTGGCGCCGGAACGGATTCGCGGGGTGGAGACGGGAACCTGTCCCCACACCGCCGTCCGGGAGGATCCGTCGGTCAATCTTGAGGTCGTCGAGGCTTTGGAAGAAGAGTTCCCGGAGACAGACGTCTTACTGCTGGAATCCGGAGGGGATAATCTCACCCTCACCTTTTCTCCCACCTTGGTGGACCGTACCCTCTTCGTCATCGACGTGGCCGGCGGCGACAAGATTCCCCGCAAGCGGGGACCTGGGGTGGTAATGGCCGACCTTCTGGTGATCAACAAGATCGACTTAGCCCCCTACGTTGGGGCGGACCTTGCGGTCATGGCCCGGGATAGCGCGGCCGTACGCGCCGGCAGGCCCACGGTCTTTACCAACTGCCGCACCGGCCAAGGGGTGGACGAGGTGGTCCGCTATATCCACGGCGAACGATTCTGCTGACGTGCGCGGTTATCTGGGCGTCGTAGACATCCGGCTGGGACCGCGAGGTCTGGGCAAGTGGTTCACCTCCGGCTCGCAACGCCTGCTCACGGCACAACCCGACGGAAGTGGCGGCTACGAGTTGTGGGCGGTTGGGCAGTCGGCCGGACTTAAAGGCGGCGATCGTCAACGCATTGCGGTGAAGTTGGACGCCGGCTCACGGCTGTCCTGGGAGCCAGTGGCGGCGGAACATCTGCTCCCCGGCCAGGGCCCGGCGGTCAGCCTGTTGCGGTTTCGAGTCGGTTCCTCCAGTCGCTTGTACTGGGCGTCTTTCCCGGTGATCCCTCATCCTGGGTCTCGGCTGAGGCGCTGCACCGTGCTGCGAGCGCCCCAGGATGCGTGGGTGGGCGTGGAGGAGTGGGTCACCGGGGGCCGAGTGGCCCGGGGAGAACTTTGGCACGAGACGTCATTAGACCTGGAGAGTCGGGTGGTATGGGGCCCACACCGCTGGCATGAGCGCATGGTGGTGGAGAATCAAGCTGCCGTCGACGGGGCGGAGGCCGTCTGGTCCTTCTGGCTGATGGCCTCCCCGGAGTTGGCAGAAGGGTTGAAGAGTCGCTTGGAGGCTATGACCCAGGTCTACGCCTCACAGGTGGCGCTTGCGCCGGGGGCAGTTCTGGCCCGTGTCCTAGGTTCGGAATCGGCTGTCGCCGAAGCGGTCATGGCGCTGCGGGCCTGGGTGCGCCCCCGCTTGTTGCAGTCGTGTTGGTAAAGGGAAGGGGCTGCGGTGGTTCGCAACGGCCAACGCTCTGGCAAGGGCTCGGCCTAGTTGGAACGCGTCAAGCCGGAGAGTGGCGACACGGTGGCGATGGTTCTGGTCTCCCCGCCGGAGTGCCATTATGAGCGGTTCGGTCTGCCATGCACGGATCAAGCCTTGGTGTGGCGACGCAAGCGGTACCCGGTTTACCCGCATACCTGCACTCTCAAGATGCCCACGGCTTAAGTCCTACGCATGCCAGAAGGCACCGGATTGCGACGCTTCCCAGGGGCATGGCCCTGGGTCTAACGAAATCCCCGGATGCCGAGCGGCGGCCCGGGGTTCTCGCGCCCACTCATCTTAAGGATGGTCCGCCCACAGGCGGTTGGGGAAGGAGGGCCAAGGGCCTAATCTGGGCCTTGACCGACGTGGGGGATCACGCCTTCACCGATGCTTACTTGGCCCATCATCTCCTGGGTTAGGGACACCCACTTCCAACGGCCTGGATTTACCCAGCCGGTGACCGGGAGGGCGCACACGAAGCCCGCGTACCGGTTCCTCGAGCATCCGCGCGGGATCCCTGGCAGTCCTGGTAGTGCAGCGGGGTATCCGTCATTCTGGCGGCCCGGACGTTGGTTGATCGTCGACAAGGGGACCCTGCCCGCCGAAACCAAGGATGGGGTCCGGTTGGCCAAGCGAGGTGAGGCGGTTTCCCGTACTCGTGCCGGTCGCTCAACCCCAGGTTGTGCCCGGTGCGCCTGGAAGAGAACTAGCTGAGTGGTCCCCTCGAATCGACTGGCCGCCATCGCGCCCGCCACCGGCGGGTAAGGTAAATGGTCGCCAGCTGGTGCTGAGCGATTGGACCACGCCGACGCCGGGGCGTCTGCGCGCCGCCGGGCGCCCGATGGCCCAGCTTTGGGGCTTGCTCGAGTGGCGGAGCGACGGCAAGCCAGGCGCCAAGACGCGCTGGCCCGTCTTGGGCCAGGCGAACCCGCGCACCATGCCGGAGAGCCGGCCGGAAGACCTGGCATTTTGCTGCCTCTGGCCGTCCTGCGCTTGTAGCCAGCGCCGGTCGCTTGTTTCCCTCTGGCCACCTGACGAATCCGGGTATCGCCGCTTCGGTTCTACACTCCGGCGTCGTTCCCCGGGCTTCCGGTCGTTTCCTCTAAACACGGTTGGTGGTAAATAGGGCGTCCGGGATGGGGAGGCGCCCGCGCCGGGACATGCACATGTTTGTAAGATTGACCAAAGAAAAATGTTAGGTATGCACCATAATGATCACCATCGCCCCGGTTGTTGTGTTATATTATTGGTGTCTGGTCCATTCCTTACAAATCAGCCTTCACTTTGTGGGAGATATGAGCGGACGACCGAGGCCACCACAGCCGGCTCCAACCTCCGCGGCCACCGCTGGCCGATCTGGAGCCTCCTTGACCCTATGCGCCCATCGGTAGGGGCGGCCCGTTGGGGAAGCGCGCCCCCGGAGCTAGGTAAGCGGACCGGGCGATCCCGGTCGGCCGACGGTAGCGGGCGCCAGATGGGATGGTAGATTGGCCGCAGCCCGAGGTATGGCGTCGGTCTTAAAAGTGCTGGCTATTCAACGGCCATGACGGGCGAAGACGATGCTTCCAGCGGAGGGGATAGGGGGGGAACGCCGATGCCATGTTTGGAAAGGGAGCAAGGCCAGGGCAATTGCGCCGCCAGTGGGAGGAGGGTGGTCAAGCTGCGAACATTCCGCATCGGTCGGTTCGTCGCCTTGCGGCTTCCCCTGTCTCGACGGAGCCGGAAATGGGGGCCGCCGGGCCTTCTCGGCGGGATGATGGCGGCTTTCTGGTACGGAAGCTGGATGGTTGTGCACCTGCTCACCACTTCCTGGGTGGAGCGGTTGGCGTTCATGGAGCTGGCTAGCGTGGGGGTGGCGATCGGGGGAGGCCTAGGCTTGCTGTGGGCGTGGCCAAAAACCACGTCGCGCACTCGCTCCCGCCGCCAGCGGAGGTCTGAACGGGTGACCAGCGGCTCGCGGCGGACCGACTGGACGGTCATTCCCTAGGGGGACGGGGGAACCCGTGCGTCCTTCCCGGGGGGATTAGGGCTCCGCCGGGCAGCTGTTCGCCTCGCGCAGTGACTGCGTTGGACTGCAGTCCCTCGTTCCCTGGGTAACTCATGCGAGCGCCGGCGTGTGTGCGATTAGGCCCGTCGGCCTTCCCGAACCAGGACCCGGTAGGAGACGAATTCGGTCAACTCGCCGGCTTGCTGGGACGAAAGGGCAGGAAGCCCGCGACTTTTGACCGCACTCGGAGGCTACAACGCCACACTCCGGTTAGAAACCCGGTCCTGGCCGAGAAGGGCCATGGGCCGGGTCCGGGGTGGCCAACCAGGGGCAGGAAGTCTGCCCGCCGGCGGGGCCAGGCGCTCCGCCGGGCGAGGTGCCGGGGAGGCGGTCTGTGGGTGTCGCAATAGCCCCCTGGGGCATCCCCTTCGGATTTGCAAGCTTAAAGAGGCGTGGAAGGAGGCATGCGAGGTGTCAGGCGGTGGACCGGCTTGGCCAGGTAGGATGGCTGGAGAGGGTGGCCGGCGCGTGGTGAAACTGTGGGTGATCCAGGTAGGGAGGTGTCTGACTCTACGGATTCCGGTAGGAAGCAGACTGCGACGCTGGGCCGGCCCGATAGGGGTGAGCGCCGGGATGGTAGCCTCCTGGTGGCCCAGCTGGATTCTCAGCCAACGCCTGACCACGTCGGCGGGGCAACGGATGGCCTTGATGGAGATGGTCATGATCTCGGTGACGTTGGTGGGGGGAAGTTGTCTGCTTTGGTTGTGGCCCAGAGAGTAGCGACGGTTCATGGCGCAAAGAAAGCCTCGGCCAAATCTCGCCAGCCCAAAAGCCCACGTACATATTCGCCGGCCTCGGGTGGTGGACGCCTCTCCCTGGATCGGGGCTGGGTGCCTGCCTTTCCTCTCCCCAACCTCCGGTGCTTCCCCGGCGTGACGCGTAGCTCTTCTCTTTGCCCAGCGCGCGATTGAACCCCTCGGCGTCCAGCTGGCAAGCAGAATGCAAACCCATCTTCGGCCGGGCCTGCTGCCCTCGCTTACGCTGTTTCACCGGTCCTTTACCCCCCCGCGCCGTGCTGCCCGCCGCTGAGGTCAGAGGGGTGGGCGTGCCGATCGGCAAGGACGTGGAGCCGGGGCCCTTAGCGGTGACCGGCACCGCGCCATGGCGGCTCGTCGCCGCACTGTCGCAGCATTGGCCGCTCCATTCGCAGGGTTCGGCCGCGGGTACGGATGGGGACGCGCGCCGAACCAGCATCCCGGATTTAAGTTCCAGGACCCTGCGGGCCATCGGCCGGCTGGTCACCCTGCGGCTTAGGGGAAGCATGACTACAACAGCAGGATGGGCCGCACCAGTCAACTCCGGCCCAGTTGGTCGGCAAAAATAGAGGGACCAACCGTGGATGCGCCATCAGCGCAGGAACTGACCGGCCTCCCGGGGCCCGCCTCGGGTTCTGCAGTGGTCCCTTGAGTTCACCCAGCGGTCATCGGCGGACGGCGCGAGTCGAGCCCCCGTCGCGGTGCATCCCTGGCAGCCGGACCACGCCTGAGCAGCACTGCGACCTCTTGTAGGGCAGGAATTTGCCCTCGAAGGTCACCCCCACCCGGTCTTGGGCGGGGTCATTCCGCCGGCTGACCTTGATGGTACAGTCGAGGGCGCTCATGACCCTGTCCTCACATTTTTCGTGGACAAGAAATCGGTATGGCTTCTCCGTAG
Source organism: Bacillota bacterium (assembly GCA_023512105.1). Classification (GTDB taxonomy): domain Bacteria; phylum Bacillota; class Sulfobacillia; order Sulfobacillales; family Sulfobacillaceae; genus JAIMAE01. Next base: position 4,805 of record JAIMAE010000092.1, on the reverse strand, counting down.
TCTGCTAAGACCTCGTAAACGCGGTAGAGGGTGGGGCGGCAGGTAGGGTGGGCGTCCCTGGCCACCGATCGGCACCTCGGTGAGGGCGGCCACCGCCTCCTCGGGGAGTTCCAAGAAGGCCATCCATCGTGGGGCTTTTTCTCGGAGCAGGTGGCCTGACCTTGGCAGGCCGCCACCGTCTAGACGGCCAACCGCGGCAGCAATCTTGACCCCGGCCTTGCCCAGCTTGCGTGTTGGCTTGCGAATTGGAGGCGTTCCGGCGGCGCGCTCCCCAATCCATCACTCCTTTCTGCCAAGTAGGCAACCCGGCGGGAGACCAAACCAGTTGGAGGGGGCGCCCTCCAGTCGGTTGCCGGCGATGGACAAAAACCTCGGCGCCATCCCCTCCGACGCGCGGCCTGGCTTAAGAGCGCCCTGGCACCCTCCCGTACGGGAATGGGCAAGCGATGAGATGATCGGATGGGGGGTTCGGGCCCCTCGTGCGGCCGGCTGCGGCGTGACGGCAAGGCGAAGCGGGGGTGAGCTCCCGCCCCCAGGAAGATGGCCAAGAAAGGGGTTCAACCCCTCTCTTGGCCAAAGGGGAGGGCGCCCCCTAGCTCTGCTGGACGCTGTCTAGGCTGGCCGAGGCGATGCCGGGATGTGGCAGCTCGGTGCCAGGGTGGGGAAAGTCAGGGGTGAGCACTGGCTGGTGTTCGAATGAGGACTCTCCAGTGACGGCGTGATCCCCGCGGTGCAAGATGGCCTGGGGCCACCGCAGGGGGACCACCAGGGAGATGGCCTTGAGGATACCCCAAGTCATCAGGCCGCTGTAGGCGGAGACGATGAGCAGCGCTTCCAACTGGACGACAAACTGGTGCGGATTGCCGTAGAGCCATCCGGTCACCGCCACCGGGGATCCTTTGGTGGCCAAGTACTCCACCAGGTTGGGATCGGCCAGAACTCCGGTCAGTAGCCCGCCAATCGCACCGGCGAAGGCGTGGGTGTGGATTACGCCCAAGGTGTCATCCACCGCGCGGAAGGGCCACCGGGCGGGCAGGCGGTTCATCGTCAACCACGGAATCAGACTCCCCAGCACTCCGATGGCGATGGCGCCGGTGCCGTTGACGTACCCGGCGGCCGGGGTGATGGCCACCAACCCACAGACCATGCCGTTAATCATCCCGACCAGCGACGGCTTTTCTGCCCGCCACATGTCCATCATCAGCCAGGTGAGGAGAGCGGCTGCGGTGGCCACGTTGGTGTTGAGCACGGCCGCTGCCGCATCCGCGTTGGCAAAATACGGGTCGCCCCCGTTAAATCCATTCCACCCCAGCCAGAGAATCCCGGCTCCGGCAAACGCCAACAAGAGGCTGTTGGGCGAGAAGTGGCGCTGGTCCTCTTCCAGTCGCGGCCCGACCACGGCTGCGGCGACAAATCCCGAGACCCCCGCCGCGACGTGGATGACGTAACCGCCGCTGTAGTCGACGGCGCCCAACTGCGACAGCCAGCCGCCACCCCACAACAGGAAGGCGTTGACGGTGTAGACCAAGGTAGACCACAGGGGCACAAACAGCATCCACGCCTTCCAGTTCATGCGGCCGAGCACTCCGCCCGCCAGGATGGCCGGGGTGATGGCGGCAAAGACGAATTGAAAGAACACCAGAGTCGCCCCTGGAAAGCGCAGAGCCGGCATGGCACCGTCCAAGAGCGGGATGTGGGCCTGTGCTTGCTCGGCCAACGCCGACACGGCCGGGTGAGGCACGCCGATCAAATTACTCAACAAGCCGGGTCCCAACTTCCATGGGGTGCCAAAACCCATGTTGTAGCCCCAGAGCAACCATACGATGAGCACCACGCTGAAGGCGTAGACCACCATCATGGTGGAGTTGATCGCCCACTTTTTCTTGACCAGCCCTCCGTAGAGAATCGCCAGTCCAGGGATGGTTTGCAGTCCCACAAAGGTGGCGGCGGTCAACTGCCAAGCGTTGTCCCCGGGGTTAAGGTAGGACGGGTCCGGAACATACATGCGACATGACCTCCCTTTCCTTTCGCACGGATGGTGCAGCCGGGGCCCCCCGAATGCCATGAATACGTGCGGATGTGTTGGAGCTGATTTCCCTACCGTGTCAGGATTGCGGCGTATCTTGAAAAATGACGGGAAATGATTGAAGCCGATCCTGAATTGAATGTAAGGTTTATGCTCTCCATTGGCTACTATAGATCACAATGGTGAGGTTTGCAATAGAAAAATGTGAGATTACATGGTTAAGGTTACAGGTCTTCGGGATTCCCTCCGATGGCATGTAACGCCACGGCCTTTCCTTGGGGCTTGCCAACGGCCAGGGCTGCATCGCTCCCGGTGCGCGAGAGCCACCGGGGGGCGGGATGGCGGAGCGGGGGGTAAGCGGAACACCTTTTCCGGGTGACGAAGAGGGGCGAGAACTTGGCATCTTGGGTGGCCCCTGCTCATATGTTGCTATTGGTATTCCCAGGAATCCCCGGGGATACGGCTGCGTGACCCGGCGGCGACCGTTCCACCGGACCCCACGGCCGGGACATAGGGAGGGAGGCAAGGGATGGAGAAGTTTGATCTCTTAAAGGATTTGGCCGAGCGTACCGGCGGCGACATCTACATTGGGGTGGTGGGCCCGGTGCGGACCGGTAAGTCCACCTTTATCAAACGGTTTATGGAACGGATGGTGCTGCCGGCGATCGCCGATCCCAACGAACGCGAACGGGCCATTGATTCCTTACCCCAGAGCGGCACGGGCCGTACCGTGATGACCACCGAACCGAAGTTCATTCCCGACGATGGCGTCGAGATTCAACTCGGGGACGCCATTTCCTTCCGCGCTCGACTGGTCGACTGCGTCGGCTACGCGGTTCCCGGGGCCTTAGGCTTCGAGGAGGATGAAGCGGCGCGGATGGTGATGACGCCGTGGTCCGAAGAGCCGATGAGTTTCGAGATGGCGGCCGAGATGGGAACCCGCAAGGTGATTGAAGAACACTCCACCATCGGGGTGGTGGTTACCGCCGACGGTAGCTTTGGCGAGCTGGGCCGCGACGCCTACGTGGAAGCTGAAGAGCGGGTGGTCGAAGAACTCAAGGCCTTGGGCAAGCCGTTTGTGGTGGTGCTCAACTCGGCCCGCCCCCACGACGAGGACACCTTGGCCCTGGCCCAAGACCTGACCGCGCGCTACGACGTTCCGGTGCTGCCCCTCAACTGCCTGGAACTGCGTTCGGACGAGTTGACGCGGCTTTTGGAAGTGGTGTTGTACGAGTTCCCGGTGGCCGAGATCCGGTTTCAGGTCGCCGACTGGGTCGAGGCGCTCCCGGATACCCATTGGCTGAAGCAGAAGTTCCAAGAGAGCATGCAGGCCGTACGGTCCACGGTTCGCCGCTTGCGCGACGTTGACACCGCCCTGGCGCAACTGGCGGATTTAGACTATGTCGAGAACCCCCGTCTGGTCAGCATGGCCTTAGGGCAAGGGGTGGCGGAGGTGGCCTGGGAGGCCCCGGAGTCCTTGTTCTATCGTAGTTTAGGCGAGATGGCAGACCGCCATGTGGCAACCCGCGGCGACATTGTGCGCTTGTGGCGCGAATATGTCGTGGCCAAGCGCGAATGGGAGCGGGTGGAGGAGGCGGTGCGGGAAGTGCGAGCCCACGGATATGGCATGGTGCCTCCCAGCCTCAACGACCTGGAGTTGGCAGAGCCTGAGCCGATCCGCCGCGGCCCTCAGTTCGGGGTGCGCCTGAAGGCCACTGCTCCCTCCATTCACATGATTCGGGCCGATATCGAGACGGAAATCACGCCGATCATCGGGACCGAACGCCAAGCCGAGGAATTGGTGCAATATCTCATGGAGCAATTTGAAGACGACCCGCGTCGACTGTGGGAGACCAACATCTTTGGCAAATCGCTGCACGAGCTGGTTCGCGAAGGGATTCAATCCAAGCTCTTCAAGATGCCGGAAGATGCCCAAGAAAAGTTGCAAGAGACGCTGCAGCGGATTATTAATGAGGGATCAGGGGGCCTGATCTGCATTCTCTTGTAGCCGGAAAGACCGGTCGGCGCGTGGGCTCGGCCAAGGGGGCGGGTCGGTGCCCCCTTGCCTGGGGCGAGGGACTTGGCGGGGGGGCTCTACGTCAATAACTGTGGGATTGCGGTCGGTGGCAGGAAGCCCAGGAACATCTTGCGCCGATACCGGCCCCGATTGCGAAACCCATCACGGAGCCGTTTGAGTTGCTTAATCTGGGTGTGCAGCCCCTCAATGAAGCCATTGGTCCACCGCTGGGCTTGGGTCGAGTGCCCGAGGATTTCGCGGCGCCAACGCCGCATCGTGTGGGCCCAGACTGCGCCCTCCGCATGGTCACCGGCGTCGGCATGGTCGAGCCAGCGGTCCCCGGCGCGGCGGGCCTCTTCCGGCGTCTTTGCCGTCAGGAGTGCGCGTAAGTCTTCTTGCAGTTGATAGCGTGGGCCCAATGCCGGCCACCGTTCCACGATAGTGGCCAACTGCGCCGGTTGCCGGGCGGTGAGGCGTTCCCGCCCTTTGACCAGCGGCCACCGGGGAATGGGCGTCCGGCTTTCCGCCGGTGCGCGGCGCCGGATGGCATCCCGGCGCCGATTGGCGTCCTGGACGCGGGGAAACGGGTCCGCGAGGCCCTGCGCATGGGGGCACCCGCGGTGCACGACGCGGGCATAGGCCCGTTTGAGATCCACCGTCACCGCGCGAATCCGCGCCCGCACAGCGGCCGGAATCTGGGCGAACCACGCATCCAGGGAGCGCAGCCGATCGTCGCCCAAGATCGCGAGCAGCCGGCGCTCG
>JAIMAE010000091.1 GCA_023512105.1 Bacillota bacterium | reverse complement strand
CCCTCTCTTACGCCGTGGGCGCCTGGGTGTACGGCACCCGGGATTGGGGAACCCAGGCCAAAACGGCCTGAGCAGATACATCGAATCGAGATGGCCCGGGGGGATCGTCCGGGCCATCTTGGTTCTGGCCGAGAGGCCAAACATTCCCAAGGAGCGCCCCGCTCCACATGACAACGGCCTGGCGGCGTCTGCCGAATTGCGACCCGCCGGTTGACCAAACAGGGCCAAAAGCACGTAGGCTCCCTCCCCGTTCCGGTACCGGCTTACTCCGGTTTCCTACCCCCAGCTGAAATTCTTCAAATAAATCATGGGCTTCCCTTATGACAAGATGGCTGCCACCGTGTTTACTTCCGTCGCCTGGTGCGGACACCGCCTCGACCCCGAACCCGAAAACTAGCGATGCAAGATGTTGTGAGGAAAAGTATGATGCCGACCCTCTGTTTAAGGATAACTTCCTCACATGGCCCCGGATTCCCGTCGCGCCTCCAAGAATGGGTTGCCGCAGGGGCCATCTGCGGCAGCGTTGGGTCTCCAAGCGCTCGTCCCTTCCGAACAGGTCTGCCGAGACCACCTTTCGAAGGGATTATGCCTACCCTGGAACAGGCGGCTTCTCTCCTGAAGCAGCGCACAGACGCGCCTTGCTAAAACCCTCCCCCGCCCGCATCGGAATGCCGTTAAACCCAAATCACTAGGGGTTCTTGACCAAGCCCAGCTTTGTTTCCCGCTAAACGGATTCTAAGGGAGTCAGGTGGCCCACTAGTCCGACGGAGAGGCGCCCGTTCGACCTCCTCCCTCTCCCGCCGGCGTTCGAACCGTTTCGTCCAGAACGGTCGTCATCAATTCCGCGAAGGTATTAAGCAACACTTCCGGCGTTCCCGGTTTCCAAAACAGCGTCAGGGGCCGTTGAAAGTCCAGCGGGGAAAACGGCCATATGGCAAGGCGATGGTCGGCCAATTCATCCTGTACAGAGAGCGGCGAGAGAATTGTGACCCCCAAGCCCACGGCCGTCCATCGCTTCACCGCGTCGATGGACGGCAGTCGAACTACGTGGGCCGGCCGCAGATTGCGTCGAACAACTTCCCACTCCACTACCCCGATCTCCTCGGGACCGTACTGCATGGTCACGAACGATTGTTGGAGGAACGCCTCGGGCGTGAGCGGCCGTGGCAGCGGATACCAGGGCGCCGCCAGGAGGTAAAACGGATAGGTGCGTAGTGCCCGTTGCGGCAAAACGGGTGGCGTGGGTCCACCACCCCATTCCACCACCACATCTAGCCGCCCGTCCAGTAGATATGTGAACAAATTGCGGGCGTAACTCACCGTGACGTCTAGGCGTAATGCGGGCACGGTCTCACGCCCACGTCGGACCGCCTCAAGCACCGCGTACATAGCGCCAGTCTGGCTGACTCCCAGGGCGAGCCGGCCGCCGGCGCCGGACAGCAGAGCTTCGAGATCAGAGCCCAGGCGCTCCTGTTGACGGCAAATGGCCTGCCCTCGGTCATACAGGATCTGCCCCGCGGCGGTCAAAGCCAGCCGCTGTCCGGCGCGTCGAAACAACGGCACCCCTAGGATGCGCCGAATCCGCGCCAGCTGAGTGCTCACCGTCGATTGGGTGACGTGCAGCCGCTCGGCCGCGTGCGTAATCCCACCCGACTCCACAACGCACACGAAGACCCGCAATTGATGCAACGTCAGTCGCTCGATGGCATCGGCCATCTGCGCCCCGAGTTGTCCGGCACCGCCGCTTCGTACCAAAAGGCCCGCAGATGGCAGGCATCGTGAATCTTTCACCTTTACCCCAGCTACGTGTGCCATAGGACAACCTCCAACCGCCACCACGACCATCCAGCCAAAGTCCCCACGGTCGGCTGTTGGGTGTGAGTTCTGCCAGAAGCGTAGCACAGTTGAGCCGAGTTGGACGGCCTCGACGGTCTGCGTCACATGAAAGATCCAAACCATCGGGTCAAAGCCCGCTAAGTCATAGGCAGGGACAGCCAAGTAGCGAAAGCCGACTGCAACTCTTCCCCAGAGCTTATAGGCCAATCGCCCAGGTCCACCCATCTTCTGCTACCGACACCGGCCCCGGAAAGATGGACGACGCATCGGCACGAGCCTGATCCGGGTCAGCCTCCGGCAACCAATGGGTCAGCACTAAATGCGCCGCCCCGGCCCGGGTAGCGATTTCGGCCGCCTCTCCAGGCGTGGCGTGGTACGGTCGGAGGTAGGCGGCCAGGCGTTCCCACTGGACATTGGGGGCCCGAGGGACGGCCAACGCCGCCTCATGTATCAGCAGGTCACAATCCCGGGACCAGTCCCCCAGCGGGGGGTAATAGGCGGTGTCGCCGGAGACGACCACGACGTGTCCGTCCGGTCCCGTAATCCGGTACGCGAAGGCCGGAATGCCGTGCGGCACCGGCAGGTAGTCGACGCGCCACGGTCCTACCTCCAAGTACCCAGACCCTTCCAGCTCCCAGAAGGCCAGCTGCTCCGTCAACCCGGCCGCCGGGCGACCCAGCCCCAAGCGGTAGGCGACGTCGTCGGCGTACATCCGCTGCCAATCTCCATGGAACCGTTCGACGCCAACCGGTCCCACCACCGTCCAGCGCGACCGCCCCCACGCCCATCCCCCAAGCCACAGGGCGCCGTAGCCGAGCGTATGGTCCGAATGTAGGTGGGTTACCAAGAGGCAGTCCACGGATTCCAGCGGAATCCCGTACTGTTGTAACTGGCGCACCGTCTCGGCGCCGCAGTCCACCAATAAAGCGGCACCTTGACTGCGGATAATCACGCTCGGCTGGCACCGCTGGACGGTGGGTCGCGGCGAGCCACTCCCCAGAATGCGAACTTCCACGAATCGCAAGCTCCTTTCACGCCCTAGTGCGGCGAGACCGCCGAAACTGCGCTCCCTACCCCTTCCGAGCCCTGGGGAAGGCGCATTCCCAAACCCGCCACCACACCACCGCTCACCAACACGGCTGCCGCGAGCACAAAAGACCCAACAAAGCTGTGGGTGTTGGCCACCAGGATGCCAGTGAGGATGGGCGCGAACACTCCGGGCAAGGTAAAGGCCACCTGTAGGACCCCGCCCCAGGTCCCCGACCGATTCGGCACTTGGTCCAGTAACGCGGTCTCCACGATAGGTGCCGCACAAGCGTTGGCGGTGGCGGCTAGGGTCAAGAACGCGATGGCCGCTCCCACCGTCTGCACGGTGACACCGACGTACAGGCATACGCCCACCAGGATGAGAAATCCAGCTGTCAGGTAGCCCCGAGCCACGCGCCAGCGACCCGTGCGGCGGAAAACGCTGTCCGACAGATGCCCTCCCAGGTATTGCCCGGCCATCGCACCCAGCCACGGAATCCCGGCGAACCATCCGAGCGCCCGCAGACTCAAGTGGTGGGCCAGAACCAGGTACTCCGGCATCCACGTCAACAAGAAGTACAACGCGTAACCGAACGCAAAACCCGCCCACAGCGTGGCCACGACCGACGGTGTCGCCGACCCGGAGGACCCTGCCGAGGGTGCCGCGAGCGGAGACTCCTGGCGGATCCACGCCAGCTCTTCCGGGGTCACGTAAGGACTGTCCTCCGGCCGATTGTGGAACCGACGCTGCCACCAAACTACCCACAGCAGGCCTAAGACACCCAGCACGTAAAAAGGCGCCCGCCATCCTCCCCAGTGAATTAACGCCGTGATGATTGGCGCGCCGATGGCCGGCGCCAGAAACACACCGAGAAACGCCAATCCCGTGGCCCGCCCCCGCTCCTGGGGTGCTGCCCAATCACGGGCGACGCGAATGCCGTTGGACAGAGTCGGGCCCTCCCCGATGCCGAACAAGATACGAGCGGCGATGAGACCCGCCAAGCTGGAGGCCACCGCCGTCCCCACCGTAAAGAGAGACCACCACGTGGCGCCCCAACTCCACACCCGCTTAGGCCCCCAGCGATCAGCCAAGTACCCCGCCAGCAAGCTTGCAGGCACCAGTCCCCAGAAGAACGCACTAAGGACCAGACCAATCTGCGCCGGCGTCAGGTGCAGCTGGCGGCTCAACGGCACCACTGCAAAAGACATGACCACCCGGTCCAGAAAGTTTAATACCATCAGGGCGGTAATCCCGATAAAAATCAGCCATCGATAGGCTCCCCGCATCGCTGCTACCTCCTTGTAATGGAAGATGTGCCGTCAGACCCCGGTGTTGGGTGGATAAATATTTCGGGATAACTCTAATAGCGGTTTGATTTCGCCGCAAGTCGAAAATTCGCCAGATTATCATCGACGGAAGTCGATGAACCGCTATGGTCGTTCTGTGAACCCTGCCGGAAAGCTGAAGGATGGGTTCCCCTGCGAATTCCCTAGGTGGCCTTCCAGGCCACCTAGAGGGGCTTGGACATCCGAGGTCCACGATGCACCGTGGCCTAAGCTCTGCTTGCGGTGGCCTCCTTGATAAATAAGGAATCTGCCTCTCCCGTGACGAACGGCGAAGGGCCGAGTCACAGCCTGCGCAAGGCACTCGCCTTGATTCCGTACCGTACTTCTATTATTTTGTTTATGGGAGAATTGGCACTCTATTCGTGCTACGGAAATTTACCGCCCAGGGAGGGGCGGGAATGTCCCGACTAAAAGAACCGAAGTTCGCCGAATACCCCGCAGGCAACTCGCATTTTATAGGGCGGCAGAAGACCTACCACTGCGCGAGGACCGTTCCCACGGCGCAGGCCTTTTCCCCCGAAAACCCGCGCACTCTCTCGGAGGAGAGTCGCGCAGAAGAGGTCCGTGCCTTGGTTGTTGGGGCCCCCACTCTCATCGAGGGCAAGGCGTCACCGGCATCACCTGGTTATCGGCCATGAGGTGAGGAGGCAACGCAGATGGCCACCATGGAGCAGAAGCCTACCGCAGCGGAAGTCAACGCGGGCAATCGCATCGATCGGCTGCCGATGACCCCGATTTTGTGGACCTGGATCGGGATTTTGGGATGCATGATGCTCTTCGCCGTCTCCTACTCGTTGAGCGCAGGATTTGCCTTGCCCGGGATTGCCCGCTACTTCCACCTCAGTCCTACCTTGGCGGCGGTGGTGGTCAGCACCGGGGCCTTTGGTTCGGTATTCGGTTCCCTCTTCTTCGGCATGCTGATGGACAGTGTGGGAAGAAAGGCCGGCATGCTCGCCGCGATGATATTGGCGGCCCTGGCTGCTCTCGGGCAGGTCTTGGTTCAAAACTACTCCACCCTACTGGTCCTGCAGTTCTTAATCGGGTTCGGCGGAGCGGGAGGGCTTTCGGCCGGGGTGTCGACCTACTGGGGAGACATGGCTCCCAAAAAGTTGCGAGGACGGTTGATGGCCCTGACGTTTGTCGTCGCTGGCTTTGGCCCCGGTTTGACGGCATTGGTCGCCCAGCTATCCGTTCCCACCGGACCGGCGGGCTGGCACGGGGTCTACCTCTGGGGTGGCGTCGCCTTGGTGGTGGCGGCCTGGCTGCTGTGGAAACTCCCTGAGTCCCCTCGCTGGCTGGCATCCAGAGGGCGTTTGGCTGAGGCCGACCATATCCTCACCGCCCTGGAATCCCGCATCGAACGACAAGGCTTGACTCTACCCGAACCCGAACCCTACCAAATCCCCAAACCGGAACTGCGGCTTCCCCTGGCCACCTTGCTCCGCGGGATGTATCTTCGCCGGTTAATCGTGGCCTGTATCGTCGGGATCGGTTTTTGGGCCTTCTTCTACGGGTTCCAGATTTACCTGCCCACCCTGCTAATCAGAGAAGGACATGGCATTCTCCACAGCTACGTCTACACCACCATCAGCGAGTTCGGAGGCGTGTTTGGAGGGCTGTGCCTCTGGCTGGTGGCCGACCGCTGGAGTCGACATCTCCAAATCGCCGCCATGGGCATCGTGGGAGCCGTCCTCCTTGTCATCTTCGGCACCACCGGCTCCAACGCCGTGCTCCTCGGCAGCGGCTTTCTGATTGGCGTTCTGTTACAGTTGGGGACCCCCCTGGTGTTCGTGTATTTCTCCGAACTCTTCCCGACTCGGGCCAGAGCCAATGGGGTGGGGGCGGTGTTGTTCGTGGTGCATTGGACGCCGGTCGCCCTGCCCTTGGCCATTGCCTGGGCCCTCGAGGCCTTTCGCACCCCCATCGCCATCTTCATCGGGTTGGCCATCGTGCTCCTGATCCTCCAGACGGGTGTGGTCCTGGCCTTCGGCCAGCGAGGCACCACCCAAACCTCGGTGGAGGAGATCAACGAGGCACAAGAAGCATGAGGAGCCGCCCGCCGATTTCAAACCATGGCCGCGCGCCTGGGCGCCTTGGCAGCAGTAAGCGCCATAGGGCATCACGGTGGCGCCGCTGGATACGTTCAGGCGTCTGTAGGGCTCCCCCGGCGACGTAAGCTTCCTGCCTTCACGGCGTCCGAGCCCTCGGACCTTATAAGAGCATCACACACGGGTTTCTGGAGGGGATCAAAACCCCAACCCCATGAACCGTCTAGTGGACAGGAGGGTATTGAAGATGGCAGATCGTGTGGAGAGTCTACAACAGTTGCTGGACCAAGCCGGAAACGTGGTCGACTTCCTGTGGAGCAACGCCAAAAGCAACGCGGCCTTTCTCATGAAACGGTGGCAACCCTCGGTGGTTCCGCTGGAAGTGACCAACTGGCGCCGCGAGCAAGAAGCTTGGACGCAGGCGGTGGTCTTGTTCGACCAGTCGTATCACATGCCGGAGCTTCACCTTCGCGGCGACCAGCCCCTAAAGGCCCTGGAACCCCTCTGTGTCAACAATCTCAGCCGAGTGAGGCCGGGAGTTGCCCGCCACATCCTCTGTTGCACCCCCCGCGGCCATGTCATCGGCGACAACATCCTCTACTGTTTTGACGAACATCACGTCGCGTTGATCAGCACCGAATCGGTCCTGACCTGGGTCCAATACCATCTGGAAACCGAGGGCGCTCCCCTCAGCTGGGAATGGGATGAGACCTGGTCCCGCAACACCACCGGCCGGCGCGGGGTCTACCGCTACGAGGTCGCCGGCCCCGCCGTCCACACCTTAATGGAACGCCTGACCGGCCACCCGGTGGAGATCCCTTATTTTCATCACACCCTCTTGACCATGCAAGGCCACGTGGTCCGGGCGTTGCACCACAACATGGCAGGTGTCCCCGGTTATGAGCTTTCCGGCCCGTGGGAGGAACGCGAGGCGGTCAAAGAACTCCTTCTCCGCACCGGCGAGCCTTTGGGCATCCAACACGCCGGCTCGCTTGCCTACACCAGCGCCAGTATGGAGTCCGGCTGGATCCCCAACCCCCTCCCCGGAATCTACTCGGACCCCGCCTTGCGTCCCTATCGCGAGTGGCTGCCGGCCACCTGTGTCGAAGCCACGCGCTCCTTGGGGGGCAGCTTCTATTCGCCCAACATCGAGGACTACTACCTTACTCCCTGGGATCTCAACTACAGCCATCTCATCAAATTCGATCATGACTTCATCGGCCGGGCAGCCCTGGAACAGATGACCACCGAACCGCACCGCAAGCGGGTGACCCTGCTCTGGAACCGCGCCGACGTGCTAAAAGTCATCGAAACCTACCTCGAACCCGGGGTGCCCGCCCTGTACTTAGAGTGGCCTGTCCTGTGGCACGGCTGGCGCTACGATAAAGTGCTCACCCCCCAGGGAGAGTTAGTCGGCTTTGGGATCAACAAGACAGGCTACAGCCTCAACGAGCGGGCGGTGATGACCTTGGGCGCCGTCGAGGAACGCTGGAGTACGCCGGGAACCGAACTCATCCTGCTCTGGGGCGAAGATCCCTCCCGGACCCAGCCCAACACCGCGGTGGGCCCCCATCGCCAAATGGAAATTCGGGTCACCGTCGCCCCTTCGCCAATTGGGGAGTTGGCCCGCAAGCATCGCCAGCAAGTGGCCGGCTGGTCGCTGCGGTAACCTATCCATAGATCACCTACAGGCCCAGAGGTATCAGGAGACCTTCCGTGGCGGATTGGCGGGATGCCGATAAAACCCACCGAAGGTCTCCACTCCCCAAAAGCGCGCCTGCGGACGCTAAGCGTAAATGCAACGGTAGTAAAGGATTTCCTTCCCGAGCACAGGAGAAGTACCGGTGCCGCGCCATCTTGGGTTGGCCGGCACCAGCATGTTGGGCACTGGCGACTTTGGGTTCGCCACGAGGAAACGGGGGCGATAGGGTCAAGCGCTCTTGGCGCGGTTGAAGGCCAGGGTAGAGACGGTGATCAGCAGCACCGCGGTGGCCAGGGTCACCGTCAAATCCGTAGCCAACGAGAACTGGGTTAGGGCTGTTAAGATCTGGCCCGGGGCGTAGACCAGGTGGCGCAAGGCGTCTACGCCGTAGGTCACCGGGTCGACTTGCATCAACGCGGCAAGCCAGGTCGGCATCCCCTTCAGCGGGTAGAGCGCGCCGCTTAAGAAGAAGAGGGGCATCACCAGAAAGTTCATGACCACCTGAAAGCCCTGCATCGACTCCATGCGGCTGGCCACCAAAATGCCAAGCCCGTTCAGGGCTAAGGCCAACAGGGCCAAAACCCCCAACATGCCAAAATACATCCCGGCTCGCAGGGAGATGCCCACCAAGGGAGCCAGGATCAGGATCACCGCCCCCTGCACGACGGCGATCGTCGTCCCGCCCAACGCCTTTCCGACCGCGATCGCCGCCCGCGGTACCGGGCTGACCAAGACCTCTTTGAGAAACCCGAACTCGCGGTCCCAGACGATCGACATCGCGGAGAAGACGCTGGTGAACAGCACCGACATGGCTACGATCCCGGGGAACATGAAAGCGAGGTAGTTGACTCCCCCGGTGCCGCGAAACTGAAAGCCGTGGGCCAGTCCGTTGCCGACCAAGATCAGGTACAGGAGCGGTTGGGCCACCATCCCCACGATCCGCGCCGGCTCGCGGACAAAACGCAAGAGCTCTCTCAGCCAGATCACGTAGATACCGCGCAAGGCAATCATCGCCCCATCCTCCTTCGCCCAAACTCCCGCCAGGCCTCGCGGGCGGAAACCGTCTCCTCCCGAATCTGGCGACCCGTAAGGTGCAAAAACACGTCCTCCAAGGTCGGGCGCTTGATCTCGATCCGCTGGATCGAGGGGCCGATGACCTCGACGATCCGGGTCACGTCGGCGCCGGCGTCGTGGGTCTTGAAGATGAGGTCGGGCCCGCTGCCGGAAAAGCGCTGTCCGAGTCGGTCCTCCCAGCGGGGACGTTCGTGCAGGGCCTCCTTGCGCACCGTGAGCCGAATCTCCTCGTGGCCCAGAAGCTGCTTGAGGTGCTCGGGCGTGTCCAGCGCCACGATCTGTCCGTGGTCCATGATCGCCGTCCGCTCGCAGTGCTCGGCCTCATCCATGTAGTGGGTGGTCACAAAGACGGTGGTATCGTGCTCGTGAGAAAGCTGTTGGATGTGCTGCCAAATTTGGCTACGGGTTTGCGGATCCAGCCCGACCGTGGGCTCGTCCAAGAACAGCACCTTCGGGGTGTGGATGAGGCCGCGCACCAGCTCTAGCCGCCGCTTCATCCCTCCCGAGTAGGTCCGGACCAAACTGTTGGCCCGATCGGCCAGGCCCACCATCTCCAACAACGGCATCGCCCGCCTGCGCGTCTCCGCCTGGGAAAGGCCGTACAGCAGCCCGTGGAACATCAAGTTCTCCCAGGCGGTCAGCCGGTCGTCCAAGGTCGGGTCCTGAAAGACCAAGCCGATGATTCGGCGCACTTCTTGGCGCTGCCGCACCACGTCCAGCCCCTCGATGTAAAGCTTGCCTGAGGTAGGCACCAGCAAAGTGGCCAGCATTTTAATGGTGGTGGTCTTGCCGGCACCGTTGGGTCCAAGAAATCCAAACACCTCTCGGGGACGGACGCTGAAACTGACGCCGCGCACCGCCTCGATGGTTCCAAAGCGCTTGACCAGATTCTCCACCACGATGCGGTCAGGCACGGGACTCCACCCCCTCCGCCACGCGCTGCAACAAGCGCGCCAACTCTTCAAGTTCCTGGTCGTCCAAAGGCTTTAAAAGCTCCTCAAGGTGTCTTCGGCGCTCATCGCGCATCGCCGCCATCTTCTCTTGCCCCTCGGGGCTTAACTCCACCCAGACCACCCGCCGATCCATCTCGGACCGGCGCCGTTGCACCAGCTGGGCCTGCACCAGCCGGTCGACGATGCCGGTGGTGGCCGCGAACGAGACTCCGAGCGCATCGGCCAGCGCCCCCATGGTCATCGGCCCCTGGCTGAACAGCTTGCGCAACACGAAAAACTGGGCCATGGTCAGCGGCTCCCCGGCCATCTTGTGCCGAAACCGCTGGCCAATTCGCAGGAAAAACCCGTCGACGGCCTCCAGCGCCTCGTGTCTAGACATCTTTCGCCTCCATTAAAATCAATGACGATAAAATTTAACCATGTGCATTATAGCGCTGTGGGCAGTGGTGTCAACCCTGCCCCTTTACAGGTTTGATTGCATCCACGACAATTAACTGTGTCAATCGCTCGCGGAGAGGAGCGGCTCTCATGGACCACCACCCGCCTCGCCCATCCTCACTCTCTTGGCGCACCGAGACCGCCTTGTTCGGCTCCGGGTTCTTCAGCTTAAGCCAGCAGCCCACCCTGAGCGTGTTGGTCCCCCTGTGGGCCCTGCAGTTGCACGCCACCGCGGTGCAAATCGGCATCGCCACCGCCGCTGTCTCCATTCTTCCCTTTTTTTACGCCGTTCCGGTGGGGGCGCTGGTCGACCGCATGGGCTCGCGGCGAATGTTGTTCGTGGGATCGGTGGGAGCGGCCGTGCTCTATGCCTTGTTCCCCTGGTTTCCCGACATCTGGGGGGTGGTGGCGATCCAGTTTTTCGTCGGACTGTTTCAGGCCATCAACTGGCAAGCCGCCCAATCCTATGCCACCAAAACCGGCAGCGACGCCATCCGCGCCTCGCTGATGGCCCGTTTTGGCTTCTCCTCCAATCTCGGCACGTTCGTAGGGCCCTTGTTGGCCGGGTTTTTGGCCAACCAGAGTTATCAGTGGGCGTTCTTGGGGATGGCCGTCTGGGCGCTGATGCTCGGCGGGTCCGCCTACTTTCTCGAGCCGGATGCGGGGATTGAGCCCGAGCCTTGGTCGGCCCAACTCTTGCTGCCGCGGATGGACGACTTCGGGAAGGCCTTTCGCCTGATGCACAACCCAGCGGTGATCTTGGTCATGGCCGTGACCTTCATCCGCCTGGGCATGTACGGCATGCGCCAGTCCTTCTATCCGGTGCTGTTGCATCGCTTCGGCTACGCCCCAAGCCAAATCGGGATCTTCATCGCGGTCGGCGCGGTGGCCAGTTCCGTCTCCGCCGCCACCGTGGGGATGGCCGCCCGTTACGTGACGGAAGACCGGCTGATGTTAGGCGGGCTTGCCTTGGGGGTCATTTGCCAAGGATTGGTTCCCGCCTCCGGGTCTTACGCGGTGCAGATGATCTTGAACTTTGGAGCCGGCTGGGCCATTGGAGTGACGCTGCCTTTGATGTTGACGGTGCTCTCCCGGGCCACCCCACCCGAAGACCGGGGACTGAGCATCGGGCTGCGCAACGGGATGAACCGCCTAGCCTCCACCACCATCCCGCTCGGACTCGGCGTCTTGGTGGCCACCACAGGGCTCGGGCCCGCCTTCTACGTTGTGGCGGCCCTGTTGTTGCTCGGGGTCGGGTGGACGGTGCGCTACCGAACGCGCACCACCGCCTTGACCGCCGCCGACCAGGTCACCATGTCCTAGTCGAATTTTCACCAGAAAGCCAGACCGGAAGCCCCGTCCTGCAGGACAGGGGGAAGGGGGTGGCCGATGAATCCGAGGGTTCGCAACTGCTGATAGTTTTATCGACGGATGACCTAGAATATGGTAGTCTATTCCCATGAAGTTATCCGATTG
>JAIMAE010000090.1 GCA_023512105.1 Bacillota bacterium | reverse complement strand
TCAGCCCCACCTTGGCCCCCTTGCGCTGAATCAGGGCATTGGTGGAGATGGTGGTGCCGTGCGCCACCCGCTCGGCCGCCGCGAGCAGCTTGCCCAGGTCCTCCCCCAGGCGCCTTGCCAACTGCTCAAGCGCCTGTAGGACCCCCTGCGCAGGGTCCTCCGGGGTGGTGAAGGCCTTTTCGGTCACCACCTGGCCCCGGTCGCCGACCGCCACCACATCGGTGAAGGTGCCGCCAATGTCGATCCCGATCTTCCAGCCCATGGGCGATCCTCACAGGCTCTGACCGGCGGCCGGGGCCACGTCGACCTCGGCCCCGGTCGGGTCCCAGCGAATCGCCAGCAACACCAAGAGGCCCACCAGCGGGACCACCGCCGTCCAGAGCAGCGCGTGGACCAGGCCGCCGTGGCTGAGCAGCAGGGGGAAGAAGAAGGTGCCGATGAAGCTGCCGGCCCGGCCGATCCCGTAGGAGAATCCGGTGCCGGCCCCGCGAATTTCAGTGGGGTAGGAGAGGGCCGACATCGTCACCCCGTTTTGCCCGGGCCCAAAGGTGTGGCTCAGGAAGAACACCCCGATTAAGGCCTCGGCCAAGAGCGCCGGAATTCCCTGCCCGACCAGCCCGATCGCCAGCAAGGCCAGCATCTGCACCAAGTAGCCGATCAGGGTCTGGCGGCGAATTCCCAAGTTCTCCACGGTGTAGCTGGATAGCGTGGAGCCGATGAGTCCAATCACGCTGAAGATGGCCGCGCCCAACAGCACCACCACGTATGGGCTGTGGCGGAACAAAATTCCGGCGATCACCGGGACGTAAAATCCGATGGCAAAGAACTCGATCGACTGCAAGATGTTGATGGCTCCGGCGGATACGGTTCGGGCCAGGTACTCCCGGGTAAACAAGCTTCCGTAGTTGAGGTAGCGCGAGAGGGCCGGCGAGGTCGGGCGAGCGCTCGACTCCACGGTGACCTTGACCCCGTACATGCGCTCCAGAATCTTGGCCGCTCCCTCCAGGTCGCCGCGGCTGGCCAGCCAAAACGGGCTTTCCTGCATGTAGAGGTAGCGCACCACGACCAGGATCAGCGCGGGCAGGGCGCCGATCCCCACCACCCACCGCCACAAGTTGGGGCCGGCTCCGGCCAGGAAGAAGAGGATGGCCGAGCCGTAACTGAACAGCTGGGCGTAGTAGAGAAAGACCAGGTAACGGTTGGCGGTGCGCCGCTTGTGGGTCAAGGCGGTGTACTCGACGATGAAGGAGTAGGCGGCGGGAACGTCGAGCCCAATCCCGATTCCCATCGCGAACCGACACAGCAGCAAGACCGCGTAGCTGTTGGTGAAGGCCCCTACGATGGCCGCCACCACAAAGCAAAAGAGGTCGAGGATAAACATGCGCAACCGCCCAATCTTGTCCACGAAGTACCCCCCGGCGATGGCGGCGATCATCGCCCCCAAGGCCACCGTGGAGCTTAAGGCACCGATTTGCACCGGACCGAGATGGAAAAACCGGGCGGCGGTGGGGACGGCAATCCCAAATCCGGTCAGGTCGTGTCCGTCGATGAAAAAACTGCCCAAGGTGGCTAAAAGCAGCCACTTTAAGGCCGGTGCCCCCTCTTTTTGGGCGTTGACGAAGGCGTAGACGTCGTGGGGGCTGCGAATGACGAGGGTCTGAGGCTCCGCATGCACACTTTCCATCGGACCTGTGGCCTCCCTCTTCTCCAGACTAGGATCCTTGGGGGTCAGCGACGGTCAAGGCGGCTTAGGCGTCCTCCATCAAACGGCGAATCGCCTCCGGATGGAGCGGTTTGACCAGTTGGTCGACCAGCCCGCTCAAAGGGATGACCACCTTGGCCTTCTGCGCCACGTCGAGGGCGATATCCATGTCCTTCTCGGCCCAGGTAAAGTACGACTGGTGCCATCGCTCGAGCGGACGATTGGCCGCCGGGGAGGCCAAGAGAATCTGACGCATCACCTCCGGCTTGACCCCTAGCTGCTTGACCAGGCCTAACACCTCGTAGTTGGCCACCGAAATCGCCCAAAGCAACATGTTGTGGGCCATCTTGGCGATCTGACCGGCCCCCAGAGGTCCCACGTGGATTACATCCCGGCTGTAGGCCATCAGCGCGGGGCGGGCGCGTTCCACCGCCGCCTCCTCGCCCCCGACCAGGCTCAGCAGATTGCCCTCCAGGGCCCCGTGCGTCCCCCAGACCACCGGGGCGTCGATCACCGCCACTCGCTCCCCCAAAAGCCGGGCCAAGGCGTGCATGGTGTCGGGATGGGTGGTGGCGGCCACCGCCAGCACCGCCGGCGGGTGGGAGCTCTCGGCAATTGCGCGTCCCACCTCCAGCACCTCCCCATCGGTGGCCACCATGACGATCGCCAGCTCACGACCCCGAGCCGCCTCCGCGGCCGACGCGGCAACTTGAAGGCCAGCCTTCTCGGCCGCCTGCTGCGCCGGGGCGGCCACGTCGTAAGTCGCCACCGCGTGCCCCCGGTCGGCCAAATGTTTGGCCATCGGCAGCCCCATGGTTCCGGTTCCAATCAGCGCCACTTCCATCGTCCTTCGCCTCCTTCTCTTCGCTAGGCGGTCAACCCGCGGAGGATCCGTCGTCGAGGACCACAAAGTCAAGCCAATCCTCGGTTTCTTCTTGGAGGTGCTCCTCCACCGCCCAGAGCTCCCCGCACCGCGGACAGGCGTATTCCCACAACTCAAAGGCGGGCGCGCCCTCTCCCTGGTACCGCCCTACCCAGGGTCCGGCGGAGGTAAGCGGACGCCGGCGCCAAGCCGCGTAGGCCTTGAACGAATCGCAAGCTGGCCCGACGGAGGCGCGGCAGGCGGCACAGTAGAAGAACCCCTGCCAACGCAGTACCGGCCCCACTGGGATTGCCTGCTCGACCGCCAGCGGCGGGGCTTCCACCGCCATCGGGCGGCGGATCTGCCCCTCCCGGCGCTCCTGGCGCAAGGCCTTGCGCAGGGCCAAGGTGGCCCCGACGTCCACCCTGCCCTCCGCGGTGAGCTTCACCCCGTACAGTCGGCCCGCCCACTCGGCCGAGACCAACCCTTCGGCCACGTCTTCGGCCACCCGCTCAGGCTCTCGCCGCAGGGGATCCCCCAACCCTCCGCCGCCGTGCGGCACCGCCACGAACACGTCGCCCGGTCGCATGGTGAAGGTACATTTGGCCGGCAAGACCTCTTCCGGCCCGCCCGCCAGCTCCGCCAACTGTTGGGGCAGGATGCCCGCCTGCCACAGCGCCTCGAGGTTGGTCGACCGCCGCAACAACGGGGTGGCTCCTGCCCCCGGATATCCCCCCAAAATCCCCGGGGTGGCGGAGACGCTGGCGCCCCAGGTGTTGGGGGTAATTTCCATTGCCTCGGCGTGGTGGACGGTAAAGGCCACCTCGCCCGAGACGCCTCCGCGGTAGCGCCCGGCCCCTCCGGCGTCGCGGGCCCGTCGCCGCCAGAGGTAGAGCACCGGATAGCGACTTTCGATCGATTCGATGTTGGCTACACTGGCCCGCGGGGCGCTCAACTTGCCCCCAACGTCGTAGCCGTCGGCAAAGGCTCGCGCGCCACACCCTTGCAGGTCAGAGCTCAGCAACATGGTGGCAAAGGGCTCTCCCCGGTCGTTACGCCCAAAGACGTTGTAGACAAAGGGGGAACCCGACCATCCTCCCATCGCCCAGTGCTGGAATTCGCGGGCCGAGGCCAAACACTTGCCCAGGGCTTGCGCGGTGGCGTTGGTGGTGCAGTGCGTGGCGTGGACCACCCCGAAGCCGACCGGAGCGGGAAATCGCGCGTGATGGACCGTCCCCTCCTCGACCAGGACCCTGACTTGGCGCAAGACCCCGGCGTTCCAGGGGATGTCGGGGCAGAGATAGGGGAAGAGGGCGGCATAGGCCCCGGCCAGCGCGCCGGCGTAGGTGGTGTTGATGAAGCCCTCGGATTGGGGGTCGCTTTCGCGAAAGTCCAGTTCCAGGCGGTCCCCGGAAATCCGCGCCCAACAGCGTACGGTAAAGCGCCCGGGACGATGTCCGTCATGGTCGATGTGGTCCTCCCCGTACCACTCGCCATCGGGCAGCCTCATCAGGGTACGGGCAACCAAGACCTGGGCGTAGTCGAGCACGTCGGCCATCGCGTCGATTACCGCCTTAAGGCCGTAGCGCCGGATCAGCTCGTGCAGGCGTTCGCGGGCCACGTTGGCCGAGGCGATCTGCGCCCTCAGGTCCATCTCCACCAAATCCGGTAGGCGGGAGTTGGTGAGGTAGGTCTCCACCACCTCCGGCTGTAGCTCGCCGTCCCGCACCACCTTTAAGAGGCGATAGCGGGGGGCTTCGTCAAAGACCGAACGGGCGGTGGGGTTCCAGCTGCCGGGGCGCGGCCCACCCACGTCGACTTGGTGGATCACACTGGCGGTCCAAGCAAACAGGCGGCCCTCCCAAAAGACGGGTTGGATCACCGCCACGTCGTTTTGGTGAGCCGCCCCCAGCCACGGGTCGTTGGTCAGGTACATGTCCCCCGGCCGGATGTGACGCTCCCCTAAGATGCGCAGGGCGCTTTTCACGACTTCCGAGATCGCGCTGACGTGGGCCACGATGTACGGACCCACCATCGCCACCTCGCCGTCTTGGGTTAAAAGCGCCACGTTGAAGTCGTTTCCCTCGGAGGCCACCGGCGAGCCCGAGACGTGAATGATGGTCTTGCCCTGCTCGTCGTTGATCTGCCAGAGGCGATGGCGTAGCACCTCAAAGGTAACCGGGTCGTTGCGCGCCGCAAATCGGACGGTGGATGTCGACAAGGTGGCCACGGGAGTCCCCCCTTTTTACCGATTGGCCTCAAAGTAGACGTGGTAGTTCCCAAAGGGGTCAACCTCTAAGCGCTGCCCCTCGTGCAGCGGCAGGGTGGTGCCGTAGGAGACGATGAGCGCAGGGCCCTCCAGGCGATGTCCGGGCATCAGGCGCTCCGCCTGGTAGACCGGGGTCGACTGGTAGGAACCCTCGCCCAGATGCCAGACCATCTTCTTCCCCAACTGTGCCGACTCCACCCCCCGGTCGGCGGGAGGAAGCATGGCGGTGGCAACCGGCATCGGGGTGGGAGCCGAGCCTTCCACCCGTAACCGCACCCATTCAATTTGGGCGGAGGCGGCGCTGGCCCCCCGCCCGTAGCGAAGTTCGTACTGACGCTCAAACGCCTCGACGGTGGCGGCCAGGTCCGCCGAAGACAGGGGAAGGCGGTTGGGAAGCCGCACCAGCAGCTCGTGAATCTGGTTTCGGTATCGCAGTTCGGCGCTCAACCCGATCCGCCCCGCCTCCACCGCCACCCCGTCCCGCTCCAGCTGGCCGCGGACCTGTTCGACCAAGGCCCCCAGGTGATGGTTTAAGGCCTCTAGGTGCTCTTCGGCCAGGGTGCCGTCCAACCGGCGCAGAGGGTACGGAAACGAGCGCACGGCGGCGTGCTGGAAATCCGATTGACCAATCCCGGCGGCAGAGAAGACGGTGGCCAAGGGGGGCACCACCACCTTGCGCACCCCGGTCTCCGGGGCGTAGCCGGTACAGTGGGTCGGCCCGCACCCGCCAAAGGCGACCATCGCAAACTCGCGGGGGTCGTAGCCTCGCTCGACGGTGGCGCGGCGGATCAGGTCGGCCATGCGGGCGTTGACCACCGCGTACACCCCGGCGGCCAGGTCAGGCAGCTCCATGCCCAGCCGTTCGGCCAACGGGCGCAACGCCTCCTCGGCCCGGCTCCGCGAGATGGCCATGGTTCCTCCGAGAAAGAAATCGGGGTCGATGTAGCCCAAAACCACGTCGGCGTCGGTAACGGTGGGCGTGGTGCCACCGCGGCCGTAGCATGCAGGGCCCGGCACCGCCCCCATGCTCTCCGGGCCCACATGTAAAGTGCCTAGCTCGTCGACTCGCACCACGCTGCCGCCGCCGGCCCCGATGGTCACCACCTCCACGGTGGGAATGGCCACCATCTGCCGGTCGATGACCGTCACCGGCACGTGCAGAGGCTCCCCGTTGAGGATGAGCCCCACATCAAAACTGGTCCCGCCCATGTCGGTGGTGATGAGGTTGGGCTCCTGAATCAACTGCCCGAGGCGCCTTGAGGCCACCACTCCGCCTACCGGGCCGGAGAAGAGCGTGACCACCGGGGTGTGGGCGATTTCCCGGGCCGCGGCCAATCCGCCCACCGACTGCATGATCAAGGGCTCTCGGGAATACCCGGCCTCTCGCAATCGCTGCGATAATCCCTCGGCGTATCGGGAGAAGACCGGCTCCAGGTAGGCGTTGACCACGGTGGTGTTGGTCCGTTCGTACTCGCCCAGCACCGGAACCAACTCGGAGGAGGCGATGACAAACCAATGGGGATATCGGCGCCGAGCGATCTCGGCCACCTGCTGCTCGTTGACGGGATTGCGAAACGACCACAGGAAGGAGATGGCCAAGACCTCAATCCCCTCCCGCGCCAATTCGTCAAGCGCTTGCTCGACTTGGGAAGGATTGACCGGCACCAAAATCTCCCCGCGGCTGTCTACCCGCTCGGTGATGCCTTTCACCCAACGGCGGGGGACGATGGGAGTTGGAGGGTCGGCGTGCCGAAAATCGTACAGCTCCTCCTCGTCGAGCCCAATGGTCCGGCCGATGACCCGGGCGATGGCCAGGGTGTCTTCAAACCCGGCGGTGACCAGAAGGCCGGTTCGGGCGCCCTTGCGCTCCAACATGGCGTTGGTGGTGACGGTGGTGCCGTTATGGAAGTAGGCAGCGTGGGCCAGGATCTCCTCCGCCCTCAAGCCCGCCGTTCGGGCGGCGGCGGTAACGGCGGCCAAGATGCCGCAAGGCGGGTCTTCAGGCGTAGAGGGGGCCTTTCCGATATACGCTTTCCCTTGAGGGTTCCACACCACCGCATCGACAAAGGTGCCACCGGTATCGGTGGCAATCACCCAGCGCTCCTCCACCCCGCGCGCCACCCCTTTACTCCTTCTGCCACTTTCTGCAACCGAATGGCTGAGATCATCCGACCCCGCTTCGGCTGTATATTACTTGTTTTCCCAGACGATTTCTAATACATTTTCTAGAGACGGCATCAACCGCGCTTATAGGAGACCAACCTATCTGACGCCGGAGCCTAGTGGGTATAAAGGCCTTTGATAGGAATGGTGGAGAAAGAGGGGATGTCCGTGAAACCGCAGCAGCTCTTCGCGTTCTGCGCGGTGGTCGAAGAAGGGGGATTTAGTCGCGCGGCGAAGGTGCTGTACATGACCCAACCCGCCGTCAGCATGAGCATTCGCGAGCTGGAGCGGGCGTTTGGCCAACCGCTGCTCGACCGCCGCACCGATCCGATTTCCCCCACCCCCCTTGGCCAGGAGGTATACCGACTTGCCCGAGAAATGCGCGACCGGTTTGAGGCCTTAAAGCGATTGGAGGCGATGGCCCGGCAACCCGACCACGACCATTTGGTCATCGCTTACGGTGCCATGGCGGAGGTCTACCTCCTGACCTCTGAGTTGGTCTCCTTTCAGGCCACCTATCCCCAATATCACTTGGCCATTCAATACGTCGGGCCGGATCGGGTAGGAGAGGCGCTGGCGTCCCAGCACGCCGATTTCGGGCTGTGGGTTGATCCTCCCGAGGACTCCCACTTGGTGGCACTGATGGAGTGGGAGGATGCGCTGTGGGTCGTGGTCCCCCGGCAAGTTGGACATCGGGAGGTAGAGGCCAGCACCCCCCTGATCCTGCCTCCGGAGGGGCCCTACGTCACGCGGCGGATCATCAACCGGGTGTTTCAAGAGGTCTTCGGTCGACCGCCTCGCAGTTTCATGGAGATCAGCCATCCGGAAGGTCTGAAGCAGGCGGTGTTGGCCACCGGGCAACCCGGGATCCTGCTCGAGCGGAGCATGCGAGAGGAACTCGAAAACGGGGCGCTGATCCGATTGAAGGTACCGGGTTTCCCTTATCGCTGTCGCCATGTGCTCTGCTATAGGCGGCCCCTGCGCAAAAGCCCGGGGTGTTTGGCCCTGGTCCGCTACTTCCGCGGCCAGCGGCGCACCAAGGTCTCCGCCCCCGCCTAAATCTCAGGACGGATCCGTTTCGCGATTTGCTCCGGATACGGGGGAGGAATGACGCCGCGATCGGTGATGAAGGCGGTAATGTACTCTGCCGGGGTGACATCAAAGGCGGGGTTCCACACCGCCGCCCCTTCGGGGACGATCCGGCGCCCTCCGGCGAAGACCAGTTCCTCGGGCGACCTCTCTTCGATGGGGATTTCTGCGCCACACGACAGACTCAGGTCAAAGGTGGAGAAGGGAGCGGCCACATAGAACGGAATATGGTGGTGGCGAGCTAATACCGCAAGGCCGTAGGTCCCGATCTTGTTGGCGGTGTCGCCGTTAGAGGCAATCCGATCCGCCCCCACCACGACCGCTTGCACTCGTCCTTGCCGTAACACCACCGCCGCCGCCGAATCCGGGATGACCGTCACCGGAATGCCCGCCTGCGACAACTCCCAAGCGGTAAGCCGCGCCCCTTGCCACAAGGGGCGGGTCTCATCGGCATAGACGTGGAGGATTTTGCCTCGAGATTGCAGCGCGTAGATGGGGGCCAAGGCCGTCCCCCACTCCGAAGTGCCCAAGGCCCCCGCATTGCAATGGGTCAACACCGCCGTACAGGCTTCCAGCAACGGTGCGCCGAACTCCCCAATTCGATGACAAAGGCGGCGGTCCTCTTCCCAGATGGTCAAGGCGGCATCTAACAGTGCCTGGGTGTTCCTAGTCCTCCGGCCGACCTCCACCACCCGGTTTACCGCCCAGCTCAAATTTACCGCCGTGGGCCGCGCCGAGGCCAAAAACTCGGCCACCTCCCCCAGCCGGCGGTCCCAGTCGTCTCCCTCGAGGGAGCGCATCCCCAAGTAGACGCCGAAGGCTCCGGCGATCCCAATCGCGGGAGCTCCCCGTACCGCCAAGGTGGCGATAGCCTCGCGTACGGATTCGACGTCGCCTAGACGCCGCACTCGATAATGCTCGGGTAGCAGCCGTTGGTCGACGATGCAGATCGCATCGTCCTCCCACCACAACGGGCGAACCGTCCCGATATCGGCCATCCCGCACCCCCCCTTTTGCTTATTGGATGGTTTCCCACACCTCACGGGCGATCTGCTCGATGTCGGATCGTCGAGGAGTCCAGCCCAACAATTGTCGCGCCCGATCGATTGACGCCACCAGCGCTGGAGGATCTCCCGGGCGAGGGTCCTCAAATTGAGGAGCCAGATAGCGGCCCGAAGCCTTTTGCAACGCGGCCACCGCCTCCAGGACCGTAACCCCGTGGCCTGAACCCAGGTTGAGGGCGGTGGGCTCGCCGCCATCTAGCAGATATTCTCCGGCACGCAGATGCGCCTCCGCAAGGTCTGCGACATGGATGAAGTCTCGGATCGCGGTGCCATCTCGGGTTGGGTACTGATGACCGTAGATGATCGGTGCCTCGCCTCGAGCGAGCGCTCCTGCCGCCAGCGGCAACAAATGCGTCTCTGGTTGATGGGCCTCCCGAACCGTTCCGATCACGCCGGCGGCATTAAAATAGCGCAGCGCAATCCACGGTAAGCCGTAGGCGCGATGATAGTCGGCCAAGATCTGCTCAAAGATCCACTTAGTCCGACCGTAGGGATTAATTGGTGCCTTGGGCGCATCCTCAGAAATCGGGATTGAGGTGGGATGACCATACACCGCCGCCGAAGAGGAGAACACGATGGGTACCGGGCCGCGACGACGGATGTGTTCCAGCATCGCCGTTGCGGCGACCATGTTCTCGGCATAATACCGATGAGGATCGCGGACAGATTCGGATACGACAATCAGCCCGGCACAGTGGATGATGAGCTCCGGGGGACCGGACGCATACACGGCGTCCCACACCGCGTTATCGGCTATCGACCCCCGAATGCCGTGTGTACCTCTCACGTCAACCGACAGGGCCCTAATCCCGCGCTCCTGCAAAACCCACCCCAGCGAAGAACCCACGTAACCCGATCCTCCGGTAATCACCCATATCCGTTCCTGGGCCAGCGCCACTCCCCCCACCAATAGCTTAACTTCGTAACCTCCAAACCCCCTGGAGAGGCTCTCTCTACCACAGCATCGGGCAGAACCAATGGCTCGGATAAGTATACCTGATTTTTTGTCTGAAATAGCGCAGTTTCAGTCCAATGATTTGGCTCTTATCCAAGGAAGTACCTGGAAAGAACCGGGAACGCTGTATTGGCACCCGCCGCAACGCTGGCGTTCTAGTGGGCTTTCGTCCACAGTAGGTGCGTGTCACAATATGGGGTAACGTGACGACCATCAAAGTATGGATAGACTAGACCTTCCACGTATAGGATGTCGATGAACTACCTCGGCCGAGCGACGGCGAATTCCTTCCCAAATCGTTACACCAAATTTGGGCATGATCCAATTCCCTCTTGATCAAACACGGTCTCCAGCAAGTAACGCCAAAGCCAGTTGCCATCCCTCGGAAGGCTACAAACATGGCGGAATGCTCCCCCTACCTCTCCTCCCCCCTAGAGAGGGCATCACTCTTAGGGAGGCTACAAACGCTGTTCCTGCGGTGTGAGTTTACCACCCTGGAGGAGTTTCCATCCCTTTTAGGGAGGCTACAAACCTACCTTAACCATTCCACCGCCGAATGGTCTTCCGGTGATTGTTTCCATCCCTTTTAGGGAGGCTACAAACGGGACCAGACGGTGTGACCTTCTGGACCTGGACCGGTTTCCATCCCTTTTAGGGAGGCTACAAACGCCTCTGGGCCTCGCTGAGGGCCTCGCTGAGAGCCTCGTTTCCATCCCTTTTAGGGAGGCTACAAACCTGGTCTGTGATCATCTGGGACTTCCCGAATCCGTGCGTTTCCATCCCTTTTAGGGAGGCTACAAACCGCGATTGAAGCGGCCAGTTTACCGTTGCTGGAGGTTTCCATCCCTTTTAGGGAGGCTACAAACGGCCACCGTAGCGGCCACCGTAGTGGCCCTAGACCGCGTTTCCATCCCTTTTAGGGAGGCTACAAACTTCAGAAGAACCAGGAGAGCCAAGCGCAGTCCAAGTAGTTTCCATCCCTTTTAGGGAGGCTACAAACAGTAGGTGAGCCCATCATTCCACTCCACCCAATAGGGTTTCCATCCCTTTTAGGGAGGCTACAAACGCTGCTCCCCGGCTCCGAGGCCGTCACTGCGTATTCCGATGACTTCCACCATGCATTCCGATTTGACTTCCACCACGGTTTCCGATTGAACTTCCACCACCCGTTCCGAAAACTTCCACCATCCCTTCCGAAAAGGGTCCACCACCCGGGGCTAAGACTCGGCACGATCTGCTTCTGTTGTAGCCGGAGCCGGGGCCGTCGGCAACACCTTGCGCAAGGATTCGCCTTGGATGGTGAGTCGGTGCGCATGATGCACCAAGCGGTCGAGGACCGCGTCGGCCACGGTCGCATCCGGAAACCATTGATACCATTGCTCGACCGGCAGTTGGCTCGCAATCGCGGTCGCCCGCTGTTCGTAGCGGCTGTCGATGAGCTCTAACAGGTCCCGACTTTCCTCCAGCGTGATGGGGTAGAGGCCCCAGTCGTCTAAGAGCAGGAGGTCGAGGCGTTGTAAGGCCCGCATCCAGGCGAACCACGTGCCGCGCTGTTTGGCCGTGAGGCTATCCGCCAAGAGGCGGGGCATGCGATAGTAGCGGACCCGGAAATTGCGGCGGCAGGCGGCATGGCCCAGCGCGCAGAGCACGCAGGGTTTGCCGACCCCGGTCGGGCCCGTGATCAACACGGTTTGATGATGGGCGACCCACAGGCCTTGGGTCAGCTGGCGGACCAGCGTGGCGTTCCACTGGCGGGGGGCGCCGTAATCGATGGCTTCCGGGCTGGCGGCGACGCGCAGGTGAGCGTCCCGCAGCCGGCGGGCCCATGGGCGGTTGGCCCGGGCGAT
>JAIMAE010000321.1 GCA_023512105.1 Bacillota bacterium | reverse complement strand
CCGGGAAACTTCAGGGAGGGTAAGCCGATGAATGCGTTCGGATGGCAGAGAGCGATGGCGCTGTTGGGCGCCACCCTGTTCGTCGGCGGATCGTGGCGGGTGCTGCGCACCCTGCCCGCTCCCCCTAAGGTCGCTTCCGAGACCGTCAACCCCGCCGCGGTCGGAACCATCCAAGGGCAGACCGCGCAGTGGCAGGGCATTGTTCAGCAGCTTCAGCAGTCGATCTCGCAGGCGCGCGCCCGCGAGGCCGCGCTGAGAAAAGAAATGATGGGCGCCGAATCCTCCCTGGCCCAGCTGAAGAGTGAGGTCACCGCCCCGGCCCCGGTACGCACGGCCGCAGGTCCATCCGGCCCTCAGCTCACCTTAAGTCAGCCGCTCGCCAGCGCTGGGGCCCCGGGCTCGCCGGCCACGCCGTCGCTCCAGGTCCACGCCGTCACCGGGGCATCCGGAAGTTCGGAGCGCGATCGCCAAAGGTTCGACGACGGCCACCCGAGCAGAGAGGAAAGGTTTGAACACCATGGCCAACCCGACGACTAAAGCGACGGGATCCAAGCGCGGACTTCCCCTGGGAGTGGCCCTGGCGGCAAGCGTGCTCTTCGCCGTCTCCCTGTTTGTCACCACCCTCCTCCACGTCGGCAAACAGTTGGCGGCTCAGCTCAAAGAGGCCAACGCCCGCCACGCCTCGGCCGAGCGACAAATTGCCCAGGCGCAAGACCAGCTTCGGCAAATCCAACAGGCGGCCCAAAACCAAACCCAGGTCCTAAATCAACTGACGTACACCCTTCAGGCAGACCAACAGCACCTGCAACAAGTCCAGCAGCAAATCGCCCAGCTGCAACGGCAGAGCCGTCCGACTGCCACCGTGCCCAGCACGCCCACGGCTCCAACCACCGAGACGATCCCGGCGCCGTCCCCCAAGGCCATCGCTCCTCCCCCGGCGGTAACCCCGCCTCCTCTCCCCACCCCCGTGATCCCGCACGCCGTGACGCGGGCGTCATAATTCCATACGCCTGCCCTCCGGCAGACCCGGCCTCGCTCCATAGACTCAATCCCTGCGGACCCATCCCCGCGTCGCCTCCCCCCTCGGCGGACCGGTCGCCGCGGAGGGCAGGAATTGATCTTTTCCGCTCCCTGATGATATGGTGAGAGCGCCTGTGGTCCCATCGTTTCACCACATCAGCAGTTTGGAGGCAGACAGATGTACGAGGTAGCCGTGATCGGAGCAGGGCCCGCCGGGGCCAGCGCGGCCATGTTCCTGGCCAAGGCAGGGCGCAAGACGGTGATGTTCGACAACGGCCTCAGCGTGACGCGTCGGGCGTTGATCAAAAACCATTACGGCGTGCCGGAGATCACCGGGCCCGACTTGGTGGACACCGGCAAGGCGCAGGCGGCCCAGCTGGGCGCCGAGGTGGTCGCCGCCCAGGTCAACAACATCACCAAGCAGGGCGATCATTTCCTTCTGGAAACCGACCAAGGCCCTTACCAGGCTCAGCAGGTGATCATCGCCACCGGCCTTTACACCGACCTGGCGGAACGCATCGGGCTGCGGACAAAGCCAGGAACCGAGCCGCGGATTAAGACCATCTTAGAGGTGACCCCGGAGGGGAAGACCTCGATAGAAGGGATTTGGGCGGCAGGCACCATCGCCGG
>JAIMAE010000089.1 GCA_023512105.1 Bacillota bacterium | reverse complement strand
AAAGCCCACTTGTCCACCTTGGCTCTCCTCCTCTCCTGATATCTCTAGTATAATCGAATTCCCGGGCTGCCCGGAACTCAAACCCTAGGAATCTGGATCAGGGGAAGGTGGAGGAGAGAGGGATGGCTGGCGAAACGGTGTTAGAGGAGATCCGGGCCGAGGGCGTCCTCTATTTGCGCTTAAATCGCCCGGAGGCGCTCAACGCCCTCAACGATGCTTTGTTAGAGACGCTGCATGAGCGCTGGCAGGCCGCCGAAGCCGATGAACGGGTGCGCGCCATCGTGCTGACGGGCAACGGACGGGCATTCTGCGCAGGCCAGGACCTTAAGGAATACGACCCCCAAGGCGATGTGGGGGAACACCTCCGGCGTCGGTACCTGCCCTTGATCCGGGCCATCGCCCAGGGAAGCAAACCCAGCCTGGCCATGATCAACGGGGTGGCTGCCGGGGCTGGAATGTCGCTGGCCATGGCTTGCGACTTGAAAATCATGGCGCGCGGCGCCACCTTGGTGCAATCCTTCGTCCGCATCGGCTTGGTGCCGGACTCTGGCTCCACCTACTTTTTGGCCGAGGCGGTGGGTGTGACGCGGGCCCTAGAGCTGGCGCTGTTGGGGGACCCGATTGACGCCGACACCGCTTTGCAGTGGGGATTGGTCAATCGGGTGGTGGAAGGTGAGCACCTGGAGGAAATCGCCGCCGAGTGGGCGCGGCGGTTGGCAGACGGCCCGCCGCTGGCGCTTTCGGCGATCAAGAGGGCGATTAGGCAGGCGCCCCACTCCACCTTGGACGACGCGATGGCCCGCGAAGTCGAGCTTCAGGTGGCGGCGGCAAGGAGCCTTGACCACCGGTTGGGCCTGGAGGCGTTCTTCGCCCGGCGAGCGCCTCGCTTTGAAGGGCGCTGAGCGATTCGCAAGGGGTCTAGGCCAGGCGGCGATACCGGTGGCTGTCCAGGCATACTTGGCCCGCGTGACGGAGGTATTCGAGATGCGCCAAGGTCTCGTCCATCGCCAACTGCAAGTGATGCGCGGAAAGGCCTTCCCCGAATAGCGAAACCAGGACTTCGTAGCCGGTTTTCGGTGCGTCCAAGGCGGCCAAGACCCGGGCCAGACGATGGCGATGATGTTGGCCGAGGGCAGCGACTCGCGCCGGCAGATCCCGGACCGGCTGCTCGTGGGCCGGCAGGGCCTCTGTCACCTCTAGGTCGCGCAGGACCTCCAACGCCTTCAGGTAAGCGCCCAGAGGGTTGGCCAGACCCTGGGGGCGTATGCCGATGTTGGGTGTCACCCGAGCCAACACTTGGTCGCCCGCGAGCAGGATCTTCTGCTGGGGAAGGTAGGCCACCAGGTTGCCATCGGTGTGACCGGGTTGATGCAGTAGTGTTACTTCCTGAGTCTGCCCGGCGATGCTCTCTCCTGGGACAGGGCAATGCCAGCGTTCGGGCAGGTGCACGGTCCGGCAAAGCCTTTGGGCTCGGGACAAAATCCGCCGCGCGCTCGGCTCAGGCAGGCCGTGGGCCATGTACCATTGCGCGAGGGCCTGCCACCCCTCTTGGCTTCCAAACAGTCGGGTTGCCCAGGTGAGGTCTGGTTCCATCAGGGCCACCGGAGCTCCCCACCGCTGTTGCGCCCAGGCCGCCAAGCCAAGGTGTTCCCAATGGGCGTGGGTGATCACGATAAGCCGGACGGCCCCAGGCATCCAGCCGAGATGGGCTTCTGCTTCCAACCAAGCGCGACGGGCGGATGGGAGGTCAGGACCGAGGTCGACCACCACCCAATCGGTGTGGCGCCCCGCCGCGGCTTGGGTTAAGGCCACCGCGTAGGCATAGGTGCAGCGCAGGGAAAATGGCACTGGCACCGCAATCTGCCACAGCCCGGGAGCCACTTCGACCGTAGCCGCCATCAATGGCCCTCCTTTCTCGCCCAAACACCTTTGAGGGGTCCGCGTAGCTGCTCTTTCCTTGCCTCCATACTACACAAGTTCCACCGGACAGGCACCCCAGGACTCGGTGGTCGAATCGCACGCAATGGCGGTCGGCCTGCTCGCGGGCGAGGGCGGAGGGGATGCCAAGCGCGGTCGCGGTCCTGGAGTCTATTGACACGAGGCACCTCGGGGCCCTGGCTGGTTTGGGTCAAGACGCTCGTTGTGCGCTATCTTTCCTGGTACAATCTTGCCATACACCTCCGTGGCAGCGGCAAGGGTCGGCAAAGCTCACAAAGACGGGACTCAAGTCGCGGGCATCATCGCGAAGCCGGCCGGTGGCAAGGCAGGGGTGGGGGAGATGGCTCGGCCAAGGTCGGTCGCATTGGGAATAGCCATCGGCGTGGCATTAGCGGGAGGCCTGGCCACGGCCGCGGTCGGGTATTTCCCCACCGGTCCGGGGAACATCGCGCTTCGCCTGGGAAGTGGTAGCTTGGTGCAGGCTTACCAGGCGGCCCGCCCGGTCGTCCACTCCCATGCGATGGGCCCCACCACCCCGGTTACCCCGTATCCTCGAGCGATTCCCCCTCCCACTTGGCCCAAACCCACTCCACCTTATTCAGCCAGTCTACCTCACCCGATCCCGGTAAGCTCCATTGCCCCTGGTGCCTTGTTTCTCGCGGTCAAGCTCTCACCTCATGCGCCAGGCTGGCATCCGGGACAATTTCTCCTCGACGACGCTTGGCAAATTAGCCCGACGGTGCGGATAGCCACCGGCCACCGAACCGGGGACGCATGGCCGTTTTTGCTGGTCCTCTCCCAAGAAACTCCCAAGCTCTACTGGCTCCTTATCAACGGCGGCCCCGGCCCGGCCACCATCGAGGGGGTGAAGGAACCCTGGGTCCTTCTGCGACAAGGGGCCGGATACGAGGTGTTCAATCTCAACACCTCCCAGGTCCTGCCTTCGGATCAAAATGGCACCCCTGGTTCCCCCACCAAGCTGTATTAAAATGGCGATGGGGTGTCTCACCTTCCGCGAGACCTCCATACCTGCAAAGCGGAAGCCATCGCCCTCCATTGACGGCCTTCGGCATCGGCAAAGACTCCTGAGGGCCGAATCCCAGCGCCGCTGGATAACGGCTGCAAACCTGCGCCGTTCGCACCCGATTCGCTGGGGCCTGCGCTGCGACAGGCCTCTTCACCCCGCTCACGTTCTCCGCGGATTGGTTTGGCAGCTCCAGGGCCCCCGGGGATGGCGGCGGAGGGCAGAAGAGGATGCCGTCGGGGTTCGAGTTAACCCATCTTTAATCCGAATCACCTTCGCGCTTAATCGGCGGTTAATCTCGCGATGCTAGCTTGGAAAGCGGTAGGTGCAGACCAATGTGGGTTAATGGGTTACACAGGGAGGTCGTTCCATGAAACTTCCAAAGGTATTTGCGCTCCTCGCCGCCGCCGCGCTGGCAACTTTCGGGGGCGGCCAGCTTACCGTCTCCGCCCTTGCCGCCTCGGACTCGCCCAACCAGGAGAACGGCCAGGCTTCCTCATCGCAGCCGTTTCAACATGTCTACGTGATTATGATGGAGAACACCGGTACCGCCAACGTCATCGGGAACCCCAACCTTCCCTACATCAATCAGCTGATTCGCGACTACGGCTATGACTCCAACTATTTCGGCGTGACCCACGAGAGCTTGGCAAACTACGTGGCCTTCATCACGGGTAACAACTGGGGCACCAACAGCGACGACCCCACTCAACAGTTCAACCACACCAATTTGGTCGACCAACTGGAAGCGCGCCACCTTACCTGGAAAGGTTACATGGAAAGCATGCCCACGGCGGGATTCAAAGGCTACTGGTATCCCGATAACGAACCCGCGGGAACCTCCCCATCGGTTACCCCTCCCAACGCCCTGTATGCGATCAAGCACAATCCCTTTACGCTGATGACGGATATCGTCGACAACCCCTCGCGCCTCGACCACGTGGTCCCCTTCTCACAACTGAAAAGCGACCTTCAGTCGGACAACGTACCCAATTTCGTGTGGATTAGCCCCAACGTGATCAATGACATGCATGGCCAACCGCCGGGTCCCGGTGCCACCGTCACCTACAACGACCCGACCCAGTTGTATCAGGCCGGCGATCAATTTGTGCGGAACACCGTGAACCTGATCATGGCCTCACACAGTTGGAAGACCAGCAAGTCTGTGATCTTCATCACTTGGGACGAGGCCACCTACCCCAGCGGTACTCCTACCCCGAGTGCACTCCAGACCTTCACCGCGCCAGGCCCAGACGCCCCCATCGTCCCCGCGGGGACGGTCAACGGCTTTCAGTGGCCTGGTGGGCCATATGGCGGCGGCCAGGTGCCGCTGATCATCATCGACAGCGCAGATCCCCACCATTTTGTGATCAACACCTGGTCCAACCATTATTCGCTGTTGCGCACCATCGAGCAGAACTGGCATCTGGGTTACCTCGGTAACGCCTCCGACTCCAACCAGGTAAAGACCCTGCCGATTCCCGGTGAGCCGGGGATTTCTCCGCAACCGTAACCAACGCCTGGTGGAGCTCCACGGCTTGTCTGTCCCAAGGCCGCTCTAGCCGGAGCGGCCTCGTTTGCTTAGCTGGAGGATGCGAGGCATCGGTTTAACCAGACCATAACCAGGAGGTAACGTCTTCTTCCCCGGTTCTTAACCGGCGCTGGATACGGTGGGAACGACCAAAAAACGGGTGTCGTAAAAGCACCCGGCTAGGAGGTTGACCATGACGCTTTGGGTGGCGGCTGGCTTAGGCATCGTACAAGGGCTGGCCGAGCTGTTCCCGTTTTCCAGCTTAGGCTTGTTGGTGTTGTTGCCCCATCTGCTCCAAATTCCTGTACCAACCGGCCCAGAGTACCTGCCTTTTTTAGTCGCGTTGCACGTCGGTACCGTCGCGGCGCTGGTGGCCACGTTACCGGAGGACTGGCTACGGCTGGTTCGGGGATTTATCCGATGGCTGGCCGGTCAGCGAACCCCTGAAGGACGTCTGGCTTGGCTGGTGATCTGGGCCACGGTGCCGGCTGGCCTGGTGGGGTTTGTCCTGCGAAATCGCCTGGCCCTCTTGTTCGGGGACCCGCTGTGGGCGGCGCGGTTTTTGTTGCTCAACGCCGCTTTTATGGCCGCCATCGACTATGTTCGCGGCCGCAAGCCCCCTGCCCGAACCTCCTGGACGGGGCTCTCAGTGGCCCAAGCGTTGAAGATCGGCTGCTTTCAGGTGTTTGCCCTCATTCCCGGTCTTTCCCGCTCCGGACTGACCATCGGAGGGGGGGTGCTCAGCGGGATGGACTACCAATCGGCGGCGCATTTCAGCTTTCTCTTAGCCACCCCCATCATCCTGGCCGCCGGACTGGTGGAGTTGCCCCACCTGGTTCACGCCGGCGCGGCAGCGGGCATGTTGGGCCCCTCGCTGGTCGGCGGAGCAATGGCCGCTCTCACCGCCTGGTTTTCGGCTCGGTTCCTCCTGCGCTACTTCCGGAGGCATCGTTTCGGCGGATTGGTTTGGGCCTCCGCCTTGATCGGCGCCATCGGGTGGATGGCTTTAAGTGCGCGACCGCACTAAGCGATCTGGTCCCCAGATACCTGGCGGGGACGCTTTGGGAGCGCCCAGCCGACCCAAGCCAACCTTCGGTCGCCTCCCAAAGTGCCGAGCCCTGTCCGACCAGCAGCGCCCCTGCCCCCAGTGGGGGTGGGGCCCCGGCGGCAGGGGCGGTTAAGACGGCTGAGAGGTCGCCAGCGAGGATGGGAGGGCAGGGGCGTTGGAATTCGGAGGCTGCACCGCCGTACCGGGGGTAACGCATACCTCCAGCCAGCGCTGGTCATCCTCGGGGCGTGGCAACACCGGCAAAGGGGTTAAGGAGGCCATCCCCCCGAAAATCGTGGCGGCGTCGCTGGTAGAGTCTTCCCAGCTCGTATGGGGCTGCCGAATCCAGCTCACCGGCACCTCGGCCTCTGCGCCTACGGTCTTAATCGGATGTTCGGTGAACCACGCCTGGCTGAGCGTCGTCCATCGCAGCAGGTGTCCGCCGTACGCCGGCAGGTTCAGGTTGAACAAGACTCCTGGAAATGCGGTGGCCCACTCCGCGACCAGGGGAAGGTACCGCAGCAACCGCCGGGACACCCACGACCAGTCTTGGCACAGCGAGGAGACGGCGACGGCAGGGATGCGGCGGCAGGCCGCCATTCGCGCCGCCCCCACCGTCCCGGAGGCCCACACGTCTTCGCCCAGGTTAGGCCCGTGATTGACGCCGGACAACAGGAGGTCGGGGGGTGGGCCGAAATACCCGGAAGCGACCAGGCGGACGCAGTCCGCGGGAGTGCCGGAGACCGTGTACTGTTCCAAGGTGCCGGAATCCTTTCGTTTCCGCACCCACACCGGTCGCCGCATGGTGATGGCCTGCGATTGCCCACTGTGATCCTGCTCGGGGGCGATGACCAAGACGCTGCCTCCTAAGCCGCGGGCGACCAGAGCAAGCACGTGAATACCCTGGGCGTCAATACCGTCGTCATTGGTGATTACGATGCGCATCGGCCTGAGGCCTCCTTTGCAATGTTTTGGCGGGCGGCAGAGCGGAGAGGGTCCACGGCGAGGGCGCGGGTGTCCAACGAATGGCATAGCGGGGCGTGGGCCGCCCGCGGTTCTCCCACCCAACTCCAGCCGCAGGGTGGACATTTCAGGTGAACCAACCGGCCGAACTGACCTTCCATAAAGAGGTGCTCGGCACAGATCGGGCAGACAAATTGCGTGGCGGATGGCGCGACGCGTTCCTTCTCCATGGCGGGCCTCCCGTTGGTAGACGCATTAGCGGCAGTTACCTCATGCCTCTGTCTGGCCTAACCTCCCCGACGGTTCTAGTCAACCATGGGCCGGTTAACATGACAGGAACGACGGATTAACGATTGAGGAAGAGTTGGTGAAGCAGGCGGTTTTCGGGGCAAGTGGGCAAGGGCCGGGGGTATCACCGCCGCGTGGGCGGCGGGGAGGTGGGGATCAAGAGAGAAGCTTTGGGCCAGGTGGCATACGTTTCACCCCCCACCTATCTGGGATGCGGGCAAGGGCGGGTGAACGGAGGGCGGGGATAATCTACCCTTAACCGCCCTTTAATCCCAGCTTTGCAGCGCCTTAACAGGGTTTGGCTATACTTGGCCCACGGTTGAACGATCCTTGCCGACCTGTGCGTAGGTCGGTTCCAACCGACGGTGAGCGGTCTCAGATGCCAAGGGGGACCTGATGTGGGCGATGAGCAGATGCCGGCGAGTCGGACGGACCCGGCGCTCCAACCGGCGAAGGAAACCCCTCTACGCGGTGCGCCGGTGATTTGGCTTCACCCAATACCGCTGGGATTGGGCAAAAGGGTGGTGCGGCGTTGGCCTCCTTCTCGCCGGTGGAGGCGGTGGCGAGGAGTGCTGATGGTGAGCGCAATGCTGATCACGACACTCGGGGCGGTTGCCGAGGTGGGGCGGATCCTGTTCCCGTCCGGGGTGTACCTTTTGGCCTGGATGGAATTGTGGGCGGCGGCCCTGTCGGTGGCCGCAAGCGTGGCGCTCCTTGCGGTCTGGCCGACTCCTCCACTCCGAAGGCGCTGCCGCCTTTCACGGCGGGCGATGAACGCCCGGCCTTACAGCTGGCGGGTCTTGCCACCCGCGAGGGATGAGGAGTTTGCTCGTAGGGTGAGGGATGGGGTGGCGGAGCCGCGGAGCCCGCGCGTTGGCGGCTATGAAGAGGAGTAAGGGAGTGTGGGAGCGATACGGCCTCAGACCTGCGGTCGCCGCCACCTTGTTTGGCTTAATTACTTTGGCTGGGGGCGGGACGAGAACCGAGGCGTTGGCCATGGCAGCGGTGTCTGCAGTGGTTGGCCTCTGCCTCCCCTGAACGCAGGTTCCCGTACTTGGGTTCTGACGCCAATCCGACGGCGTTAGTCGATGGCAAGACCAAGCGTGACCCGCAACCGAGTTCCGCGGTCGGCCATGTAT
This sequence comes from Bacillota bacterium, assembly GCA_023512105.1. Classification (GTDB taxonomy): domain Bacteria; phylum Bacillota; class Sulfobacillia; order Sulfobacillales; family Sulfobacillaceae; genus JAIMAE01. The sequence continues at coordinate 4,068 of JAIMAE010000089.1, read as the reverse complement.
CGCGCGCGCTCGCTCACCCAGTCTCCGACCACCAACCGAGATGGTCACAGATGGTTGGGCTCTACGTCTTGACGAGCCTCCGCGAGCCCCGAGGGATTACTGTGACGGTAACTTGACCTAAATCCGACCGTAAACGGGCCTTCTTCTGGTCTTAACTTCGTCGCGCGACAATCCTCTGCAAACGGCTTCTCTTTCGACCTCGTCCGTTCAATCTTTCCGGTAAGGAGGAACCAAGCATGATGGAATCAGGACGCAATTCCCTTGCTGTTCGGGATCAGGTGCTCCGCCCGCTGGAAGAGGCAGGTCTTCGAAACTTCCACTTCAAAACCTGGCTTACCGCCGGCATGGGCTTTTTCACCGACGCCTACGATCTTTTCATCATTGGCGTCGTCACCACCATCCTGACTCCTCTCTGGCACCTCAGCACGTTGCAACTGATGTTGCTTAATAGCTCGGCCTTGGCGGCTTCGGTGCTCGGGGCATTGCTCTTCGGACGCCTGATGGACCGTATGGGCCGCAAGGCAGTCTACGGCATCGAGGCGCTGCTGTTGACCCTGGGGGCCTTGGCCTCGGCCTTTTCGGTGAACTTCTGGATGTTGTTTGCACTCCGTTTCATCGTGGGGATGGGAGTCGGGGGCGACTACCCGATGAGCGGGGTCATCATGAGCGAGTACTCGAATCGCACGCGACGCGGTTTTTTGGTCAACGCGGTGTTTGCGCTCCAGGGGATAGGCCTGTTGGTGGGTCCCTTGGTCGCCTTCATCCTGTTGCACAGTGGGGTGTCGGCGAGTTTGGCGTGGCGAATCATGCTGGGGTTGGGAGCCGTTCCGGCGGCGGCGGTGATCTATCTACGCCGTCAAATCGCAGAAACTCCTCATTTCGCGGTGGGCGTGCGGGGCGATGTGAAGGCGGCGCAGGAGACGGTTGAACGGCTGACCGGATCTGCGGTTCCAGTTTCGGAGACGGTTTCCCAGTTGCCGAACCGGGCCTCGATTCTTTTTCAAGGGCGATACCTCGGGACCTTGGTGGGGACCGCGGTGTGTTGGATGTTGCTTGATATGGCCTTTTACGGGAACAGCGTGTCGTCTGGGTTGGTGTTAAAGTCGCTGGAGCCCCATGGCTCCTTGACCGCCAATCTCCTCACCTCGCTCTTTATATTCCTGATCGCGGCTGCTCCAGGTTACTGGGTGTCCGCCCTGACCGTTGACCGACTGGGGCGTCGATTCATTCAGATTCTGGGCTTTGCCGTGATGGCGGTGGCCTATGGTGCCCTGTGGCTCGTGCCCGGGATCGCTGAGCGACCGCAGGAGTTCTTGCTGGTCTACGCGGTCAGCTACTTTTTCATCGAATTTGGCCCCAACAGCACGACTTTCGTCTTCCCCAGCGAGGTCTTCCCGGTTACCGTCCGCGGACTCGGGTTCGGGATTTCCGCCTCAGCCGGCAAGGCCGGCGCGGCGATAGCGGCCTTTGTCTTCCCGTTGCTACTGGTTCACCTCAAGTTGGCGGGGACCATGGGGCTTTTGGCGGGGGTGTCTGCCCTGGGAGCGGTGTTGACGGCGGTATTGTTGTCCGAACCGAAGGGAAAGACGCTGCGGGAGGCATCCAACGAATATCATTTGGAGGAAGAAATAGCGCCGCACGCGGCCTCTAGCTGAGCGCAGACGTCGGCCGTCTTCCCCGGGGGGCTTCCCTTCTCCTAGCCGAGGAGGGAAGCTCTTGCGCTTTCCAAGGCCTTCTCGAACCAGCGGCCTAGCCACGGATCCTGATGGCCAGCCTCTGTCGACTGAAAGGCCCGCCTACCTGCCACCAGCTATATCCGCAGGGACGCGGGGAGCATTGCCAAGGCTGCTCCCCCTTTATCGGTGGACGCTCTGGGCCCCCATGAGTCCGAAAGCCTAAGGCGTTCGCTCGACCGATTCTTGGCCCACCTCGGCGGCGATTTGCCAGGGATCCCAGGGGGTGCCCAAAGGGGGCGTGTAGCTCAGGTCGAGGTCCTCTAAGTCTCTTAAGGTAAGCTCACAGGAGATGGCGGTGGCCATCACGTCGATTCGTTTGGCGACGGCGGCGCGCCACGGGCCCACCATCTGGGCCCCAAGCAGGCGATGGGTTGTGCGATCGACGGTCACCCTGAGGTGGAGAAGTTCTGCCCCAGGATAATACGTCTTGTGGTCCCAGGCCTCCACCGCGACCGTCCGCGCGGCGAACCCCCACGCCTTGGCCTCGTCTTCTCTGAGTCCGGTGCGGGCGATCGCCCAATCGAAGACCTTGACGACTTGGGTACCCAGGCTGCCGGCAAAGTGGCGACTGCCGCCGACCGCGTTTTCTCCTGCGATCCGGCCCTGCTTATGGGCGGTGGTCCCGAGGGGGAGGTAGATTGGGCGGCGGAGCAGGCGGTGATAGGTCTCGACGCAATCCCCGGCTGCAAAGACGTGGGGAAGATTGGTGCGCATGGCGGGGTCGACCGCGATCGCTCCCCGGACTCCGGTGTGGACGCCCGCCGCCTTGGCTAGGGCGGTATCCGGCTCTACTCCCGCCACAACCACGACCACGTCGGCCGGGAAGCGAGCTCCCTCCATACCGTGAACCATCAGCCCATCGCCCGTCCGTTCGACGGAGGCCACCCGCGTGCGGCAGCGCACCATGACGCCTTTGGCCTCGAGATACAATGCCAGGAGCTGGCCAAGCGCCTCGTCCACCGTCGGTAAGACGGCGGGGGCTTGTTCAAGCAGGGTGACGGCGATGCCGCGTTCCGCCAGGGCCTCGGTCATTTCCAGCCCGATGTAGCCCGCCCCCACCACCACCGCCCGACGCGGGTGATGTGCTTCCAGGTAGCCCCGAATGGCTCGCCCCTGGTCGATGGTGTGCAGCATGAACACTCCGGGGAGGTTGAGGCCGCCGATCGGGGGCATGATGGGCCTGGCCCCGGTGGCGATCACCAACTGGTCGTAGGGCACCGCCTGGCGCTGCCCGCCGGCGTGCACCCAAACGATTTGGCGGCTTGGGTCTACCGATTCAGCCACGGTGTGCGGCATCAAGGAAATGCCCACGGCCTCGATATCGGCGGCCGTGCGATGGGCCAGCAAAGGCCAGTCGGCTACCACCCCCCCGATGTAATAGGGTAGGCCGCAGATGCTAAAGTTTGGGTAGGCATCGGCGAAGATCACCTGCACCTGAACGTCAGGTGCAGTCTTGCGCGCTTGGAGGGCGGCGCTGATCCCGGCGTCGCTGCCTCCGACGATCACCAACCGTGGTGTCATGTGGAATCTCTCCTTACTTAGGGGTGTTCATGGGACTAAGTCCGGCCGCAATCCAGAGCACAGGGATGATAAGCGCGAGGCCGAGCTTGACACAATTTCCCCGTCTGCGGTGCCAGTGGCCGCGGGGCTAACAGGGGTTAGCCAGGGCAAGGTGATCAGAGAGCGGTTCGGCCTCAAGTTGGGGTCAAGGTCGCATCGCATTCTGGGAACGCGCCAAGTCGGATGCTGAGGATGGCCGGGGCCGAGATCCTCGTGGTCGGCGTGAGGCTCCTGGCGACCGACCGGCCGGATGGGGTCCATTCTGTGCCCACCGCCAAGCCGCCTAGGCCCGGTTCGGAAGTTCACAAGACGCGGCTGCTCAGAGCCGGGGCGGACCGCCCAAGACGTGCAAAAGGTGGTTTCCCACACCAGGCGCACCACCTCTATACTATTTTGTGTCCAGTCCAGATCGATGGTGGAGGCAGTCCGGCTGCGGGCAGAGACCGGCCGGCCCGTCGAGCGCTCCCGGGGCTCGGTGCCGCTGAGCATTGTTACCATCTCTACGAGCACCACCATCCAGATGAGTTCGCTCCCCCACCGACTCTTACCGAGTGTCGAGCATTGTGCCCTGGCCCGCGATTAGGCGCGGGGGACGGTTTTGAATAGGACATCTGTGCGGATTCCCTGATGGGAGAAGGGTACGGGCTCCCATTGATAGCCTGGGAGGGGGCGCACCGGATAGAGATGACGTGGGTCTTGGGCCAACAGTCGATAGCGCACCCAGTCCCATTGGGCCTCTCGGAGGCGATCGATCTCTTCCGGACTTGCCGCT
>JAIMAE010000088.1 GCA_023512105.1 Bacillota bacterium | reverse complement strand
ATGTGCGGCTGCATCATCGTCCCGTCGTTGACGATCCCGGAGATGGCGGCCACCACCTGCATCGCGGTGGCGGCAAAGCCTTGTCCAAACCCGATGGTGGCCAGGTCCACCTGGTTGACCTGGTTGGCGGGAAGCCACACCCCGCCCGAGTCTCCCGGCAGTCCCACGTTGCTCGGGTGGTCAAAGCCGAAGAGCTGTATGTAATGGTAGAGGTTTTGCACCCCGAGCTTCAGCGCCAGGTCCATGAAGACCTGGTCGGAGGAGACCTCGATCGCCTTGGTAAGGGTGATCCAGCCCCAGCCTTGGGGATTCCAGTCGTTGATCCGCACCCCGTCGATGATCTGATAGCCCTTGGTGTAAAAGAGGGTGTTGGGGGTGACCAGGCCCAAGCTCAAGGCGGCGGCGGCGGTGATGGGCTTGAAGATGGATCCCGGAGGCACCGGGTCTTGGACTGCGAAGTCATCCTCCTGCAAGGAGGTGGCTTGGGTGAAGTTGTTGGGGTTGAAGTTAGGCCAGTTGGCCAGGGCGATGATCGCCCCGGTCTTGGGGTCTTCGACGATCACCGTGCCGTCGAGCGCGTTGACCCGCTGCACCCCCCACTTTAACCACTTCTGGGCCGCGGCCTCGATCGCCCCGTCGATGGTCAGCTGCACGCTGTCCCCCGGCACCGGCGCCTGATACGACTTCTGCCAGGCGGGAAGCGGGTCGCCGGCGGCATCGGTGACCACCGTCTCATAGCCCGGTTTCCCGGCCAGCACCGAGTTCATGGCGTACTCGATGCCGGCCAAACCCCTGCCTCCCTGGCCCACCATCCCCAAGACCTGGGAGGCCAACGTACCCGCCGGGTAGTCGCGGCCGGTGGTAGGAATCACCTCGATCCCGGGAAGCTTCAAGGCCGCGATCTGTTGCCCAAGTTGCGGGGTCACCGCCCGGTCCAACAGCCCATACCAACTTTGCTTCTGCTTCAACACCCCGTAAATCTGCTGAGAGGTGAAGGGCAGGTAATGGGACAAGGTGTCGGCCTCCTGCTGGGGATGGGTCACCTCCCGGGGGACCGCCACCACCTGGTCCATCGGAACGTCCATGGCCAAGACCTTGCCGTTGGCATCCAAAATCTCCCCGCGGGCGGCCGGCAAGGGGATGCGGTGGTCGTGCAGGGAGGCCGCATACTGGCGCAGCGAGGCCGCCTGCACGATTTGGATGATAACCAGCCGGACCACCAAGAAGATGACCATCCCGGTGACCAGCAGCAAGGCATAAAAAGCGCGCGCGCGAGTGAGCGTCCGAGGACGCCTCATTGGCCGATCAGGGCGCGGCGCAACCCAGAGACGATCTGCAGCACCTTGGCCAAAATGGCGGGCTCTCCACCGCTCGCCGCCGGCGGTTGCACGACAACCGGGGCCGGAGGTGCCATCTGCAGGGTGACGTGATAGGTGTTGGCGTCTTGCACCACGGTGGTGGGCGCGGCCAGCTCCGCCGCCTGCTGCTGCAGCTGCTGCTCTTGCCGCACCAGGGTGTTGTAGTGCGCCTGCATGGCGTCCACCCGGTAGCTCATAGCCACCACCTGCACGGCCAGCAAGGTGGCGATGAGTCCGGCGATCCACACCCCGGCCACGGTGTATAGCGAGCGGGCGGTGGCCGACCAACGGCGGACCTTGCGCACCGGCTTGGGCGGAACCGGTTTGAGCTTGCGTTCCCAGTCCCGCGCCAGTGCTCCTTCCATCCACCAGTTGGGCCGATCGATCATCGTTCGCGTCACTCCTTATCAGATTATGCCAAAGATGATGTCTTGATGCTGAATTTTGTCGTCAAAAGGCCAACAGGAAATCCTTGGAAACCCCTCATCCCTAACCGGACTTCTGAAAGGCGCGGAGTTTGGCCGAGCGCGCGCGGGGATTTTCCGCCACCTCGGCCTCGGTTGGCACCACCGGCTTTTTGGTCAACACCTGCCCTTGTCCCGCCGACTGCCACCCTAAAAAGGTCTGCTTGACGATGCGGTCCTCCAACGAATGAAAACTGATGGCACAGATCCGTCCCCCAGGCGCAAGCACTTTGAAAGCAGACAAAAGCCCTTCCGACAAGGCCCCCAGCTCATCGTTGACCCAGATCCGAAGCGCCTGAAAGGTCCTTCGCGCCGGATGCCCGCCTTCTCTCCGGGCCCGGGCGGGAATGGCGGCCTTGACCACCTCCACCAACTGGCCGGTGGTGCGAATGGGCTCTCGTCGGCGAGCCTCCACCACAAAGTGGGCAATCCGGCGGGCCCAGCGCTCTTCCCCCCACTTGTGCAACACCTCGGCGATCTCCGCCTCGGGCCGCATATTCAAAAGCCGAAACGCCGTAACCGGAGAGTTGGGGTTCATCCGCATGTCAAGAGGGGCATCGGCCTGATAGCTGAAACCGCGTTCCGCCACATCAAGCTGGGGAGAGGAGACGCCTAAATCAAACAGCACCCCGTGGACGGATAATACACCCACAAAGTCCAACAAACTTTCCAGATGGCGGAAGTTCCCCTCCACAAACTTAACCCGCTCCCCAAACACCCCTAGTCGCTTACGCGCGGCCTCTAAAGCCACAGGATCCTGGTCGATGGCGACAAGGCGGGCCTGAGGAAACCGCTCCAACAAGAGCGCGCTGTGGCCGCCTCCGCCCACGGTGGCATCGACGTAGATGCCGTCTTCCACCGTCGGCCAGTAGGTCATCACCGCCTCTGGCAGCACGCTCTCGTGAACGAAGGCCACGCGGCTCACCTCGACCCTCATAGCCCAAGCTCCGCCATCTTCTCGGCCATGGCCTCATACCCCGCCTCGGTGCTCGCTTGATAGCTTGCCCACCGCTCGGCCGCCCATAGCTCGGCGCGGGTGGTTAGGCCGATCAGCACGACCTCCTTCTCCATCCCCGCGTACTCCCGCAGCCGCGGCGGCACCGTCATCCGGTATTGCCGATCCAGCTCGACTTCTTGGGCGCCGGCCATAAACAGCCGTACAAACGCGCGGGCGTTGGGGTCGGTCATCGGCAAGGCCTGGATCTTCTGCACCATCTTCTCCCACTCGGGCAAGGGATAGAGCAACAAACAACCGTCAAACCCTTTGGTCATCACCAGGCGGTCGTGGAAGTCCTCGCGAAATCGTGAAGGGAGGACAATCCGGCCCTTGTCGTCCAAGGTGTGGGAGTACTCCCCCATCATCATCCGGACTCTCCCCCCTTTGCTCCACTTCCCTCCACTTTCCTCCACACATATTCGCTCCCAACCCACCCAATCCTGCTGGGAGCCCAAAAGTTTTTATCCCCATATCCTTCCATCAAAAACAACAAACCCCGTCCCTTCCACTTGAGAGACGGAGCCCGTTGACACAGCCTGTCGAGCCACATATAATGGAGCCGCTTGTGGGGACGTAGCTCAGTTGGGAGAGCGCTAGAATCGCACTCTAGAGGTCAGGGGTTCGATTCCCCTCGTCTCCACCATTTTTTGTGTTCACAATTCCTCCACTTTGACTGAAAGATTTTCCTTATCTGGTCGAACCCCCGGTATTTCCATGTGAGTCACCGTCTGCCGTCAGTGAACGAAAAAATCTGTGCTCAGCCTCCCCGAGCCACGTCCTCTGGGACACTGCAGGGCAATTATGTTGGCTTGTGGCTGATGGCAGGAAAGGGGCACAACCGTGTCGAAATGGTGTTTCAGCCGAGTTTTGTGGTCACCGGCAGCTATAAATGTTTTCGCGGGATGTGGTTTAATTTTTCAGGAAGAACTCGGAAAGATTCGGAGGCAAGCTATCCGCTATAGTGCCGTAGGGGTTGTCAACGTTGCAATCGACATAGTCTTGTTAAATCTAGGACTGCGAGTGACTGGTGCCAGTCGCGGCTTCCCAGTGTTGGCGATTGCAAGCGTGTCTTTCCTGTGCGCATTGGCGAATGGCTACTATTGGAACACACGGTGGACATTCCGGGCACGGTTGCAGCCGAAGCGGCACTGGCTGCCGTACCTAGTGATCAATCTCCTTGGACTTGTTATAAATGATTGCATTATGGCATTGATTTTAAATAAAAATACGTTGTGGATCGGACAAGCGGTCTGGATGCATATTGATGAGTCAAAAGCCGTTGCCATTCTTTTTAGTTCGGCGTGGAATTTCCTAGCGTTAAGAAGGTTTGTGTTTGGATCGCAGATGCGTGAAACAAGCACCTGCACGGGAGTAACCGACGCCTTGCGCGCCATGGATTCACCGAGCTTCACCCCGATCACTTCGCCATCCCCTGAGAAAATAGGAGGACGCTAGTGCAGTACGATGTGTGTGTCATAGGTGGTTGCGGACATGTCGGATTACCACTTGCGATAGCGCTCGCTAACCGACAACAGCGGGTTGTAATTTTAGACGTCGACCAAAATGCTGCCGCACAGGTTCGTTCGGGCAGGATGCCCTTCGTCGAAATGGCCGGAGAAGAGGAACTTTTAGTAGCCCTCAACAGCGGAAATCTACGTGTAGCGGATAGTCCTGAGGTAATAAGCAAAAGCGAAATATTAGTGTTGGTGGTTGGTACCCCAATCGATAAACACTTGGCACCTAGTTTCCGTGCTGTTGAGACCGTGCTTGAACAGTATTGGACATACTTCCGCAGTGGCCAAGTCCTCATATTGCGCAGCACACTTTATCCCGGTACCTCAGAGCGTGTACATCGATGGCTATTAGAGCGTCATTTGGAGGTTCACGTTGCTGTGTGTCCAGAGCGGATTGCCCAAGGATACGCCCTACGAGAGCTGGCTGGACTTCCTCAAATCGTCGCCGCCTTTTCGCCAGAAGGCTTGCAAGCTGCTTGCGGATTGTTCGGCACGCTCACAGACGACCTGATCATAATGGAACCCCTAGAAGCGGAGCTGGCCAAGTTGTTCACGAACGCGTGGCGATATATTAAATTCGCTGCAGCCAATCAGTTCTTCATGATAGCTAGAGACTTCGGGGCGGATTTTGACCGCATCTATCACGCAGTGACCCATAACTATCCCCGGGCCGCCGACCTTCCGCGACCAGGTTTCACTGCCGGCCCATGCCTATTTAAGGATACCATGCAGCTATCTGCCTTCACCAACAACAACTTCTTTCTGGGACACGCTGCCATGTTAATCAACGAGGGAATGCCGCACTTCGTCGTCTCACGCCTTCGCCGTCAGTACGACTTGAGTAAGATGACTGTTGGAATTCTAGGAATCGCGTTTAAGGCCGACGTCGACGACGACCGGGACTCCCTATCCTATAAGTTAAAGAATCTCCTAGAAATCGAAGCCCGAAGGCTATTATGGTCAGATCCCTTCGTGCAACTGCCTGGAGTGGTTAGCACCGAGACACTTCTAAACGAGTCTGATCTCGTCGTCATCGCTACTCCCCATAGCTGTTATCGATCCCTTAAGATAGTTGACAAGCCTGTGGTTGACATTTGGAATGTCCTGGGGAAAGGAACTAATCTATGAAAATATGTGTAACCGGAGCATCCGGTTTTATTGGGGGCTATCTAGTTGAAGAGTTACTGGCAGCCGGGCACGAGGTAGTCGGCGTTGACAACTTCTCGAAATATGGGCCAGTTAGCCACAGCTATGACCTTAACTCACGTTATTCCTTTGTTGAAGGTGATGCAAAAGAGCCTTTCTTGCTTAAGGAACTGTTTTCAGATTGCGACATCGTGGTCGCCGGTGCGGCCAGAATAGGCGGAATCAGCTACTTCCATCGGTATGCATATGATCTACTGGCAGAAAACGAAAGAATAATAGCTTCGACGTTCGACGCTGCCATCTGGGCGTTTCAGCACCGTCGTTTGAAGAAAATCGTGGTTCTGTCGTCTTCAATGGTATATGAGTCCACGTCAGTATTTCCCACCCCAGAGGGCTCCGAACTGACCTCCCCCCCTCCTCGTTCGACATATGGATTCCAAAAATTAGCATGCGAGTATTTCGCAAGAGGTGCCAGGGATCAATACGGTCTACCTTATACAATAGTCCGTCCGTTCAATTGTGTCGGCATTGGTGAACGGCGGGCCTTAAGCGATGTGGAAGTACGGTCGGGCAATATCAGACTCGCTCTTAGTCACGTGGTACCTGACCTAGTAATGAAAGTCTTAAAGGGTCAAGATCCCTTGCACATTCTTGGGTCTGGTCACCAAGTACGTCATTTTACCTATGGGGCAGACCTCGCCCGAGGCATTCGGTTGGCCATAGAGCATCCCGGGGCGACCAATGAAGACTTTAATTTATCTACGGAAACAAGTACCACCATCCTGGAGGTAGCTGAAATGATTTGGCGATTCATTCACCCTGATCAGCCTTTCAGGTATATTTGTGACCCTCCTTTTCCTTACGATGTTCAAAAAAGGGTTCCCGACGTGCGCAAAGCTCGAGAAGTCTTGGGTTTCGAAGCCAAAACTTCACTACAAGATGTTTTAAAGGAGGTGATCCCATGGATTTACGAACAAATACAAATGGGTCGAATGTAGAGCACCCCTTGGTGAGTATCATCGTACCCGTCCGCGAAGAAGCAGAAAATATCCCTCCATTGTTTTCTGCTTTAGCCAGCAACGTCCACGCAGACGCGGAAGTTCTCCTGGTATATGACTTTGATAATGACCCAACCATTGCGTCCGCTATGCAACACCAGAGCAAATTGCCTTTCCCGTTAGTACTGATTCGAAACACCTTCGGCCCCGGGCCGGCTAATGCACTAAAAGCCGCTTTTGCTCAAGCTAAGGGTCAAGCCGTTATTGTTCTTATGGCAGATTTGTCGGACGACGTACAACAGATCGATATCATGGTGGAATTATTTCTCAAGGGTTACGATGTTGTTTGTGGCTCCCGGTACATGCCCGGCGGACGCCAGATTGGTGGATTTTGGCTGAAAAAAGCGCTTTCCCGTGCTGCGGGTTTATCCCTGCGATTTCTGCTTGGCTTTCCTACCCACGACGCAACTAATAGCTTCAGGCTCTATAGCCGTCGTCTTCTTCAATTTGTTACCCTAGAAAGTTCCCAGGGCTTTGAGCTCACTTTGGAACTCACTGTGAAGGCGTGGATCGCCGGTTTACCCATTTGTCAAATTCCCGTCTCTTGGCATGACAGGCATTTAGGCACTTCCAAATTCCAGCTATTGAACTGGCTGCCCGCATATTTGAGATGGTATTTTTTCGCGTTCTCAACAGCAGTTCGGCGAAGTCTAGGGTATAGCGGCGATGGTAAATCCTACTTACAACGTAACCAAAATACTATGCAATAAAGGATGAGTCTATGGGCTTGAACCCCAAATTCAGAACTCAATATATTGTATTGGGCCTTACTGCCATTGTAATAATGGCTTATTTAAGCTTCATCGCTCGTTATGGCGTTAACGTGCCATTTTGGGATGAATGGGACCAAGTTCCTATCGTAAACGCCGCATTGCACGGGCATCTGAATTTTTCTCAACTGTGGGACCAACACAACGAAAACCGAATGTTTCTTCCCAACCTCCTAGTGGTACTTGTAGCTCTTATGACCCACTGGAATCTCAAAATTGAAATGTGGTTTAGCGCCCTACTATCAATTGCCTCGTTTGCAGTATTTATGCGTATGGTTAAATGGAAAACACTCCCTTTTTTATTGCCGATCAGCGCCCTGATTTGGTTCAGCTTAGCGCAATATGAAAATACTCTTTGGGGTTTTCAGTTGGCTTGGTATTTAGTACTGTTTTGCTTTCTGCTCTGTATCACGTTCCTATACCGTGAATCCTACCATTCATTTGTCATATCTACAATTTTTGCGATTTTAGCCTCCATCTCTTCCTTCCAGGGACTTCTTACATGGCCCATCGGCTTATTGATATTACTTATTAGCCCCTCCCCAAGTAGGTCGAAGATCTTATCCTGGACAGCCGCAGGCTTAGGTACGATCATTTTGTATTTCACAGGATTCACTTTCAGGGCAACTGTGGAACCGTGGTTGTCCTACTCTTTGTCTCATCCCTTTGTTTCGCTAGTGTATTTTTTTACCGTACTAGGATCAGTTACCAGTGTAGGCGCAAGTAACCCCACTGATTTGCTCCTTTGTGAAATGGTAGGCGTATCTGTATTCACCTTGTCCGTATATTTTCTTAGCCACTGGTGGTCTACAAAACCCGAATATCGGTTTCGTACATCGCCCGTAGTGGTGCCTATACTTTTTGGACTTCTTTTCGACATCTCGCTTGTAGTAGGTCGCTCTGGCTTTGGTATTCCACAGGCAACTTCTTCTCGTTACACCTTATATAACTTGGTATTGTTAACTGCACTATCCTGGGCGGTTTTGTTGCAACAGTCACTAAAGCCTACCCTCTACCAACTGCGAAAGGAATGGGGCACAGGCGCACTAGCGGTAATATTAGTCATCTCCCTGGCTTCTTCCACGTTGCGAGGTCTTGCCGCTGGCGGAAATCTATTAGCTGCGCGTTTAATGGCAACGGATGTCTTGGCAAACTTCAAAGACGCCACGGATAATTTAATCACTAGCACCATTTTCCCCTCTGTGCCCATGTTTAAAGTTTATGCCGAGGAAGTTATGAAAGACCGTCTAAGTGTATTTAACTCGTCTAGCGCCATAGTATACCGACGTCTTGGAATTTTGCCAGAAGACCACTTTAGCAAACTCCTGCCCATTCCTCTTAACCTCCAGTTGGCTATCACAGTTAACGACAACGTGCGGTTGGCCTGGGCAGCCTTATCCACAGTTTACGACTCTCGACCGGATTTGAAGCAAGCCTTTCCGCTACATGAACCCCAATTTGCCTACAGCCTATTGCATTGGGCTATAACCAGTGGTACCACATCAGTTAGTACGCGTAAGGTCTTAGCCCCACTTGCACCCCAATATATCAGTATGTTCCGCTTACTGGGAGGCTCCCCTATACCTAATCGTTAGCTGCACCGTAGCGACACTGACCTTTGTCCATATCTCAGCAGAGGGGGCCTTTGACAAGGGAAAAAGTGTTGAGAGCCCCAACGTCGGACGACATAGACAAGACTCAGCTTCCGCATCTCACAAGCGATGCTTTTCCCGAATTTCCAGCTACTGATCAGCCGGGCTCAAAGCGCACGTACAACGGCACGCCCAGGGCCGCTAACACCCGTTGCGCATGGGGCGGGACGGAGCCCCATGGATACCAAGGGCGTCCGTGGGTCCACCGCCAGCGCAACCATAGGGGGCGTAACGTTTCCCGAATGCCTGCATCCGAGGGCGCCGGTAGCTTGCGGTCATCCGGCAGGGCCAAGGGCGGCGGATCCCGCAGCGCCTCGCGGACCATCCGCCGCATCCACCGCACCAGCTGGAGCGCTAACCGCAACAGAAAGCCCAATCCGGCGATCCGGCGGGGATTTTGCCACCCAAAGGCTTGCCGAGGCCAGGGATGCTTCGCCCAGCGAAAGGCGTGTTCGCCCGGATCTTGGCCTTTGTAGGCAGCCACCCGCTCGCGTGCGGAACGCTGGGGGTCATTGGTGACCAGCACAAACGTGCTCCGCGATCTAACTTTATTTGGCCGGAAAAAAAAGGACGGGGTCTCACACTGTTTGTCCTGAGAGGACGAGAGAGAGACCGCCCTGGCTTCGGAGGCGTAGCCGAAGGGCCAGGGCGGTGGCGTTCTAGTTGAGTGAGGTCGGGAATTCCCCCTATAACGTTATCTGCGTGGTGCTCGGTGTGCTTCGGTAGAAGCGTGGAGCGTTGACACAAGGGGGGAACATAAGAAACCGGCTGCTTCGCGTCGTGGTGGAGACAGCCGGTTTCCCGCACTGTGTGCATGGACAGTATAACCAGTTTCCGCATCGTGGAGCAACTCTACGGCGCCTTTCGTGCGTGTAAAGAATGCTATTCTGTTGTCAAGCACTTTTGTGGAGGCCGGTGCCTTCCTTGGACGCACGATCCCCCGAGCAGGCGAGTTTTCCAGATTCTGCCTGCCAACCCCTGCTTCCCCGTATTTTGCCCCTACCGCGACCCGTGCACCCTTCCTGACGACGCGGGCTTGGGTAGCCCTCTTTGCTCATCCGGGGTGGGGCGGCCGGGGCTCCGCGGCCCCAACGACCGGGGGTAGGCCCTTTCTTTACAGCGAGCTCACGGCCCTGGAATTCCTCGGGCTCCCCCGGCTGGGATAGGTGGCGCTAGGAGCGGCCACCCTGCTGCAGTAGGCGACTCCAGGTGTCCTCGGCGACGCGACGATCAGCTTGGCGCGGAATTTTGGGGCGCCAATCCTGGGCCAGCGGCGGCCCGTCCCAGGTCGGCGGCGCGAACACCTGGTGGGTCCGAATCATAGCTAAAGCGACGTGCAAGCACTGGTTGGCCACGGCGACGAGCATCGGCTGGGGCGCTTTCCCGCGGTCCCGAAGTTGGGCCGCGTAGCGCAGGAAGTAGGCGTTGTGATGGGCGAGGTCCAGGACGGAAGCTGCGGCTTGGGTGGCCGCGGCCCGCAGCCAGCGGTTGCCCTCCCGGCTCATCCGGCCAGACTGCACGGCCCGTTCGCCGCTCTGGGAAAAGCTCGGATCGAGCCCGGCCCACTTCACCGCCGGTTTGGCGGACGGAAACCACGCGGGCGACCCGAGTTCCCCATACAAGTCGCCGGCGCAGACGACGCCAATCCCCGGGATGGTGAGCCAGAGCAAGGCGTCGGTTGGCACGAGTAGCCGAGTGAGGTCCTGCTCGTAGCGCGCGACCAGGGTCTCCAAGACCGTTCAGACCTCATCGAGGCGCCGCAGATGGTCGCGCCACACGGGCGCGACCGCCTCGGGCACGGGAAACGCCCGCTGAGCGGCTGTCCCAATCCGCTCGAGAGTCGATTCGGGCAAACGCAGGACTTCTCGCCGATTCAGGAGCGTCAAATCGTCCCGGCGCAGCTGGGCGTAGTCCTGGGGCAACGGCAGCTCCTGCACCCACCAGCGTCCACTGCGGCTCCACCGGTCCAGCAAGGGTTCGGGGTCGGCCTCGGGATCCGGCAGAAAGCGCTGGTATTCCAGAAACGTGGCGTCGACCACGCTACGGATGACGTTCTTGCACCGGGTCACTTCGCGGACGAATAGCCGGCGGGCGCGACTGACCGCGCGGAGCGCGGCGGGAATCCCGTCCGGCGGCAAGCGTTCCGACCCGCGTTGGGCCAAGACGCAGCGCGCAATGGCCAGCAGGTGGGGTCGGATTTAGCCCGCCGTTGGTCGGCCCGGCGTTCCGCGGCCACGGCATTGGGAGTCAGCAGCCGTACCGCCCACGACACGGCGGCGAAGGCGCGCACCAACGCCTCGTGATAGCGGCCCGTGGGTTCTAAGCCGACAATCCCTGGCGTGGTCCCCAAGGTCGCCTGCCACCGGTCAACCCGCCGCACCAGCTCGCGCACCCCCGCTTGATGGGGGGCAAACCCAAACGGCGGCTCCAAGATCGTCCCCTGGTAATCACAGATTAAGGCCTGCGGATGCTATTGGGCCACGTCCACCGCCACCACGAGGGTGGTCGGCGTGATAGGAGTTCATCGCGGCTGTTGCCGACGATGCACTGTGGTATACTGAGCCAAGACCAGGACCTCCTTTCACAAGCAGAAGCAGGGGAAGAAGGGGGTCCTGTGTGCATTCGGGATCAACGCTGCGATTCCTGCTTCCTGGCCCTGGCAGAGTCCCCAGGTCCTCGCTGGCCCTTCAGAGCCCGCTCTCCGCTCGCGGCGCCGTGTCGGCTCGTGGCCGGATCCCCCAGTGCGGGCCATCCCCTATGGGACCCTTGGGACCATGGACGACCCTCAGGGTGCTGGACCCTGCCGAAAGAGCAATGCCTTGTGGGCATGCGACCGCGGCGGTTTCCCCGCTATCCCCAGCATCCACAAGGGTTTCCCCCCGCGCCCCCCTTCCCAAGAGCTACGGCGGAGTTATCCACACCCCGGGCAGAGAGTATCAGGAATTCGAGGTCCCATGCGAACTCCAGAGATGGCACCCGTTGCGATCAACTGGCGATAAGCCCCGCCAATTCGCGCAGCACTAGCCGAATCCACGGCCGCCCG
>JAIMAE010000087.1 GCA_023512105.1 Bacillota bacterium | reverse complement strand
CCCCCGCGGATCTGGTCCGGGTCTAAGATCGGGGTGACCACCAGCCGTTTCTCTAGTGGGGCAAACAGGCGCGCCCGAAGTTCTGCCTCGCCCAGTACCACCGCTCAGCTCCCCTCCCCTGACGCGCTCGCCTCTAACCCCGCCAAGCCGCCCCAGAGAAGACTGAGGCGCCTTCCTTCCAGCGCCTTGGTGCAAAGCGCGGCGGCGGCGGGACGCTGCGCCTCCTCCACCGTGGAAAGCGCCCACAACACCGCCACCGGGTCGGCTGGACTCAGGCCCCCAGGGTCGTGGGGTGCCAGCCCCATCAGCAGGTGTTGCCGATACTCCTGCGCCTGGGGGGGAACCGTAGGCCAGGCCACCTCCCGTTCCAGCCTTTCCTCCCCCGCCCACCGCCAAGCCCACTCCGCCACCGCATCCAGTCCGTGGGCCTCACACGCCTCGCGATAGGAGGAAACCCAGGAGCCGAGCCACGGCCGCACCTCTGGGCTGGCGGCTCCGGCGCAGTAGAGGGAGAGCCCGAACACCGGGCCAAGCCGCTCCGCCACCCGGCGTCGCCGGCCGGCGTCCGATCCGGCGGCCACCCACCCCAGGTAGCCCATCGCCACCGGGTCGGCCCCCAGCGGCTCCGGGTAGGCGAGGAGCAGTCCGGCCTCGCCCTCGCCCCGGTCCCACTCCAACCCGGAAATCACCCACCAGGCCAACTTCTCCGGCTCCAACAACCACTCGGCCACCAGGCGGGCGGCGGAGGCGACCAGCCCATCGCGAAAGCGCATTACCCAGCGCGGGCGATCTGGGGCCGGCAGCTGGCGGATGACCGCCGCCAGCCGGGCCGGCAGCCGCGGTAAATGCGCCTCCACCCATTCCTCCCAACCGGTCTGGCCGAACACCCTTTGCCCTGCGATACCCCTCTCCCCCTTCGCCGCACGAACGCAACGCTTGTATCGGCCACAACTTTCTTCAGTAAAGCGCACCGCAAGAGGCCTGTACAGAGGTGGACCACGCCGCCTCGCGCCATCCCCGGTCAGCCGAGACACTTCCTGCCGCGGGGCGCGGGAGGGCTTGCGCGCGGCGGAAGCACCGTGGCTACCCCACGAGCGGACGGGGTTAGGATCGCCGCACCCCGATCTCCTCCCGCACCCACTCCGGCCAAAGGTGGGCAGGGACCGCGTAGTAGGTCAAAAACGTCTCCACCAAGGCCATCAACGCCCCCGAAACGGGGGGATCCTTGGGCAGGATGAGCGAGGTGGTCCGGGCGATGGTCGGAAAGTCGGCCACCTCGATCGAGACCAGCGCCCCTTGAGCGATGTCCTCTCGGACCACCGAATCCGGTACCATCGCCACCCCCAGCCCGCTTTTGACCATGGTCTTGACCACCTCGTGACTGTTGAACTCCATCATCACCCGAGGGATCAGGCCATGCTGCTCGAGGGCCCCGTCGACGAACGAGCGAAACCGGGAAGGGCGCTCGTAGGAGATAAAATCCATCTCCGCCAGGTCCAATAGGCGCACCGGGCGGGGAAGAGACGCCGCCCGCTCCGGGGCGATGACCAGGCGCACCGGGTCGTCGAAGAGCGGGATCGAGTCCACCTGGGGATGGACGATAGGCACGGTCATCACGCTCACCGCCACATCTCCGCGGATCAAGGCGTCGAGGTTGTCCTGGATCTCCCCGATGCGCACCCGCACTCGCATCCGCGGGAAGCGGCTGGTGAAGGCGGAGAGCACCTGAGGCAAGGTGGAGACCGCGACCGTGGAGACCGCCCCCAGCTGGATCTCGCCTTCGCCGGGTCGCTCCAGCTGGCTGACGGCGTCAAACGCCTGGTCGAGCAGGGCCAAGATGCGCTTGGCGTAGTGATACAACGCCTCGCCGGTGGCGGTCGGCACCACCCTCCGTCCCCGCCGCACCACCAACCGGGTGTGAAACGCCTCTTCCAGGGCCCGAAGCTGTTTGCTGACCGCCGGTTGGGTCAGGGCCAGTTGTTCGGCGGCGCGGGTGATGCCGCCGGCCTCGATGACGCGCACGAAGGTCCTAAACCAACTCAACATCATCGCGCCTCCGCCTCCCTTGCGGTCCACCGATTTTGCCTTTTCTGGCCCCGCTTCGTATAATGGGGGTTGGCCTGATCATTCCTTGACGTTATGAAAACGATAAAAACAGTTCATTTTTATTCATTATAGATCGGGTTTAAAGTAAATGGTAGGTAAACCGAGTCGCGGATGACAGAGGGCCCGACGTGCCAAGGAGGCGGACGAACCATGATAGCCTGGAAGATTGGCGGAGACCAAGGAGAAGGCATCGACTCTACGGGAGATGTATTGGCGACGGTTTTAAACCGGATGGGCTATTACGTCTACGGCTACAAGTCCTTTTCCTCGCGAATCAAGGGAGGCCACACCCACTACAAGGTGCGGATCTCCACGGTTCCGGTGGCGGCACCGACCTTGAAGACCGACATCTTGGTGGCGTTGAACCAGGAGACGATCGACAAAAACGCCCACGAGTTGGACGGTGGCCTCCTTTTGGCCGACAGCGCCTTTGAGCCGGAGGTGGCCGATGCGGTCAAGGCGCACCTCTTGCGCCTGCCCCTGACCGAGATGGCCAAGGACTTGGGCTCGGTGGTGATGCGCAACATGGTGGCGGTGGGCGCCTCGGTGGCGTTGCTCAACCTCCCGGTGGAGCCGTTTGCCGACTACGTCGCCGCCAAGTTCGCCCGCAAAGGCGAGGCGGTCATGGAGGCCAACCGCCGGGCGGTCAAGGCCGGATACGACGCCGTGCGCGAACAGTACCCGCACCTGCTCACCTTCTCCTTGGGCAAGCCCACCCCGGGCGACCGGATCGTGGTCACCGGCAACGAGCTGACCGCGCTGGGAGCTTTGGCCGGCGGCTGCCGGATCTTCTGTGGCTACCCGATTACTCCCGCCTCCGACATCATGGAGGCGTTGGCCAAATGGTTCCCCCTGGTGGGCGGCGCGGTGGTGCAGATGGAGGATGAGCTCGGCTCCATCGTGGCCGCGATCGGGGCCGGATTTGCCGGCGCCCGGGCCATGACCGCCACCTCGGGCCCTGGCATCTCCCTGATGCAGGAGTCGATCGGACTGGCCTCGATGGCGGAGATCCCGGTGGTGATCGTCGACACTCAACGAGGCGGCCCCAGCACGGGCATGCCGACCAAACAGGAGCAGTCTGACCTGTTGGCGCTGCTCAACGGAGGCCACGGCGAAGGGCCCCGCATCGTCCTGACTCCCGGCAGCCCAGAGGAGACCTTCGAGGACGCGGTGGAGGCCTTCAACCTAGCCGAGACCTACCAGAACCCGGTGATCATCGCCACCGACCTCTCGTTGGCCCTCTGGAAGCAGACGGTGGAGCGGTCGGTGGTGCAAAGCCCGGCGGTGCCTATCGAGCGAGGACGGGTGGTTTCTCAGGAAGAGCTTTTGGCGATGGGCAAGGACGTCTTCGAGCGCTACCAACTGACGGCGGACGGCATCTCGCCCCGCAGCTTGCCGGGAGAGAAGTACGGGCAGTACCTGGCCACCGGCTCGGAACACTCGCTGACCGGAAAGGTCAACGAGGACCCGAAGAACCGGGTGCGGATGATGAACAAGCGGCTCGAGAAGATTCAAGGCGTAAACCGCCAGCGGATCGGCATCAAGTACGAGGGGCCGGCCGACGCCGAGCTGGTGCTTTTGGGCATCAACTCGACGGTGGGGGTCATCCGCGAAGCCAAGGCGATGCTGGAGGCCGAGGGACACCGGGTGGCGATCGCGTGGCTGCGCACCCTCTCGCCCTTCCCCACCGACCAGGTGCGGGAGGCGCTGGCCAAGGCGAGGCGGGTGATGGTGGTGGAGCAGAACGCCACCCATCAGCTGCTGACCTGGATGCGGGCGCAGGGAGCCGCCGATGGGCGCTTTGAGAGCTTTGTCAAGTACGATGGCGTGCCGATGGCCCCCGAGGAAGTGGTGGCAGCGGCTCGCGGGACCTTCAGTCGGGTGGAGGTGGTGCGCTGATGGCAACGTTAGCAGAATTCAAGACCGCGGAGAAGTCCTGGTGGTGCCCAGGCTGCGGCGACTTCGGAGTCCTCGCCGCGCTGCAAAAGGCCCTGGTCTCGGTGGGAGTCGAGCCGGAGAAGGTGGCGATCGTGGCCGGGATTGGCTGTTCGGGTAAGATCGGCAACTACATCAACTCGTACAACCTCCACGTCACCCACGGCCGCACCATGCCCGCCGCTTTGGGCCTGAAACTGGCCAACCGGGACCTGACGGTGATCGCCGCCGGCGGAGACGGCGACGCCTACGCCATCGGGATGGGCCACTTTATGCACGCCATGCGGCGGAATATGGACATCACCTACATCGTGATGGACAACCACATCTACGGGTTGACCAAGGGGCAGACCTCGCCGACCTCGGTGGAGGGATTTCAGACCAAGTCGACGCCCAAGGGCAACATCGAACGGCCGGTGCACCCGCTGATGCTGGCCATCTCCGCAGGTGCCACCTTCGTCGCCCAAGGGTTCTCCAGCTGGCAGCCGCAGCTGGCCAAGCTGATTGAGGCGGGGATTCGCCACCGCGGGTTCTCCCTGATCAACACCATCTCGCCCTGCGTCACCTACAACAAGGTCAACACCTACGACTGGTACAAGAAGGTCCTGAAGAACCTGGACGAGGATCCCAACTACCGCCCGAACGACCGCACGGCGGCCTTGGCGATGCTGAATGAGACGGACGAGCTGGTCACCGGCCTCATCTACCAGGAGGAAGGTCCGAGCTTTGAAGACCTGCTCCCCGGCTACCAGAAGACCCCGATCGTCGAGCAAGACCTCCGCCTGAACCAGGAGGTTTGGGACAAAGTCCTGGCAAGCTTAGACTAACCCTCGAGAATCTTCCTCGGCCAAGCCCCACGGCTTGGCCTTCTCTGTTTCGGCGACCACCTTGCCGCCCTAAGGTGAGTCCGCAGGACCCTCGCCGGCGGCCAACCACGGCAGCAGCGACTGCAGGCGGGTCAGGCGGCCCACCCCGCCCACGTTGGTCAGCGGAATGGCCAGGCGGCCGCGCAGGCCCAAGGGGATCCCGGCCGCGCTGGGGTCTTGCAAGAGGAGGTAGTCGCGACCGACGTAGATGAGCCTTCCCATCAGGGTGAGGGCCTGGTCTACCTGGTAGAGGACGCTGACCCGCACCAGCTCCCCCACCAACTCGGATAGGTAGGCCTGGAAGGTGGTGGGAAACTCCGGCCCGCCGCCAACACTCAAAGAGCCCTGGCTCCAGCTCGGCGCCGGCGGCTTTGGGGTGGCCGCCGGCGACTCCTCGGAGGCTTTGGGTACCTTCCCGGATTCCTCCCCCATCCTCGCCCTCCCCGCCTCGGGTTTCCGCCGTTCGCCCACGCGAGATGGGTATGCCGCGCCGGCCAGGCCGATGCCGCCTCCTCAACAAAAAACGCCGCCCTTAGGACGGCGTGGGCAACCTTCGAATTATCCGTGCGCTGCCTTCACCGCGTTTACCACCGCCATCGCCACCATGAAGAGGACGTAGGCGCGCAGTCCCCACAGCACCAAGCGCAGGCGATGGTTGAGCGGCCGCTGCGACAAGCTTTCGCTGCGGCGCCGGGCCAGCCGATGTTCGGCCAACACCTCGCCCTGGACAAAGCCCGGCACGGAGAGGGGGGCAGAGGAATTCTGGACCAGCCGTTCGTGCATCTTCGCTTCCCTCCCTTGGTCGCGGCGCTTAAAAGTGGGATCCAAACAGCGCGGGCAAGACGACGGTCAAGGCGTAGACGATCCCCGCCAAAGCCACAAAGCAACCGACCCCGATCCCGAGCACGTTGAGCAGCCGACTAGACCGATAGCGCCCGATCACCTCCGGGTCGTTGGCCAACAAGAGAAGAAACCCAATCGCCGGCGGCATGGTCAACACCGCGATCACGTTGACCAAGATCACCACCATCTCCAGAGGAAAGTGGGGGATGAGCACCACCCCGGCGGCCAGGGCGGCCACGCCCACCAGGACCGCGTAGAACCCAGGAGCCTCCTTGGGCGGCCGGTTTAGACTGTGGGCCTTCCCCAACACCTCCCCCCAGGCGTAGGCCGAGGACACCGAGATGGTGGCGGAGGCCACCAACCCGGCCTCCAAGACGCCGAGGGCAAACAAGGCGCTGCCCCAGCGGCCGGCGAACGGCACCAAGGCCTGGGCGAATTGCGCGGCGTTGTAGGAGGCCGCGTTCATGTGGTGGGTGTGCAGGGGGGCGGTGGCCACGATGCAGCCCAATGCCGCCAGGGCGGCCACCAGCGCCCCGATCGCGGTGTCCCAGCGACCTTCCCGGATGTCTTGGCCGGTCAGCCCTTTGTCGCTCACCGCCCCCTGCTGGAAGAACAGCATCCAGGGCGTGATGGTGGCGCCGATGTCGGCCAAGAGCAGGGTGACGGTGTTGGCGTTGAAGCCGCCGGGCAGCGGGCTGAAGGTCACCATGGCGCGCCCCACCGCCCCCCAATCCGGATGGGTGAGCACCGCCACCGGGATAAACACCAGGTTAAACAGCGCCAACGCCATGGTCAGGCGCTCCCAGGCCCAGTAGCGATGCAAGGCCAATCCGCTCGCCACCACTGCCACCCCTGCGGACACCGCGACCACTTTGGGTATCCCAAAGAAGGAGGCGCCGGCGACGATGGCGACGAATTCCGTCACCAGGGTCATGAAGTTGGTGACCATCAGGTCGACCATCGCGAAGTTGCCCCAAAAGCGGCCATATCGGCGGTAGATCAGCTCGGCGTGGCCACTTTGGGTGGCGGCGCCTAGTCGCACCGTAATCTCTTGGGCGACAAAGGCCATGGCGAAGGTCAAGACCACGAAGGGCAGGAAGAATCCGATGCCAAACTGGGAGCCGGTGGCCGCGTAGGAGAGCATGGACGGCCCGTCATTTTCGCCCAGCATGACCAAAATCCCAGGACCGGCCAGAAGCCACAACACCCGGGTCCATCGCCCTTGCCGCCGGGCCGTCAACACCCGCCAACGGTCTAGGGCACGGGCCATCTCCTCGCGCTCCGAGGTCTCGTCGCGCAGGCTCACCTCGCCTCACCCGCCTCGATCGCGTAGTTCCGGTGCCAGGCGGCGTCCGGAGAGCAGATGTTAGCCCTGGCTCATTCTCTTAGCCCCGGGCAACATCCACCCAACCTCATGGTATGGAGGATATGCGAGCTGGTGCTTGACCCCTCGAAAGCCGCCGCCTTCCCGGTGCCTTACGCCTGGTGGTGGGAGGAAGGCGCCGAGGCGGCTTCTTTTTGCGCACAGCGGTCGCACAGCCCCTCCAAGGTCAGCTCGTGGGCCTCGACCCGGTAGTGGTGCACCTCTTCAATCCGACGGATCACCGGGTCCAATTCACATTCGGCCAAGTCGAAGAGCCGTCCGCAGCCCCGGCAGCGAAGGTGGTGATGATGGTCTCGGAAGGGAGCCGACAGTTCAAACCCCACCGCCGAGTTGCCCAGCAGCACCGGATGCACGACCCCCAAGTCGCTCAGGCAGTCGATGACCCGGTAGACGGTCACCGGATGGGTCCCCTCCCCGGCCAAAGTTTCGGCCAGCTCCGCCACCGCCACCGGCTGGGTGCGGGCAAGCAGGTGGCGAAACACCCGCAACCGATCCGGCGTCACCCGATAGCCGTGAGCGTGAAGCGCCTTGCGGAACATCTGTTCGGGGGTATCGACGGTCATGCTCTCCTCCCCTGCGGCGTTGGACTCGCTCTTTCAGTATACGACATTCCTTCCCCAGGCGCCGCCGCGGCCTCAGGTGTCGAGCAGTTCCGGCCAGAAGAGCTCGTCTAACCCCATCTGGCGCGAAGTCAAGCCCTGCTCATGCGAATAGCGCACCAACGCCTCCAGCGACGGGCGGTTGGCGGCCACTCCGTAGACGTACGGCGAGCCCCCAAAAATCTGGCGCTCCCGCTCGAAATAGTGGCTGGCCCAGGCCAGGTTGAGGACCCGAGGATGGCGCTCGCGCTCCAGGCTTAAGCGAAGCGCCTCGACGAATCCGTCGTACAAGCTGCGCCCAAGCCAAGGATGGCGCTCCAAGACCGCCTCGCGGAAGACCACGGCATGCATCATCGGATAGATGCCGGTCTGGCGGTAGTACGCCTCCTCGACCTCGGGATAGTTGGGGAACAGCCGCCGCACCCCGGGCAGCGCGAGCAGGTCCTCCGGGATTTCCTCAATTAAGACCAGGGCGTCTGCCTCGCCCCGGCGAAACAGCTGTTCCACCGGCTCTGGGCTGACGGTGATGTGCACCCCGGGCGGGGAGACCGGGACCAGCTCCTCCCGTTCGGTCACCCACTGGATCTCCTCGGGAAGGATGCCGAACTGATGTTTAAGAAACCCGCGCACCCAAAGCATGGTGGTGGTTTGGTACATCGGGGTGGCCACCCGCTTGCCGCGCAGTGCCGCCGGTTCTCCCACGCGCGCCTCCCAGACCAGCACAAACTGATGGCGAAACATGCGGTACGGGAAGACCGGGATCGCCCACAGGCGCTGGCCGCGCTCTTTGGCCATCAAGAAAGAAGACATCGAGAGCTCCGCCACGTCGAAGGCCTCGTGGCGGATCATCCGCTGGTGGCGAAGCCAGGCGTCTGACATCGGCACCACCGTGAGGTCTACCCCCGGCACCCGCACCTCTCCGCGGATCAAGGGGTCGGTGCGGTCGTACTCGCCCACTGCCAGCGTCAAGGAAACTTGGCTCATCGCTTCGCGGCGCCTAAGGGTGTAGCCCGGAAGGCGCCTGCCCTCCTCTCCCAACTGGTATCAGAACTCATCCTCCAACTTCCCGCCCGGTCACCCCGGGCCCGTCTCGCCCTGGCTCGGGATCGGCGGTGGAAGGGATGGCCGCCCGACCGCCTTTGCCGGGCTCGCCCACGGCTGCGGCCACCGGCTTGGCCGTGGTTATAGCCTAGCACAAGCCTCCCCTCGGTTCGAAAAAAGGCTTGACGGCGGCCTGAGCGCCTGCCGCCGGCCTTCTCCGAGATCATACGATGCCAAATTCCCCGGGCGGGGCGCCGAAAATTGCGACGAGCATGTCGAAACCCCCTGGAAAATTTTATCAAACCTGTCGTCCCAGGTATAATGGAGGAAGTCACGTGGCGAAATCGCGAATTCAGGGCGGAGGGCAGCCGATGCACCTGGCTTTGGCCAGATGGGTCCTGGGAACCGAGGCCGCATTCACCGGCGCTTGGGCAGTGTTTACCTGGTTGCGACAAGCCAAGACGGTCTGGGGTTGGAGCGACGGGGTCACCCTGGTCCTCGCCGCCCTGGCCTTGGGGGCAACCAACCTCGCCGCCTTGGGCGGATGGACCGGCTCCCCGCTATCCCTGGGCCTGGCCATCGAGGCCTGGGCGGCCAGCGCGGCCTTGGCCGCCTTGGGGCTTCAAGCCGCCCGGCGCCACCAAGGTCGCGGCCAGGTCTTTCGCTACGGTGGCGTCGCGCTGGCCTGGCTAGGCTCCGACGGGGTGCTCGCCCTTGGGGGGCGACTTGGCCCGGGGCGCGCCGCTTTGTGTGTGTGCCTCCTGTTGGCCCTGGTGGTGGCCACCGGGCGGGTGCGCCGGCGGGCGGCCAGGATCGGCTCGAGCACCAACACCGCCGCCATCTGGGCCGCCGGAGGGCTCGGCCTGCGCCTGGCCCTGGGTCCGGCCCTGCCCACTGGGGAGCTCGCCGGATGGTGGAGCGCCTGGGGATGGGTCGCCTTCGCCCTGGTCCTGGGCTTGACCCTCACCGCCGGACGGGCCAACCTCGGGCTGGTGGCGCAACTGGCTCGGGCCGAGGCCGAGGCTTGGCACCAAGGCGAGGAACGGTTTCGCCAGCTGATGGACAACGCGGCCGACCTCTTCTTGGTCTTGGACCCTTCCGGAAACATCCGCTACGCCAGCGACTCGGCCCGTCTCTGGCTCGGCTGGCCTAAGGAGGCCTTGGTGGGGCGCTCTTTCCTCGAGCTCTTTGCCCCCGGCCGCCAGCCCGGTTGGGAGCAGATTGCCCGCGCGTCTTCGCTCGAGCCCATGATGCGGCTGAAATTTGCCCTCCGGCACCAAGACGGCAGCGTCAAGACCTTTGAGGGCACCGCCCGCCGCCTGGACGCATCGCCCTCCAACCCGTGGCATGGCCTTATCCTCAACCTGCGCGACGTCACCGAGGCGGAGGTGGAGCACGCCCGCCTGGTGCAAAGCCAGGCCCGCTCCCTCACCGCCCAGCGGATGGCAAAAATCGGCTACTGGGACTACGACTACGTCACCCGCACCTTGAGTTGGCCGGCCGAGACCTTTCGGCTGTTTGGCCTCGACCCCGACCATCCGCCGAAAGACCTCCTGCGTTGGTTTCTGCAGGCGGTGCCGGAAGAGGATCGGCCGCGGCTTCGCCAGGCCCTGGAGCGCACGGCCCGCCAGGGCGCCCCCTACTTCGTCGAGCACCGGCTTCGCCTGCCGGACGGCCGGCTGCGCGTCCTGGAGTCGCGCGCCGAGCCGGTCCGCGACCCCCAGGGGCGTCTGCAGGGGCTGATCGGGGTCTTTCACGACGTCACCGAGCGCCAGGAGCGCGAGGCGATGCTGGCCCGGGCCCGCAGCGCCGAGGCGTTGGAGCGTCTGGCCGCCGGCATCGCCCACGACTTCAACAACCAGCTGGCGGCCATCCTCGGCAACCTCTCCCTGGCCCAGGCCTACCTGAGTCGGGACGTCGGCCGGGTCGAGGCCTTCCTTAAGGCCGCCGACTCCGCCGGACAAAAGGCCCGCGAGTTGGCCAACCGGCTGATGTCCTTCGCCCGCGGCAAGCCGTTAAGCCCGGAGCGGCTCGACCTGCCCCGCCTGCTCAGCCAACTGGCGGCCGAGACCTCGCCGGATGCCCCGGCCCGCGTGGTCTACACCCCCCAAGGGGCGCTTTGGCCGGTCGCGCTCGACGCCGAAGAGTGCCAACACCTCTTTCGCGAGCTGATCAAAAACGCGCTCGACGCCTCGAAGCCGGGAGACACCATCCGGCTGGTCAGCCAGTCGGTGCGCGACCCCGACCCCGCGCACCCGGGCCCCTGGGTGGTGGTGACGGTGGAGGACCAAGGGCCCGGGATCGCCCCGGAGCACCTTCCCCGCATCTTCGACCCCTACTTCTCGACCAAACCCCGCCACGGCGGGATGGGGCTGGCCACTGCAGAGGCGATCGCCCGTCGGCACGGAGGATACATCCGGGTCGCCTCCTCCCCCGGCCGTGGAACCCGGGTGTCGGTCTATTTCCCCAGCCAAGAGCAGGAGGCGGCGGCAGAGCCCCAAGTTCGGCTCGGTTCGCTTCCTCCCTTGAAGGTCCTGGTCATGGACGACGAACCCGGAGTGCGCGAGGTGGTTTCGTCCATGCTCACCCTCTTGGGGGCCCAGGTGGTGGCCGCCGCCGACGGCCAGGAGGCCGTATCGAGTTACCAACGCGCCTTGCGCGATGGCGCCCGGTTTGACTTGGCCATCCTCGATTGGACCGTGCCCACCGGGATGGGCGGAGCGGAGACCTTGGCCGCCCTGAAGGCCATCGACCCTGTGGTCAAAGCGGTGCTCTCCACCGGCTACGCCGAGGGCGCCGGCACCGACCGGTACCGCGAACTCGGCTTTGCCGGGCTCATCACCAAGCCGTACCGGCTGGAAGACCTCGAACGACTGTTGCGGAAGCTGTTCCCACAAAGCCCGGCGGTCGGAACCACTGCGGCGAGAGCGGACGAGCTGTCGAGCCCTCGGTAAATCCGGTACAATAATAGGAGATGTCAATCGGTCGCCGAGGGGGGAATGTGGTGGAACGGTTGCCGCTGGTGGTCCAGTCCGACCTGACCCTGTTGCTGGAAGTCGACCATCCCTTGTTCGAGGAAGCCCGCGACGCCTTGGTGGGCATAGCGGAACTGGTCAAAAGCCCTGAGCACGTGCACACCTACCGCCTCACTCACCTTTCCCTGTGGAATGCGGTGGCCTCGGGACTCACCCCCGAGGAGGTCTTGGAGCGGCTGCGCCGATACTCGCAGTACCCGGTGCCCCGCGAAGTGATGGAATTCGTGGAGGACCAAAGTCGCCGGTATGGGCGGCTGCGCCTGGTCCCGGCGCCAGATC
>JAIMAE010000320.1 GCA_023512105.1 Bacillota bacterium | reverse complement strand
TTCGACTCCCCGCGCGACGCATCTTGAGCCATAATTCGAGGATATCATAGCACGCCGACCCGGCTCGACACGCCCCCCAAAAGAATGGCAGACCGAACCGGGCCTTTTGCCACGCGGGCGGGCCTAGGAGGGCCTGTCCAGCCGCCTGGTCTTCAGACCAAAAGAGCGCGGCGCCCCGTGTCCCGAGATGCCGCGCGATGCTCAGTTATCCATTAGGTGCAGGCTTGACCCTTCTCACTCGGCTGTCCCTGGCAGGTGGGGCCCACCTCTCGGGCAGAGGCGCCGTGCGCCTTGGATTGAGAACTCAGCCGGTACGGTCGGCTCTCCCGTGCAAAGAATTGGCCTCACCCCTCAACGGTGGAGCCCCCGAACGGGGCTGGCCTCACGATGCGCGGGAGCGAACTCGCCAGGCTTTACTACCGGAAGCCCGACGGACACACGGCCTCCGCCATCAGGTTCGTGTCGGAAAACGAGGAGGCATAAATCGTAGCCAAGGGCGAGAGGACGGTAGCTAATTTAGGTCTAATTTTATCTGGACGCAAAAGAAGGACGGGGTCTCACACTGTTTGGCCTGGGAGGATGCCACTGTATATTCCGGAAACCGTGGCTCTCCCGCGTCTTTTATCGACGAGCCAATTCAGCGGGCATTCGGACTACATCGCGAGGTAGCTCGCTAAGACGATTTTGGTCGGTGGAGAGCAGTTGGCGGCGGCGCCGGAGTCCGTGGCCGGGCCGGCGGGGGGTGGTGCTCCCGTCGGTCCCCTACTCGGGGGAATGGCGCCACGTCGTGCGTTCCACAATTCCATGGTCGGACAGCGCCGACGCCTTGCGGCCATCTGGCAAGACAGCGATTTCTCGCTCATACTCCGGATCGAGGCCCCGTCTGAAGCGCGGACCGCAGCGCCAAGGGCAAGCCGGCGCTGCCACGAGGATACTAGAAAGCCTGCAAATGCCACGGAGGCCGAGCCCAGCGAAAGGGTGCCCAACTGAACCTGGACCAGGCAAAGCTGCGACCCACTCGCAAGCAGAACCGCGGGGCCGATTGGTGGCAGCGGCACGAGCGCGCCCCCTGCTAGCGAGCGGGTTGCGCCCTGGCACTGGGAGTTCCGCCACTGTCCCCAGATTTCCCATCCGGCCTGGGTAGACGACCACATGAAGAGGGCAAGCGACCGCTTGACGACCGGATCGCGCCTACTGGCTTGACCATTCTGCCGGTTGGGACGAGACCAATCCTCCCGCTTCTAGAGCTGACCTGCGGAGGCGCTGTCGGTAGCAAACCGCTTTACCCCGTGAATCCAAATCGAGAGAGGACGTTAGCCCTGGCTAACCGTCGCCACCGGTTCCGGTAGCCGGCCAAGGCAAGGAGCTTGGCTCCTCAGCCTGTTTGACCCAGGCCAAAGCGTTGATCTGCATCGCCACCTCGTCACAGGCGGCCATTTTCGGGCATCCCAAGCAGTCTTTCCAAACCTTCTGCGGAAAAGCCAGTCGGTTGGCTACCTCAAAGCCGCACTTGCGGAAGAACTCCACTTGGTAGGTGAGGGAGAGCACCCGGGCGATCCCGAGCTCAGCGGCCCGGCGGACCGCATGCTCGACCAGCTGGCGCCCTATCCCTTTTCCCTGCTGGTCGCGAGCGACCGCCAAGGAGCGCACTTCGGCCAAGTCTTCGTCGAGGA
>JAIMAE010000319.1 GCA_023512105.1 Bacillota bacterium | reverse complement strand
TGCAGATCGGGGCGCGGGATGTGGCCTACCCGAGGCTCAACGCGCTGTCGGTGTGGCTCTTCTTGGCCGGCGGGATCCTCTTTTACACCAGCTGGTTTTTTGGCGCTCCTAACGCCGGTTGGTTCAACTACGTGCCGATCAGCGGGGGACAGTACGATCCTGGCCTTGGCATCACCTTTTACGACATAGGACTTCAGGTCTCCGGCCTCGGGAGCATCCTGACCGGAATTAACTTCCTGGTGACCATCACCAACCTGCGGGCGCCGGGCATGGGCTGGATGCGGATGCCGATGTTCGTCTGGGCCAACTTTGCCACCATGGTGCTGTTGGTGCTGGCGATGCCTCCGCTCTCCGTCGACCTGTTTTTGCAGACCTTCGAGCGGGTGATGGGGGCGCAGTTCTTCCACGTGACCGCCGGGGGTAGCCCGCTGCTGTGGACCAACCTGTTTTGGATCTTCGGCCACCCCGAGGTCTACATCGTGATCATCCCGGCCTTTGGGATCATCTCCGAGGTCATCCCCACCTTCGCCCGAAAGCCGCTGTTTGGGTACTCCAGCATGGTCTTGGCCACCTTGGCCATCTGCTTCCTCTCCTTCATGGTCTGGATTCACCACATGTACGACCTAGGCTTAGGTCCGTGGGTCAACTCGCTGTTTGCGCTCACCACCATGACCATCGCCGTCCCCACCGGGATCAAGGTCTTTAACTGGCTCTCCACCATGTGGGGGGGGCAGCTCAAGATGACCACCGCCGTGCACTGGGTCTTCGCCTTTCTCATCTGCTTTGTGATCGGCGGGATGAGCGGGGTGATGCTGGCGATGGCCCCGGCCGACCTCCAGTACAACAACAGCTACTTCGTGGTCGCCCACTTCCACTACACCTTAATCGGCGGGGTGGTGTTCGGGCTGTTCGCAGGACTGTACTACTGGTTTCCCAAGTTCAGCGGCCGGCTGATGAACGAACGCCTGGGGCGTTGGAACTTTTGGCTGACCTTCATCGGCTTTAACCTCACCTTCTTCCCCATGCACTTCCTGGGCCTGATGGGGATGCCGCGGCGCATCTTCACGTATGCGCCCAACTTGGGCCTGACCTTCTGGAACCAGGTGGCGACTGCGGGGACCGTCATCTTGGGCCTGGGGGTGTTGGCCCTGGCCATCAACCTGGCCTGGTCCTGGGTGTACGGCGAGGAGGCGGGAGCCGACCCCTGGGATGGGCGCACCTTGGAGTGGGCCATCCCCTCGCCGCCGCCGGTCTACAACTTCGCCGAGATTCCCCTGGTGCGGGGACGCGATGCCCTGTGGGTGGAGAAGCGCTGGGGAGATGGGAAGATGATCCCCGCCGCCCGAGAGGAGGGAGCGATTCACATGCCGGCTCCGACCATTGCGCCCTTGCTCTTGGCCTTGGCCATCTTGCTGTTGGCCTACGGGCTGGTCTTCGGTTCGTGGCCGGTGATCGCCTTGGGCGTCCTGGCGCTCGGGGTGACCCTGCACCAGGCGATGTTCACCGTCGACCGGGGCGTCCACGTCCACCCGGAGACCCATCCGTACGCGCGCGAGGAAGCGTAGCATAATCCTTCCCCTGCTGGGAAACCGTAGAGGCCGGAGCATACTCCGGCCTTAATCGGTTTTTCGGGGGGCGATGCGATGACGCTGGTGGGATTGGCCCGCCTGCAGTT
>JAIMAE010000086.1 GCA_023512105.1 Bacillota bacterium | reverse complement strand
GGCCGAGGGGAACGGGGGAGGACGAGAAATTCGGAGCGGAGACGATGAGCCGGTGAAGACGGGGAAGTGGACTTTTCTCACCAATCACGCCCAAGTCCTGCTCTGCCTTGCCTCCAACGGCGGCCAGATGACTGCCCGCGAGATCGCCCACGCCGTCGGCATCACCGAGCGCGCCGTGCAACGCATCTTAAGCGACCTGGAGGCGGCGGGATACATTTCTCGGTTTCGCGATGGCCGCCGCAACCGCTACGAGATTCATTCCGACCTTCCAATGCGCCATCCGGCCCAACGGGGCCTTACCGTGCGCGACCTGTTGGAGATCATGGCCTCCCGGGAACTATAAGGAGAATCGGGCAAAGCCGCTTCTTTCGCCTTGACATATGACATTTATGTCGTGATAATGAGGTCGCGTGTGACCGTCCTCGGCGCCACGAGACTGCTGCGGTGGGGCGAAGCGGCGGCGCAGCGGAGACTATACAGAAATGGAGCTTAGAGCATGTCCGCAAAAACGCCTATCACGGTCGCTTACGGCGATGGCATCGGTCCGGAGATCATGGAGGCCACACTCAGGATTTTGGAAGCAGCCGGGGCCGAGCTCGCGGTGGAGACGATTGAGATCGGGGAGCAGGTCTACCTGCGGGGGATCGAGACCGGGATGGACCCGAGCGCCTGGGATTCGCTTCGCCGCACCAAGGTCTTTTTGAAGGCACCGATCACCACCCCGCAAGGGGGCGGCTACAAGAGCCTCAACGTCACCATTCGCAAGGCGCTGGGGCTGTACGCCAACGTGCGTCCGGCGGTGGCCTATCATCCCTACATCTTCACCAAGCATCCGAACATGGATGTGGTGATCATCCGCGAGAACGAGGAGGACCTCTACGCCGGAATCGAGCACCGCCAGACCGATGAGGTCTACCAGTGCCTGAAACTGATCACCCGCCCCGGCTCGGAGAAGGTGATTCGCTACGCCTTCGAGTACGCCCGGGCCCACAACCGGCACAAGGTGACCTGCTTTGTCAAGGACAACATCATGAAGCTGACCGACGGGCTGTTCCACCGGGTCTTTGAGGAGATCGCGGCCGAGTACCCGGATCTCGAGCACGAGACCTGGATCGTCGACATCGGCGCCGCCAAACTGGCCGACACTCCGGAGCAGTTCGACGTGGTGGTGATGCCCAACCTCTATGGCGATGTGCTCTCCGACGTCGCCGCCCAGATCGCCGGGTCGGTGGGACTGGCCGGATCGGCCAACATCGGGGAGCACGCGGCCATGTTCGAAGCCATCCACGGCTCGGCCCCGCGCCGGGCAGGCCAAAACCTGGCCAACCCCTCGGGGCTGTTGTTGGCCGGGGTGATGATGCTGGTGCACATCGGGCAGCCGGAGGTGGCGACCCGGGTCCACAACGCCTGGCTCAAGACGATTGAAGACGGGATTCATACCTACGACATCTACAAACCCGAGGTCAGTCGCAAGCAGGTCAGCACCAGCGAATTTACCGAGGCGGTGATCGCCCGCCTGGGGGAGGCCCCCAAGGTGTTGAAGGCCGTCTCCTACCACTCCGACCAGCCGATGCGGCTGTGGCAGCGTCCGGCCGAGGTCCGCAAGGCCCACAAGGAGCTGGTGGGGGTGGATGTCTTCCTGGACTGGGACCAGGGGTCGCCCGACGACCTCGGCCAAGCCCTAAGCCGCGTCTCCGAGGGGCCGTTGCGGCTGCGGGTGATCACCAACCGCGGGGTGAAGGTCTGGCCGGAGGGACTTCCCGAGACCTTCTGCGTCGACCACTGGCGTTGCCGCTTTTTGGCCGACGAGGGGCAGACGGTGACGCCGAAGCAGGTGGTGGACTTGCTGGGGCGGGTGCTGGCCGCCGGCTTTGAGCCGATCAAGACCGAAAACTTGTATCGGTTTGATGGCGTGCCAGGGTTTTCGGCCGTCCACGGATAGGGATGGTGGCTTCCCTCGCCTAGAGACAGCGGAAGCTCCGCGGCGCAGAAGTCTGCGCCGCGGCGGCGTCTGTGAGGTCATCCGGTGTTGGGGGGAGGTGGGGGGTAGAGCGCCTCCAACGGCCCCAATTCCAGCGTGCCCTGCAGCGGTTGGGCGGGGTTGATGACCAGGAAGTCAAGGTATTGCAGCTGCAGCGGAAGCGGGGTGCCGGGCGGAATCGGGATCTCTACCTGATGCCACCCCGTGAAGGTGACATAGGTGGGATAGAGGACGAGGGAATGGCCGGCCCCGTCGACAAAGGCGGCCGCCATCCAGAGGCCGCTGCCATCTCCATAGACCCAGGCACTTACCGCCTCCGGCCCCCATCCCGCCGGGGAAGCAGAGATCTGGTCTACCGTGTCTTTCGGGTAGAGGACCAGCTGCTTGACTCCCGGACCGGAGGCGATCTGGTACTGCAAGGCCAGGGATCCTTTAGCTGTGGGGTCCGGAGGTTGAGCGGTATCCAGGGTAAGTTGGCCAGAGGCCCCCACCGCATGCAACACCCAAGGATGGGCGGGATCCGTGAGGAGGTCGACCACCGCGGAGACCGTCCCCACCGCTACCCGGGCCACCGCCGTGGCCCCTCCGGCGGAGGCGGAGATGGTGGCCCAGCCGACTCCGGAGCCGGCGGTAAACACCCCGGAGGGGGTAATGGTGCCCAGGGCGCTCGGTTGAAGATGCCAGGTAATGGCCGAAGCTGGCAGCGGAACGTGGCTTCCATCCTCGGCAATTCCGTAGACTGAGAAGGTGACCGACTGGCCGGGGGACAAGGTGGTCACCGGCGGGGTTAGGGAGAGCGCGGCCAGGTGCGAGACCACCTGGAGCGGGATCCAGGTCTCTGCCGGAAAAGGGGTGTTGGTGACTTCGGCCCAAAGTCGGCCGCTTCCGGGCTTTCCGGCGATCAGCTGGTGGCCTCTGGGAGTGGCCAAGTCGGGCGGGGCGACGGCAAAGGTGATGAGGTCGGACAAGGGGTTGTCCCACTGGTCGAGGAGGTAGGCGGAAATGGGAACGGCGGTGCCCTGGAGCAGGGTCACCGGTTGGTCGTGGTTGACCACCAGTTGATTGACCATTCCCGGAGTTTGGTGGGTCGAGTAGACGAAAAGCCCATTGGCCACCGGACGCTCCTTGCCGTCGGAGGGCGAATTGACCACCGTCACCTGCTGGTCTCCTGGTTGGCGTACCACCATCTCCGAGGAGCCCCCGCCGTCGAACAACATCGCCGAGTAGGCGCCGAGGCTCTTCAGGTATTCCGCGGCCTGCCGGTAGGTGGCGCCTACGCTGAGCGCCGGCTGCCGTCCGTCGAAGACCACGAAGAAGGCTTTGGTGCCGCTCTGGTCGACCCCGACCGCGGTCAGCGGGTTTAGGGCATCGGGGGCGGCCTTGGCGGCGATGGTGCTGGGGAGATTGACCCAATGGCCATCTTGGAGGATGATCGGCCCGCCGCCGATCGCCGACACCAGCGATGGGCCTGGGTCTAGGCGCTCTTGAATCTGTACGGGATCTCCTGGGTGAAGGTGCGCCTGCATCCATTGGGATGCCGGACTGGACATCGGCGCCGCCAGCACCGCGTGGGTGTGGAGGGTCTCGAGCTGGGAGAGGCGCGGCTCCACCAGGGAGACGGTATACCGACCGGCTTGGGTGGGGTCTGGGACCAGGAAGGCCACCGTCGCCGGCGAGGAAAAGGTGACCGGTGCGCCCAAGGCCGGCGTGAACAGGGTGACCGCCGTCGATGGCCAGGCTTTGAGTCGATTGACGGCGCCGAGCGGATACGAGCTCTGCTCGGCCATCACCGTCCCGGAAAAGGATTCCGGGGCGATGACCATCTTCCCGGAAGCAGTGACTCCGAGCACCGCGATGCCGGAGAGCGGCGACTGCCAAAGTGACCCGTCTATTGCCACCATCCCCACCGGCTTTCCGGACCCGGTGATGGCAAAATCGTCGCCGTTGATGCCGGCCACCGCCCCGGTGCGGTCGGCCATCGCCGAGAGCGTCTCCGGCCCTTGAAGTAGATGGTCGTGGGCTTCCGCCACGCCCACCCGGACGTTGGGATTGCTCAGGTCGACGGTGAGCACGTTGGCCTGAAGCGGCCCTTCACTGGTACTCCACCGGGCCGACTGGTGCACCACCCCGGCGGTCACGGTGGTCGGAGGAGAGCAGGAGGCGGTGCGGACTTCCGGCCAGGCGGTCAGGGTGGTCGTGGGCAGTAACGGGCAGGGCGGGGAGTCGCCGCTGGCCGCGTGGGCGGGCACACCGCCCCAGAGCATCAGCAGGACCGTAAGCACGCTCCACCAGGGTTTCCACCGCAACATAACTCCCTCCAGGCCTCGGAAATTCCAATGCCTACCTGCCGGCTGACGGTACACTGGGAGAACGGCATTTGCCGCGAGGTGTCGACCGGATTATACCAACAATTCTTTGGCAGGGTTTGACAATAGATTGGCAAACCAGGCGCTCTGCCGGCAGGAAGCCGGGATTGGCGCTGCTGGCTTTACGAGCCGAGCGCAATCGCAGTTTTGCAAACGTTGCCGGATACCCAGACTGCGATTGCTTTGACAGATGGCGCCTTCCAAGCCTCCCCTTAGTGGCAGCCACAGGCCCCAGCTTCCGGCCGCTTCCAGGAACCCGGGCCGCGTCCACACCCCGCGGAAGGCCAGGCGGGCCGCCGGGCCACTTCGGACCAGGGGAAGCTGCCGTCTAGCACCGCGGGATGGGCCCTGAGGCGAACGACTGGACAATCGCCGGAGAGCTTGAGGCAGGCCAAGGGGCGGGTGTCTCGACACAGCCAGCTGGCTGGTTTACGCTGAAGGCACACTGGGTTGGGAGGAGCAGCCATGGCCACAACCACCTCGAGGTGGCTAGAGCGCATCATCCCCGGGATCCAACTCTTGCTGCTGTTAAGTGCGGCCATTCACGCCTTCTCGCCTTCCGTGGGCATGTCCGGCCCGGTGGTGCCTCTGCTCTGGACGCCCGGAGTCACCCGCCTTGCCGTCTCTTTGATGTGTCTTGCGGTCGCTCGGCAGTGGTGGAAGGGTTCTACCGTCGGGGCCTGGGGACTGGCTGCGCTCTTCGGCCTTTTGCTGATGTTCCAGCCGGTCTCTACCTATATCTACCTGTTTGGCCTGTCTCTGGTGGATCTCGGGATCCGCCACCTCCGCCCGCGCTTGAAAGCCAGGGGATAGCCATCAGCGGGAGGCCGGTTTTGCGCCGTATTCTCTGGGTCGGCATGCCTCGGGAGCTGACCTCCGAAGCCCCCTTGATGTGGGATCACGGAATTTTACTGCGACGGGCCCGACGAGCCTCTGTGTGCAGTGGGGCGGGAGCTTCAATCGGCTTGGCCAGGAACCACGAAGATCGTCCTACTCCTCCGCCCCGCCCATGGTTGTCGTGCTACTTATCCCTTTAACTTCTTTAGACTCAGGTCAGCGAGCCCAAGGTGCGGGGATTGGAGGTGCTCGACCAGCCCCCCGCTGGGCTGGGTTATCGGCCGGTGGTCTCGGTGGTCCACACCCAGGCCAGGGCCGTCGCACCTACCGCCGCCGCTGCACCCAATGCCAGAAAGGCGGAGGCAAAACTTCCACCGGCATGTTGCACCAGCCATCCCATGGCGGTGGGCGCCAGCCCTCCCACCAACGAGCCGCAGGTCACCAAGACGCCGGTGGCCCGCCCCACCCCCGCCGCCGGAGCGTAACGCTGAAGCAACGCTTGACTGATCGCCGTGGCGGCCCCGTCGGCGGCCAGCACCACCCCGGCGGCGACCGCCATCCAACCTGGTGCCCCTCCCCGGGCCAGTGCAGCCAAGAAGATGGCGCCGGCGGCCAAGGCCAGGCTGCCGGTGGCAGCCGGTCGACGGGTCTTGTCGGCGATCGTCCCCGCAACCAGCAGGCCCAGGCATGCCATGCCCCAGGCCAGCCCGGTCCAGGCCCCGACGTTCCCGGCGCCGCGGTGCTGGAGATAGGTGGGCAGCCAACTGGATACCCCAAAGAACAGAATCCCGGCGGAGACATAGGCGATGACGGCGGCCCAGTAGGGGCCCTGCCCCAAAAAGGCCCAGGCGGATTCCGCCTGGGCAGGGGAGGTGTCGGCGATGCGGGCGCGCTCGGCCCCGCTCACCCAGGGGTGGTCCGCCGGCGTCTCCCGGGTCAGCCCGATTACGGGGAAAACCAGCGCCACCGAGATGGCCGCCGACACCCAGAAGGCCGTCCGCCAACCGCCGGCGGTCATGGCCCCGGCCAGTAACGGTCCGGCGATGGCGGGACCCAGGAACAGCCCCATCAAGGCCAAGGCTTGGGCCCGGGTTCGTTCCTGCGCGGGATACCAGTGTCGCACCCAACGGTTGGTGAGGGGCCAGACCACCGCCTCCGCCATCCCCAGCAACAACCGGGAGGCCATCGCACCCCCGTAGGTGGAGGCCATCGCACCGACCGCCATGGCGACGCCCCACAAGGTGGCGCCCACGGCGGCGGCGTGGCGGGAACCCCAGCGGTCCACCGCCCAGCCGGCGAGGACGCTACTGGCCACGGTGGCCACCGTGAAGGCGGTGAACAAGAGGCCAACTCGCACCGGGGCACCGGCGATGCCCAGCGCCTTGAGATAGTCGTGATTGGTGACGATCACGGAGAGGCCGACCTTGTCCAGGTTGGCCACCACCCAGAGGACCAGCAAGACGCTTCCCATCACCCACCAGCGGATGGCCGGGTGGAGATGGGCTCCGCCAGCGGGCTGTTGGCTCGACAGGGAACCGGGGATGTGTGAGGACATTGGGATCCCTCCTTGTGAGATCCGGAATGGCAAAGGCTTCCGACGGCATTGGGTCCGCCAAGACTTCACTGAGCGGTTAGGCTAGGTGGTGACATTTTGCAGGAACCAATCGAGTGGCAGTTCCCGGCCTATCCCTTGCGTAGTGGCTCTTGTCCACACCACCGCCCCCAAGGCGGCAAATTGGATGCCCATCCCGGCGTGGTTGTTGAAGACGGTGATCTCGCCGGCATGGGTGCGACCGGGCGCGTGCCCTGCCACCACCTCCTCGAGGGGCACCGCGTCGTTTGGCAAGGCGGACCCGGCGTAGAGGTCCACCGCTTCGGTGGCCTGGCGTCCCGTCACTGAAGAGGAGGGGCGGTAGGCGTGCCAGCCATATTCCCGGGGGTGCACCACGTGGCGGTCGACCCGCCGAGGGGGACGGTGTTCGATCTCCCGGTAGTAGCGGATACTGGTGAGATGCGTGCCCGGCTCCAGCCAATCCAGGTCCACCACCGGGCTCTGAGCGGTGGTGCAGGTGGCCACCACGTCCGAGCCCTGGACCGCCGCCTGGGCAGTGGGCACTGGAGACACCGGTATCCCCAACGTCCCCTCTAACTCGCCGGCAAAGTTGGCTGCGGCCTTGGGCCTTCGCGCGTAGACCTTGATGGTGGTCAGCGGCAACACAGCCGCCAGGGCGCGGGCGTGCATGCGGGCCTGCCAGCCCGCCCCCACCAGGCCGAGCACGTGGCTGTCGGGACGGGCCAGGTACTTGGCCGCCACCGCGCTGGTGGCCGCCACCCGAGCCAGTTGCAGGTAGCCGTCTTGGAGTAAGGCCAAAGGCTCCGCGGTGTCGAGGTGGTAGAGCAGAACGAGCCCACAAAACTGGCCAGGCTGGTGCGCCCACTTGGTCGCACTGCGCTGGCCACCGACCTCCCGCTCCTCATAGACATCCGAGCGCAGGCGGATGGCGGCCACCGGCGGGTCGAGCAGCGCCCCCTCCATGGTGGAGAGCCAGTAGTCGCGGCCGGGACTTCGTGGAACCACCAGGTCGCTGCGAGGGCGATAGACCGCTCGGCCTTGTCCAAGGTCCCGGTATGCTTGCTCCAATACGGCGATGGCGTCGCCGATGGGCAGCAAGTGCTCGGTTTGTTCCACCGTGATCAGCCGCACGTCCTTCCCTCCCAGGGTGAACCAATGTTCATTGAACCTTGGTTCATTTTAGAGAGGGTGGCAGGAGGTGTCAAGCCTACCAACTCATGGGTTCAAACCGGTACAATGGCGAACAGAGGGCGCGAGGAGGGGATGACCACGGAGAGTCGGCGGGAATCGCTGCTGTCGGCGGCCCAGCGGGTGTTTGCGCGCGAGGGCTACCACCGGGCCGGCATCCGCCAGATCGCCGAGGCGGCGGGATGCGCGGTGGGCACCTTTTATGTGTACTTTCCCACCAAGGGCGACTGTTTTCGGGCCTTGATCGATCAGCTGTATCACCGCGTGATGACAGCCATCCAGGCCGCGCGGGCACCCCAGACCACCCCGGTCGCCAAGCTTGCCGCTTCCCTGGCGGCGGTCACCGAAGTGTTGCTGAACGACCAAGAACTGAGCCGAGTGGTGTTGGTGCACACCCGCGGGTCGGAGCCGGAATTGGAGGATCATCTGTGGGCGATTCAGCAAACCTTAGCCCGGCTGGTGGCCTCCGATTTGGCCGAGTGCGGGATTGACCAGTCGGCCGCCACCGTGGGAGCTCACGCCTGGGTGGGGGCGCTGGGGGAGGTGGTGCATCTGTGGGCCAGGGAGCCCCAGGAATGCGACTTGGCCGGGATGGTGGCAGAGGTCAAGCGCCTGTTTTGGCGGGGCTGGAACTTGGGCGAACCGCCCGCGTTGTCTCAGGTGCGGGCGAGCGAAGCCCGGTAGTCGCGGGGCCTCAATGGTAAGCACGGTGAACGGGTCCCGAGGGGTGTAGCGGTGGGCCCACGTCGGACCCGCTCGCTCCGTCTGGGAGCGTTGCCTAAGGATGCGTGGGGTCGCTGCCGCTGGGTTGATAAAGAAGCAAATATTGTGGCATAATTTCCCCATCTTTTGGGGTTTCCGCCCAAAGGACGCGGGGCTTGCTGGTCAGTGGCATCCGCAGGAGTCTCGGGGAGTACCGGGTGGTGGGGTGGTGCTCAAGGTTCTTGGAACGCTCTTCCTCCCGGAAGCAAGGCGCCCGCAGTTTGGCCGGGATGGAAGTCTTCATCCCCCAGGGCCGGTGGAGCAGTCGTTGCCAACCGTCCAGTTGTGATACAGGGGGGCCTGCCCCGAATCCGGAGGTCTAGGCGGGGATGGGCGACTGCCGGTGCAACGTTCAAGCGCCCTCATTCTCCATGGAGGGGGCGGGGCGCGCACCTGGGGGAGGAGATTCAGGACACTGGGGGAGGGGGATTCGCGTGCAGCTTGGAATGACGTGGGAGGCGATGATCGAGACCGCCTTGGCCCCACCGCTCGACTTTACCTTGCCAGAGGTCCCGTTCTCGTCGACCTGGCTGGCCGAGCAGGGCCTGGGGGCCTGGTGGTTTCCCGACTTCGCCCCCGAGGAGCTGATCGCCCGACTGTGGGCCTCCGCGGTCGGTCGCCTGCCTGCCCCAGGCCTTCCTGGCTGGCTGCGGGAGTGGTACGGCTGGAGCGTTTCACTAGGACGGGCGCTGGTCTGGCTGCCCTTGCCGGGAACGGCCGCCGCCGGGGAGCTGGCGCGATCTCAACCGGCGCTGGTCACCGTTTTGGGTGGGGACGCAGAAGGGGTCAGCCGGGTTCCGGTGGCCTGGGGTCGGCCCTCCCCGAAACTCGCAGGGATGGCAGGGCCGGTGTTGGCGTCCAAGGTCAGTCGCCTGTGCCTCTGGGAGGGCGAGACGGTCATCGTGCCCCAGGGCTTGGGGGCGGTGGAGCGAAAAGAGGGCTTGGCGATGTTTCCGCTGGATTACGTCGAGCCGGTTGACTTTCAGCGCTATGCCGTGGACGGTCGCGCCGTCGCGCGCGCCCGCGCCACCGGGGCCCTGCTCTGGGGGGCTTGGCTTTGGGGCGCGGCCGTCGCAGGGTTGCTGCTCGCCCGCCGCCGCTTGCTCGAACGCCATCAATTTGGCCGACCGCTGGCGCGCTTTCAGGCCACGCGCCATCAGATGGTGGACTTAGCGGTGGCGCTTGAGCCGCAGGCCGACCTGTTTGAGGCGGCTCTGCGCGCATACCAGGAAGGACCGGAGGACTTTATTCAGCGCGCCAATTTGGCCGCGGCCCGAGCGATGCGCCTGAGCCACCAAGTGCTCAAGGCGTGTGCGCTTTTTTGGGGCGGCTACTCGTTTCTACAGGACTACCCGCCCTCTCGCTATACGCTGGCCACGCGCATCTTCGAACCGGTGGCGGGTGAGGCCCACGACCTGGAGGAGGAGGCCATCGGTACGCTGTCGAGATCAGAAGGAAAGGCAGGGGAGAGCCAGCTATGAGGAGCGTAGCGTTAGCCGCGCTGAAGGCCTCCTGGGACGGGGGATGGCCGTTTGACCGTCTTGAGCTCAAGCTTCGCGAGGAGGTCAGAGGATTTGTCGGCGAGTGGGCGCGCCGGGGCCCGCTCTGGTGGCAGGTGGGAAATCAAATGGTGCCGGGGTTTTACCGCGAACTGGCCCGCCGGGGGTGGATTGGGCTTCACTGGCCCCCGGCCTTGGGCGGATCGGGAATGAGCCGGGTGGCCACCGCCCTGCTGTTAGAGGAGTTGAACTACGGGCTTGCGCCTGACGGAGGGCTGATTCCGGCGGTGGCGTTTTTGGGAGACCTTCTCCTCGCCTGCGGCACCCCAGAGCAACAGCAACGCTGGCTGCCTCGGTTGGCTCGTGGGGAGGTGGTGGCCAGCTTGGGGCTCACCGAGCCGGAGGCCGGTTCAGATCTGGCCGCTGTCAGCACCCGGGCTGAACCTCGGGAGGAGGGGCTGGAGGTCTGGGGAGAGAAGATCTTCACCGGGCTGGCGCATCAGGCCGACGTCGCCATCGTCTTGCTCCGCAGCGAGGTCCAGGTAGAAGACCGCCACCAAGGCCTGACGGTATGTCTGGTGGATCTGCACCAGCCAGCCGTGGGGGTAGAGGAATTGAAGACTTGGGGAGGATGGCGCCAGAACCGAGTCGTCTTCCAGGGGGCCAAGGTATCCTGGGACGAGGTGGTGGGAGAGGTCGGGCAGGGGTGGCAGGTGCTGACCACCTTGATAAACCTTGAGCGCTCCGCCATCGCCCGGATTGGCCTGATTCGCCGCCTCTTAGAAGAGACTTGGCCCGACCACCGAGAAGGAACTCGGGATTGGCTGCGGTTATGGCAAGAGGCCGAGGCGCTTCGACTCCTGAACTATCGGATGGCCCAGGCCTGGGATCTTGGCAAGCGGGTGCGTCCCTTCCAGGGCTCGCTTCTCAAAGTGCGGGCCGCACAGTTGCTGGATGAGGTGATCGATCTGGTGCGAGATCGCTTTGGCTTGATGGGCTTTGCCTTCAACCGCAGTCCCGAGATGGCCCAAATCTTGGACGCCGTAGAACGAAACCGGGCCCTGTTTACCATCGGAGGAGGCGTTCCCGCGGTACAAAAGGATGCCATCGCCAAATTTGGCCTGAACCTCTAACCCCGGCATCCCTGCGACAAGCATTCATTCTGGTAGGTTGCCTGGGCGACTGCGCGGCTGATTCCTCTTAGGAAGCGCGGCCGTGCGAAGGGTTCAGCCTCCCGGGATGGGAGTTCCGGAGGCGTCACATGCTCTGTGCCGCCAAGGAGCTTCATTACAATCTAGCCGCTTCCACCAACCTCAAACCCCATCGGCTTAAGAGTTGAATTTCGGACCCTGCTGGGTCACCGACCTCGATAGACCGCTTTTGCTTGATGTTGGCGGGGAGGTCTGCGGTCCAACCCAATCCGAGCCGACAGAGCCGGGCACGGACCGGCCGACGCCCCGCCGTAGAAAACGTTTCTTTGCAGAGACGGATGAACCCCCCTCGCTGCATCACCGCTTCGCCGCACTATAGGGACACGAACTTTACCATTTCCGCCATCCGCACTCCGCTGGTCCGCCTGATCTCCAGGGCCCTTCTTCGCTCCTACGAGCTGGTGTTGCTTCCTGTCAGACCGGCGGTGCCGACGGTGATCGAACCGGAGCTGCTGGTGAAGGTGCCGGTGGCGGTGACCAAGATGACGGTGACGGTGTAAGTGCCGGCGGGCAGGGTGGCAGGAACGGTGACGGTGATGGCCCCGGAGGCGGGGTTGTAGGCGGTGAGGGGCAGGGCCTGGGTGGCCACCACGGTACCGTTGGTGGCGAAGGTGGCGGTCAGGCTCTGCGGGCTCAAGCCGGGGGCGGCGCTTACCGTGACGGCCGCGGGGGCGGGGGTGCCGGCGGTGACCGAGCCGGAGCTGCTGGTGAAGGTGCCGGTGGCGGTGACCAAGGTGACGGTGACGGTGTAGGTGCCGGCGGGCAGGGTGGCAGGAACGGTGACGGTGATGGCCCCGGAGGCGGGGTTGTAGGCGGTGAGGGGCAGGGC
>JAIMAE010000085.1 GCA_023512105.1 Bacillota bacterium | reverse complement strand
GGACCAACTCCTCCAAGGTGCGGGCGATCCAGTCCATGGCTTGGGCGGGCTCGCGAACCTTGTGGGTCTCGACCTCCACTTGAGCGATGATGCGCCCTGAGCCATCGCCCAGGCCGGCGGCGATCTTGGTGCCCCCAATGTCCACCGCCCCGTACCACATGC
Organism: Bacillota bacterium; assembly: GCA_023512105.1. Taxonomy (GTDB): domain Bacteria; phylum Bacillota; class Sulfobacillia; order Sulfobacillales; family Sulfobacillaceae; genus JAIMAE01. The sequence goes on along the minus strand of JAIMAE010000085.1, from coordinate 12,222 downwards.
GCGCCTCCTAACCCTCCAGGCCCCACCGCGCCTTGGCCCTGCGCAACGCCGCCTGAACCTGCTCCGGAGCGGTGGCAAAGCTTTGGGTGCGTGCCGCGACCAGTGCCTCCGGCTTCAGCCGGGCTAAATCCTCGCGCTGCAGCGGCGCCAACAGTTCCGCCAGTTCGCGGTCGCTCACCTGGTCGAACCCGCGTCCACTGGCCTCCAGTTGCCCCACCAGCTGGCCTACCCGGTGATGGGCCTCTCGAAACGGCACCCCGCGGGCCACCAGCAGGTCAGCCAAATCGGTGGCGGCCGAGAAGTCGCGGCCGACCCGAGTCCGGATCCGCTCGCCGTTTACCCGCAGCGTGGCCAACATCCCTGCCGCCACCGGCAACACCCCGTGGAGCGTGTCGACCACGTCAAAGACCGCCTCCTTGTCCTCTTGCATGTCGGAGTGGTAGGCCAGCGGCAACCCTTTCATCACCGTCAGCAGCCCAAGCAGGTGGCCAAACACCCGACCGCTTTTTCCCCGAACCAGCTCGGCCACGTCCGGATTCTTCTTTTGGGGCATCATCGACGAGCCGGTGCTGTACCCGTCATCCATGGTCACGTACCCAAACTCTTGGCTGGACCACAAGACCAATTCTTCTCCGAGGCGACTTAAGTGGACCATCAGGATGGAAGCCCAGGCCAAAAACTCGAGCAGAAAGTCCCGGTCGGAGACGGCGTCCAGGGAGTTCTCGTACAGCTTGGAGAGTCCCAAGGCCTCGGCGGTGGCGGCCGGATCGGTGGGATACGGGGTGCCGGCCAAGGCACCCGCGCCCAGCGGCGAGCAGTCCACCCGCTCCAGCCACTGGCTTAGCCGCTCATGGTCTCGCCCCAACATGGCCACGTAGGCCAACCAGTGGTGGGAGAGCAGGACCGGCTGGGCCGCCTGCAGGTGAGTGTAACCAGGGATAACCACCCCGAAATCCGACTCGGCCCGCCGGATCAAGACGGCGATCAAGTGCTCGAGCTCTTGGCGCAACTGCTGTCCCTGGTCCTTCATGTATAGGTGCATGTCCAGGGCCACTTGGTCGTTGCGGCTGCGGGCGGTGTGCAACATGCCCGCCTCAGGCCCGATGAGCTCGAAGAGGTGGCCTTCCACGTTCATGTGCACATCTTCCCATTCCAGGCGCGGCGTCAGTTCGCCGGCCTCATACCGGCGGAGGATCGTCTTCAGCCCCTCCACGATCCGCTCAGCGGCCGCCTGAGAAATGATGCCCCGCTGCGCCAACATGGTGGCGTGCGCGATCGAGCCCTTCACGTCGTAGGGCAAAAGACGCCAGTCAAAGCCGACCGAGGCGGTGAAGGCTAGGGAGGCGCGGTCCATCGCCTTCTGAAAGCGCGGATTGCGCGCCCGGCTGACATCCGGTGGGGTAGAGTGGTGCTCGGCCATGGGCTACTCCCGGTCCAAAACTTGGTGGCGAATCCGCAACGGCAAGCCAAACAGGCGAATAAAGCCTTCGGCGTCCTTGTGGTCGTAGTCCCCGCCCTCGAACGTGGCCACGTCCTGCGCGTACAGCGAGTAGGGGGAGGAGGCGGCGTGGGCGGCCACCGCACCCTTGTACAGCCGCAGGGTCACTTCGCCGGTGCAGGTCTCCTGGGTCTTGGCGACAAACTGGGACAGGGCCTCGCGAAGGGGGGAGAACCACCAGCCGTCGTAAATCAGCCTGGCCATCCGCTCGGCCACCAGCCGCTTGAAGGCCAGGGTCTCGCGGTCTAAAGTCAGCTGCTCTAGGGCTTGATGGGCCTCGTAGAGGATGGTCCCCCCGGGCGTCTCGTAGACCCCGCGCGATTTCATGCCGACCAGGCGATTTTCGACCATGGTCACCCGGCCCACCCCGTGTCGGGCGCCGGCCGCGTTCACCCGGCTCATCAATTCCACCGGGTCGAGTTCCTCGCCGTCCAGGGAGACCGGCACGCCCTGCCGAAATCCAACCCGCAGCCACTCACCGCGCTCTGGGGCCTGTTCCGGATCTACCGTCCAGGTGTAGACGTCCTTCGGGGTCACCTCCGCCGGGTCTTCCAGCACCCCACCCTCGTGGCTGATGTGCCACAGGTTCTGGTCCCGCGAATACGGCTTCTCCACCGTCGCCGCCACCGGAATGCCGTGGCGGGCGGCGTACTCGATGGCCTCCTTGCGGCCGCGGATGCTCCACTCCCGCCAGGGAGCGATCACCTTGAGGTCGGGAGCCAAGGCCATCACCGTCACCTCAAAGCGCACTTGGTCGTTGCCCTTGCCGGTGGCCCCGTGGCTGACCGCCCGCGCACCATAGGCGCGGGCCACCGCCACCAGTTCCTGGGCGATCAGGGGCCGAGCGATGGCCGTCCCCAAGAGATAACGCCCTTCGTATTCGGCTCCGGACTGAAGCATCGGGAAGGCGAACTCGGTGAGAAAGCGATGTTTGAGATCGCGGATCTCAACCGCTTTCGCTCCGGAGAGCAGCGCTTTTTCCCGCACCGCCTGCAGGTCGTCGCCTTGTCCGAGGTCGGCGCAGAACGCCACCACCTCGACCTGATAGTGTTCTTTCAGCCAAGGAATGATGATGGAGGTGTCCAGCCCTCCCGAGTACGCCAACACCACCGTATCGCCGGGTTGAATCGCTTGCGTCTGTGCCATGCCTCGTCTCCTTCGCGCCAAGCTCCTACTGCGCTAATACCTGGTCTAAAATCTCGGCCATCGCCGCAATCGCCGCCTCGTCCACCACCAAGGGGGGCAAAAAGCGCAACACCCGTCCGCCCGCGGCATTGATGAGCAACCCAAGTTCCAGGGCCCGGGAAGCAAATGGGGCGCTCGGCTCCCGCAGCACCAGCCCCCACATCAAGCCGCGGCCGCGGACCCCTTCCACCCGATCGGGATGGCGGGCCACCAATTGCCGCAAGGCCTGAGCCATGTGAGGTTCCATCGCCCGCACGTGGGCGAGCCCCTCTTCTTGGAGCCAATCCACCACCGCCAAGCCGACCCGCATCGCCATCAGGTTACCCCCAAAGGTGCTTCCGTGGTCACCCGGCCGCAAGGTCTGCGCCACCTCCGGCCTGGCCAACATCGCTCCCACCGGAAGCCCCCCGCCAAGCCCCTTGGCCAAGGTGATGACATCGGGTTGCACCGCCTCATGCTGGTAGGCAAACCAAGCGCCGGTGCGCCCCATGCCGGTCTGCACCTCGTCCACCATCAGAAGCGCGCCGGCTCGGTGGGTCAACTCAGCGACCTGCCGCAAAAACCCGGGGCTAGGCACCACCACCCCCGCCTCGCCTTGGATGGCCTCCACCAGCACCGCCGCCACCGGCTCGGCGGCCAGCGCCGCCTCCAATGCTTTGAGGTCGTCGTAGGGGACGTGTCGAAACCCTGGAGGCAGCGGCTCGAAGGGCTCCCGATACGGGGCCTCGCCGGTGGCCGCCAACGACCCCAGGGTCCGCCCGTGAAAGCCTCCGAGAAAACTGACGATGGTGGTCCGCCCCTGCTCGCGCCCCCAGCGCCGCGCAAGCTTGATCGCCGCCTCATTGGCCTCGGTCCCGCTGTTGGCAAAGAAGGCCAGCATCCCCCCGGTCAGCTCGGAGAGCCGCGCCGCCAGCTGTTCTTGGGGCAGGTTGCGGTAGAGGTTGGAGGTGTGGAGGAGCTCAAGGCTGGCCAAGATGGCCGCGCGCACCCGCGGATGCTGGTGACCTAGGGAATTGACGCCGATGCCGGAAATGAAATCCCAGTAATGGCGTCCTTGGTCATCCCACAGGTGCACGCCCTCCCCCCGCACCAAGGCCACCGGCGCGCGCCGGTAGACCGGGATCAACGCCTCTCCCGCCATCTCAACGTCCCTCCCCTCGATGGGCAACCACCCCGGCCTGGACAATCCGGGTGTAAGGCGTCCGTCGCCACGCCCCGATCTGGACGGTGGCCACGCCTCCTGCCAAGGCCTTTAAAGCCGCCTCCAGCTTGGGCACCATGCCCGCCTGGGCCCGGCCCACCGCAATCCAATCGCGCACTTCTTCATCGGTCAACTGTTCCACGATGCTCTCGGGGTCATCCACCGCCCAGCGCACTCCTCCCGTGTCGGTGTAGAAGACCAGCAGGTCGGCCTTCAGGGCCTGCGCGATCGCGGCGGCCGCCAAATCGCCGTTGACGTTCAGGACCCCTCCCTCCCCATCCCCCGCCAAGGGGGCCACCACGGGGAGGTACCCCCCGGCGAGGACGTGACGGAGGACGTCCGGGCGCACGCTCTGCACCGCCCCAACCCGGCCCAAGCGCGGGTTGGCCACCGTGCCCTGCAGGAGGCCTCCGTCGAGGCCGCTCAACCCCAGCGCAGGCCATCCGCGGGCCACCAGCGCCGCCACCAGTTCGGCGTTAACCACCCCCCGCAAGACGGCCACCACCGTCTCCAGGGCGGCCGGCGTGGTCACCCGCTGCCCCTCGATAAACTCCACCGGCTCGCCCAGCCGTTTGAGGGCCGCGCTGATTTTCTGGCCTCCTCCGTGAACCAGCACCAGGCTGCCCTGGGAAGCCATCCAGGCCTGGGCCTCCTCCAGCCACGCGCTCGCCCCGGCTTCGAGCACGCTTCCCCCCACTTTGAATACTGCTAACATCCCTGGCGGCTCCTCTCAACTCCGATAGTGGGCGTTGATGTCGACATACCCTTCGGTCAAGTCGCAGCCCCATGCCTCGGCGCTTGCCGTACCCTCTCCCAGCTCCACCTCAAAGACCACTTCCCACGAGCCCATCACACGCCGCGCCGCCGCTTCGTCAAAGGGCTCTGGCCGTCCGCGGCGGTACAAGGCCAAACCGTTCATAAAAAGGCTGGCCTTCTCGGGATCCCATGGCTCCCCAACGCTCCCGACCGCCGCCAACACGCGCCCCCAGTTGGCGTCTTGGCCGTAGACCGCGGACTTGACCAGGTTGGACCGCACCACCGCCCGGGCCTTTTGTCTGGCATCTTCCACCGTGCGGGCCCCGGACAGCCGCACCGTGATCAGGTGGCGCGCTCCTTCCCCATCGGCGGCGATCTGACGGGCCAAGTGCCGAGCGACGCGGGTCAGCGCCGCCTGAAAGCTCTCGCGGTCCTCGGTGGTGGCCAGCTCTACCCCGCTGGCCCCGTTGGCCCACAGCAGCACGGTGTCGTTGGTAGACATGTCCCCATCTACCGAAAGGCCGTGAAACGAATTGTCCGTGGCCTCCCCCAACAGCCCGTCCAACGCTTGGGGCGCAATCGCGGCATCGGTGGTGATGAAGACCAACATGGTGGCCATCTGCGGATGGATCATGCCTGCCCCTTTGGCGATGGCGCCGATCCGCACGACTCCCCGTGAGAGCCGCACCTCGATCGAAGCGGTCTTGGGACAGGTGTCGGTGGTCAGGATGGCTTCGGCGGCCGAAAGCGTCCCCCCCGCCGTTCCCCCTTGCGCCCATTCGGCAAGCCGGTCAATGCCTTCGCGGATTTGTTCCATCGGCATGAGCACGCCAATCACGCCGGTGGAGGCCACCGCCACCAGGTGGGGAGCGACCCCAAGCCGCTCCGCGCACCGCCGCTGCATTTCCAGGGCATCTCTCCGTCCCGCCTCACCGGTCAAGGCGTTGGCGTTTCCGGCGTTCACGATGACCCCGCGGCTCTTGCCACCCCGGACCACCTCCTGGCTCACCGTGACCGGAGCCGCGCGGGCCGCGTTGGTGGTAAAACGTCCGGCCACCGCGGCCTCGCGATCCGACCAAATCAAGGCCATCTTCAGATGTGGTCCGCCTTGCCAACCCCACGCCCGAAAGCCCCGCGGGAACGTGACGTCCTCGGCTCCCAGCAGCGGGTCGGGGGCCAAGTGATGGATCGGCGTCTGATGCGAAGACTCCACGCTCGTGCACCCCCCTGTCTTGTCCAGACGGGGCGTGCCGCCTCCTTCCTCTCCGCCCTAGTTGCGGTTACTTCGAGACTCAACCCAAAAGAAAAAGCGCCCTCCCCTTCTGCTGTGCCGGAGAACGGTTCTTCTTTTTGGGAACCGGATTATTCCAACCCCATCTCCATGGGCAGGCCAAGCCAACGGTTCGCGTGTTGAATGGCCTGGCCGGCGGCGCCTTTGACGAGATTGTCGATGGCGCAGTAGAGGACAAGCGTTCCCCCCCGCAAGTCTTCCGCGCAAGAAAGCCAGGCTCGGTTGGTCTCCCGCACCTCCCGGGTTCTGGGTTTACGAGGACTAATATATACGAAGGGATTGCCCGAATAAAAGGCTCGCCAAACCTCGAGGACCTCCTCGGCCCGCCAGGGACTGTCAGGGATGAAACAGGTCAACAACAACCCTTGGGCCATAGGCAGAAGGTGGGGTTGGAAGACTACTCGGCCTTGGCTGACCCACTCCATCTCGGCGGTGTGGCGATGTTGTCCGGGATCGTTGTAGGGCTCGCTGTTTTCCGCCATCTCGCCCATTAACAGCCCGACCTTGGGTCGCCTGCCGGCCCCGGTGACGCCGGATTTCCCGTCGACAAAGATTTGGGGAATCGGTCCCCGCGCTCGAACCAACGGCAACACCGCCAGCGCAAACGCGGTGGGGTAGCAACCGGGATTGCCCAGCACCTGACCGTGTGCCGGGTAGACCATGGCCGGATCGTCGGCGTAGCCGCTAAAGGCAACCTCCAGCAAATCCGGAGCCGGGTGTTCACCGTAATACGGGGTGTAGACCGACAAGTCGTCAAACCGGAAGGCGGCTGCCAAGTCGACCACGCGGCTGCCGGCCTTCACCCACCGCCGGAAATGCTCCATGCCCTCGCCGGTGCCAAGCGCGGAGAAGACGACGTCGACCGGCTCCATCTCTGCGAACTCCTCATAGCCCAGCAGGCGCGACGGCAGAGGGGAAGTCGGCAGGAGATAGGACTCCAGAGCTTCGCCGCCTGCATGGCCAGAGACCGCCGCTACCACTTTCATCTCCGGATGGCGGGCCAACCACCGCAACAAGGTCATGCCGGCATAGCCAGTCGCCCCTACCACCGCCACACGCACAGGTACTCACCTCGTCCAATAATTATACCAAAGTCATGCATCTTTATGCGAAGGGTTTAGTACTCGTTCAGGTATTGTTCGATCTCCCAAGGATGCACCTGTTGCCGGTAAATATCCCACTCTATCCGCTTGGCCTCGACGTAGCGCTCCGCGATTTCAGGGCCCAACGCAGCGAGGACGACCGCGTCTTGCTCGAGATGTTTCAATGCCTCTTCAAGACTGGCGGGGAGATTTTGAATCCCCAGCTGGCGGCGCTCAGATTCGGACATGCGGTAGATGTTACGGGTTACCGGAGGCGGAGGCTCCATCCGGTGGCGAATGCCATCCAGACCGGATTTGATGGTGGCCGCCAGGGCCAGGTAGGGGTTGCAGGCCGGATCGGGCGAGCGCAACTCGATGCGGGTGTCAGCCCCTTGATGGGCGGGTACCCGAACCATGGGGCTGCGGTTGCTGGAAGACCAGGCGATGTAGACCGGCGCCTCATATCCCGGGACCAATCGCTTGTAGCTGTTCACCAAGGGGTTGGTGATTGCCGTAATCGCCGGGGCGTGGCGCATCAACCCGGCGATGAACTGCAGTGCGACTCGGCTCAATCCCTGCGGCTGCCGAGGGTCGTGGAAGGCATTTTCGCCTCCAGACCACAAGACGTGAAAGAGGTGCAGTCCCGACCCGTTCAGGCCATAGATGGGTTTGGGCATGAAGGTGGCGTGCAGTCCGTGCAGGCGGGCGATGGTGCGGACCACGAAACGGAAGGTGGCAATGTTGTCGGCCGCCGCTAGAGCGTCGGTAAAGCTGAGGTCGATCTCGTGCTGGCCTGGCGCGACTTCGTGATGCGTGGCATCAATGCCAAACCCCATCTCCTGAAGGGTCAGGACCATCTCCCGGCGAGCGTCTTCCCCCAGGTCGACCGGAGAGAGGTCGAAGTACCCCGCTTGGTCAATCGGGCGCGTGGTGGCTTGGCCGGTGGCATCCTGCTGGAACAAGAAGAATTCCGGCTCGACGCCGATCGTGACCTCATACCCCATCTCCCGTGCTTCCGCCAACACCCGTCTGAGCGCCGTACGGGGACAACCGGCAAAGGGACTGCCATCGGGATTCTTGATGTCGCACATCAGCCGGGCCGTCGTGCCCTCTTTGGGCTTCCAAGGAAAGACGGCAAAAGTCTCCGGGTCGGGCGCTAGAAATAAATCGTACTCTTCTACCCGGACGAAACCCTCGATCGAGGAGCCATCAAACATGATCCGGCCGTCCAGGGCATCCGGCAACAGTTCTACCGGGATTGCCACGTTTTTCAGCACGCCCAGGATATCCGTGAACTGAAGCCGCACAAAGCGCACGTTGAGGGTCTTGGCGCGATCAATAATTTCCGCCTTGGTAGGCGCCAACGCCGGTCCTCCTCCTTGTCCCCTTTTTTTCCATCTTAACATCCCCAAGATCCAGCTGCCATCGCCTGCCAGTATAAGGGGCTGGCCATCCGGAGAGGGATAACCTCGAAATGGCTGCCAGGGAGGCTGAACCTATTATGTCATTTGGAACCGAACTCCTAACCTTGCTCTACCGAACCGCTATCTTGTATATCGTAGCCCTGGCCGTCTTTCGGCTGATGGGCAAGCGTACGTTGGCCAAGATGGGCCCTTTCGACTTTGCGGTGATTATCATGATCGGCGAGCCCATGGTGGACCTATATGCGAGGAATCGTATGGGGTGTCCTCCATTCTTTTGCATGGAACCAGGAACGGCCTGCCCGAACCGCGCGGCACAGAACATCGTGGGTGCCATGGGCAGGACGGTGCAAGCCGCGACACAGTGGGTCAGCCATCTCGCGCGGCACGGACGAGCAGGCGCTCGGAAGTACGGTGGGCACGCCGGCCGTGCCCACTATGACGGCTGGCTGGATTGTCACAGCTCCAACGCTTGCGCCGGCCGGCGAGGCCGGCTCCGAGGGGGTGCTGCCCTCAGCTTAGTACCCGTTGGCGGCCCACGGCGTGCCGCCTTTGCCGTCCGCGCTCGCCGCGAGCAACAGGCCGACCCAGACCATCGCCAACGTCTGCGGCAACATTACCCTTAGCGAGCGCGACTTGGCCAATCTGGTGGCCGACGCCATCCATCGGCGGCTCAACCTCCGGGCGCAATGGAGTTAATGACCCGTCTGCACGACGAGCCGGTACGGTTGCGCGGCATTGATGGACAACTGGAAGGTACCTGATCGGTATTCGTAAGCCACGCCTTGATCCGTCCCAATCACGTTCGCGAAGAGGTCGACCGGAACCGTTTCCCCGGCCGCCTGGACGGCCACTTGGAAGTTGGTGGACCCTGCAGAACCCGATTGTGTCTGCCACACGACGCGCCAAGGCGCTTGCACGGTAAAAGGTGCCGTGGTAGTGACGTCCGCACCGCTGAACGTGGCGACGTTGGACCATTGATAGTGTGGTTGTCCCGGAGCGGGCGCGGGTGTGGCAACACCAATCGTGTACGGCTCGTCGGCATTGATGTCCAAGTAGTAGGTGCCGGCACCATTTTGGTAACTGATGTCGTGTCCGCGTCCGATGACATTGCCGATAACGCCGACTGGAACCTGGGAGCCTACCCGGTAGACGTAGAGTACGAAGTTCCCGGCCCCATGCGGGCCGGGCCGCGCTTCCCACTGCACCCGCCAAGTGCTCCCGACCGTAAACGGCGCGCTACGGCCAGCACTGTCCCCTTGCCATTGCGCCACCGTCACCCACTGAGGAGACGGAGCGGCGGCCTTTGCCGTGCCAGAGGACAGCGCGGGGGAGGCCGAGGAATGGGGCGTAGCGCGGGCGGGCGCTGTCTGGGGCATAGGGGAAGCGGCACCAGCCCCCACGAAGAGCACGCCGACGACACCAAGCCCGGCGACGACGAGGCCCTTGCCGAGCCGGTGCCACCGCAAACGCCACAGGAGACCGAGGGCGGCGACCCAACACAGGACTCCGATGACGACCATCATTACCACCTCCGTGAGAAAGCGTGTCCGCCAGAAAATTGCGCTCGCGCCTCGCATTCGCCAGAAGTCGGAAGGATTCCTGCCGCAAGGAGGAGATTCAGACCTCAACGGCAGCGAAGTCGAGTTCACAGACGTGGTCGGTACCATCCAGTAGACGCTGGAGACGACGGACACCTTTCGGCATGACCTCATCTGCGGCAGCTACGAGCCGTGGTTCAGCCGGCATCGGGTCGTGGCATTCTACACAGAGTAGCGGCTCGATGCCATCGTAAGGCCATCGCGCAAGCCTACCGGCCCAAATTCACGACCAACCACGTCGAGCCCGTGTGGGTTGTCCCAGCCCAGGCCATCGACAACCTGACGCCGACCGACGCCAGCTAACACCTAGCAGACCTGTGGATCTGGTGTTTTTACATCGCGTTTTGTCACCACGAAAAATTGAGGGAACGATGGCCGGGCAATAGGATTGGTTCTCACCCCGCACAGCCAACGTGGAACAAAGAATCCACCATATCCTGTGTAGACCGTCACCTACGTTAACTCGTTATACCAGGTCTTCGGTCCTCCGCCAATGCCAGCCCCCGTCGGGGATTTCCCCGGCGGGGGCTCTGTTTTTAGGCGTTCCTCCCGGAAAACACGCCGGGCGAGACGCTGCCCGTCCCGCCCGAGGCATATAGTAGAAAGGTGGTGTATTGGGACTGAGGTTGGCCATGGGGATCCTCGTTCCCCACAGCCTCGGCGATCGCCTTGCCCCCAGCATGCCAAACCTGGGCAAGACGGTCAAGGGGCCGAGCCAGCCCCAGCCCGATCGGACATGCCGTCGTCTCCCTGTCTGTCCCGTTTCGAGGCCGACCCGTCGCAGCCGCGGGTGTGGCGTCCCGCCGACATCGAGTTTCTGCGCGCCCTGGACGGAGCCTCCGGCGTGCCCCAGAGCGCCAAGCGAGTGGCCATCACGCTGCTGCGCCAGCAACGCCGTCATGCCGTGGTGTGGATTCGAGTGGCCACCTTGTCTGCGTGGCTGGGCCTGTCGCCTCGCACCATCCGCAGGGCACTGGCGTGGCTGGAAGCCCGCGGTTTGTTGGAACGCGAGGCCCGGCACACGGTAGCCGGGGATCGGGCGGCCAACGTCTACCGCATCGTCCCCGATGCCGCCCGTCTGCCCGACAATCGGCCTATCCACCGGGGGCCGTCGCTCGCAGCGCCACATGACCGCACCCGCGGACGGGATGTCAGTACCCTAGAGGCTCCGAACCCATTGCCCTGCAAGGATTCAGAGGTCAAATCGGAGCAGGGGATCCCGAAGTATACGGAAAGATCTCCCCGATCCGAAGACTTAAAACCGAAGATCGAAACCAATACAACAACCGGCAGACCTCCGGCGAACTCCGCTCCGGGGGTCGTCGTATTCCCCTTGCTCGATATAAACCGGAGCTCTGCCGGGACGGATCGCCCGGCGGCAAATGGCTTTCCCCCTCAGAACGGAGCCCCGGAGCCGGGTTCCGGCGAATCGCAGGCTCCAACGTCCCCTGCCCTCGACGCGGCGACCGTTCAGGCGCGGCACGGCGACTTGGGCTGGCCTCGCGCCTTCTGGCAACGGCTTTGCAGGATGGGCAGCCCCGAGCAGGTCGACCGGGTGGTAGGCTGGCTCCGCTCATGCCCGCCCAGTCATCCCGCGCACCCTCGGCATCCGCGGGCCTGGGTCTGGTGCGCCGTGCGCGATGGGTGGACCGAGCCGCCCAGTTGGGTGCGGTCGGGCTCTCGGCCAAAGGTCCGCTACGTGGCCGTCCCCGATCCCTGTGGTGACCTGACGGCGGCCACGTCTCACGCGGTGCCGACGCCGCCTTCGCTGGAGCCGGCCGCCCAGGAGGTGCCCCCATGGCGGGCTCGGTGGGAAGACCCCGGCCCGCTCGGGGAAGCCTTCCGCGCCGCTGTTCTCGCCGAGGCCCGGCGCCGTCTCGGGCCTCTGGCCGCTCGCCTTCCTCTCCGAGGAGGCCTGCTCGCCAGTCTGTGCCGAGAAATTTGGGATTCGTTCGCGTCACCGGACCCGTCCGCCGGAACCTCCGGCGGCTCGGCCGACAACGCGGCTGAAGCCAACGCCGAGCGCCATCCAGGTACCGACTGAACCTTCACCGAAGGAGGTCGAACCCTTCCATGCCCCATGCCTTTGTGGTCACGCAACTGTCGGCCGCGCGGTTTACGATTGCGGGGCCGATCGCGCCCTCGGAAATCCCGGCCTACCCCCACGGCTGGCCGGAGGAATCCGTG
>JAIMAE010000318.1 GCA_023512105.1 Bacillota bacterium | reverse complement strand
CGATCCTGCCGTCGCCGAGGAGGCGGTTACCGATGAGACCCGGGACGCACCGAGCGATGCGTCGGGTCGTACGCCCGGTCATCGCGCAGCAGAGCGAAGACCAAGCGCGTCAATTTGCGGGCCGTCAGCACCAAGGCCCGACGATGGGCGTGCTGGGTGCCTTCGGCCACCTTGCGAGCATAGTAGGCCGCGTACGTCGCGTCGTGCCGCCGGACGCTGTTGGCGGCCTCGATCAGGTAGTAGCGGAGATAGACGTTGCCGGTCCGCGCCAACGCCGTGTCGGTGGCGTGGTACTGGCCCGAGTCCCGCGGGGGCCAGGTCAGCCCGGCGAATTGCGCCAGCTGGTCGTCATCTGGAAAAGCAGTGATGTCGCCGATTTCGGCCACGATCCCGGCCGCGAAGACCGGACCGATGCCCGAGATGGTCACGAGCCGGTTGTTGCGGGCAGCGGGTTCGCGGGCGATGCGCCGGTCAACGGCCCGGATTTGGGCCTCCAGATACCGGATGTCCTGCAGGGTCCAGCTCAGGATTTGATGGACGGGTTCCTTGAGGACCTCGGGCAACCGGAAGGAGTTCCGCGCGGCTTGTTGGACCGCTCGCGCAACCCGCTCCGGATCAGCGAGATGGCCGCGGGCGCCTTGCTGCAGGCAGGTCACCAGGTCAGCCAAGGGGGCGGCGGCCAAATCTTCCACCGTTTGATACTCGAGCAGCACGGCTTCGGCGGCAGCCCCCCAGGGGTCAGACCACGGCGGGTGGCAGACCAAGCCATTGGCTTTCAGGAAGAGATAACTGGCGGCGTAGTTCTTGAGTCGGGTCAGTTGGCGGACCAGGTGATGGCGATGGCGGGTCAACCGCTGCAAGGCGATGGTGCGCTCGGCGATCTGGAAGGGGCGGGGCAGCCAGGCGTCGTGGCTGAGCACTTCCGCGATGCGCCAGGGGTCCTGCCGGTCGGTTTTGGCGCGTTTGCTGGGAAAGCTGGCCACATAGCGCCGCACCGTCCGCGGTTGGAGCAAGTAGACCTCCCAGCGTCGGGGTGGGTCAGTAGCTTGACTCAACCACAAGGCCAGGTGCCAGGCATAGACGCCGGTGGCTTCGCAGCCGATGCGCACCGCATCACAGCCATGCTGGGTGGCCTGGTCACCGATGGCCTGTGCCAACTGCAGCGCCCCGCCAGCGTCATTGGGCACCGTGAGTTGACCCCAGCGTTCCGTCGCGGTCCCATCGGTGAAGGCGACGTGGTGGCGGTCGCGGCTGACGTCGATCCCCACCAACAGAGAGGTGGGCAGGGCAATCACCTCCTTTCGGGAGCATACCCGGGTTGGGGGTCCCGTCGGCCGGGCGGGCAGCCGCAGCCTTGCTGGGCGATCCGCGCTTCGATCCCGTGGGGGCGGCACGCCTGGCGCTGCTGCACGCGAGGGCCCGCACGGGGGCGCACCGTGGGCGTTCGCGGTGGGCCCGTCCGGCTCGGGGCGGCAAACTTCGCCAGCGCTGAGGCGCAAGGAGGAACGGCCTTACCCCGAACCGGGCCTATTACCCAATTCGACGGGAACGCCGCTTGCTCCTGGGAACCCGGCGGGGAGGCCAGGAGGGAAATCCCCGTGATCCCCAACGTCCACAAGGGGTTTCCCTTCCCCCCGCGCCCCCCATCCTTTCCCCAAGGACGACGGCGGAGAGTTTCAATCTCTCAAGACTGATATACAAGGAGG
>JAIMAE010000317.1 GCA_023512105.1 Bacillota bacterium | reverse complement strand
CCCTCCATGCACAACTGGTACACCCCTGGCTTTGGTTGGCTCAACATCGACCAAGCCATCGGGTTGTCGGACGACACATTCTTCTACACCCTGGGTTACGAGATGGGGATTTCGGTGATCGACCAGTGGCTGAGAGCGTTTCAGATGAACCAACCGACTCACATCGACTTGCCGAACGAGCTTACAAGCCGCATTCCTACCCCGGCCCGATTCCAGCAAGAGACCGGCACCCCTTGGACCTGGGGAGACAACCTCAACACCGTAATCGGGCAGGGAATTTCCCAATACACCCTCATCGCCTTGGCCCGGGCGGAGGCTGCCATCGCCAACGGCGGAACCTTGTACTGGCCCCACCTAGTAGCGGAGATTACCAGTCCCACCGGCCAGGTGGTCAAGCGCATCCAACCCATCGTCCAAGGCCACGTCCCGGCTCCGGCCTGGGTGTTTCAAACCGTGCAGCAGGGGATGGTCATGTCGGCCCAAGACCCCAACATCAAACTGGGCGTCTCCGGCACCGGCTATGGGGCCTTGGCCGGTTTTCCCGTTCCCTTGGCCTCCAAGACCGGCACCGCCGAACTCCTCGGCCATCCCAACAACGCCTTCTTTGTCACCTTTGGCCCTGTGCCCCACCCATCTATCTTGATTCTGGTCTACATCCGCGGCGGGGAGTGGGGGGCGGATTCCGGGTTTGTCGCCCGCGCCCTCTACGACCAGTACTTCAAGGTGGCCGACCCCAAGGCCCAGGCGGTCTTCAACGGCGTCTACGGCCTGGGATGGGCCTGGCCGTTTGGCTACCGCGGCAACCCCGGCTCCTGATCGCGCGTCTGCCCCAGCCCCGAGGCGTTGCCATATGGGGGAGGGGGGAGCCCCAGTCCCTAAGACAATTCGTCCTGGAACGTAGCGGCAGGACGGCCCCTCCGCTATGATGGGGTTGAAGAACCACGCCGGGATTGCATTTACGCCGGGAGGGACGGGAGATACCCGATGCGAGAGCCATCACGGGCCACGATACGGCTGCCCCAGCTGGTTTATGTACTCGATGCCACCGTCAACGAGATCGATCCTCCGATCTGGCGGCGCTTTGTCGTTCCCGCCACCATCACCTTAGAGCAGCTCCACTGGGCGCTGCTGGCGTTGATGGAGTGGTCGGGGGCCCATCTCTGGCAGTTCGAACGGCCGGGGAAGGGGTGTTGGGGCGATCCTGAGCTGCTGGCGGAGGCGTTCTTAGAAGACGAGGTCACGGGAGACGCCAGGCGCACCCGGTTGATGGACGTCATCTCTCGCAAGGGCTCGAAGCTTCTCTACAACTACGACTTCGGGGACGACTGGTGGATTACCCTCCGCCTGGTCGAACACCGCAGCCGGCAGCCCGGCGAGGTGGTGCCGGCAGTCCTCGACGGCAGTCGCAACGGGCCACCGGGGGACGTGGGCGGACCCTGGGGATACCAGAACTTGCTCGAGGCCATCCGCGACCCCAACCATCCCGAGCACGCAGAGCTGCGGCAGTGGGTCGGGGAGAGCTGGGATCCCAATGCCTTCGACCGCGAGCGGCTGCAAGCGGCGGTGGAGCAGGCGATCGACGGTCCTCCGTGGATGATTTAGCAGTGGGGCTGGCTTGGGCGCCCTTCTCCCCGTATCGTCGGCCGAGGGGAACGGGGGAGGACGAGAAATTCGGAGCGGAGACGATGAGCCGGTGAAGACGGGGAAGTGGACTTTTC
>JAIMAE010000084.1 GCA_023512105.1 Bacillota bacterium | reverse complement strand
GGGGCGACCCGGCAGGGCGCGATCTAAGGTGGTGCCGACCAAGATGAACAGGGAGAGGATGATCGCGGCGTAGGCCAGCGCCCAACGGGCCCCAAGCCCTGCCAAAAGGCCGGTGATGACCCCAACCTGGGCCGAGCAGGGAATGGTCCAGGCCAACAGCACGCTGGCGATGGTGCGCTCCCGGCGCCCTTCCAGGATGCGGGTGGTCAAGGTGGCCATGGTGACGCAGCCAAAGCCTAAGATGAGGGGGATGACGGCGCGTCCATTGAGGCCAAGGCGCAGGAAGAAGCGGTCGAGCAAGGTGGCCAGCCGGGGCAGGTAGCCGGTGTCTTCGAGCACGGCCAGCATCAGTTCAAACCCGGTGATCAGGGGGAGCAGCAGAGCCACCAGATAGGTGACGGTCATGGTCAACAATCCGTAACGGCCGGTCAGAAGCTCGGCGCCCAGGCTGCCCGGGGCAAGAACGGGAGAGAGCGCCGCTCGCACCCAAGGTACCCAGGTTCGGCCTAAAAGCGCCTCCAGCCAGCCGACCAGCCGATTGGCCACCTCCACCCCCAACAGCTGGTAGACGGCCCCCAAGAGCGCCACCAGGACCAACCAACCCCAGAGCGGATGCAACAACACCTCGTCCAGATGACGCTGCCAGCGTCCGTATCCGGCATCGCCCGGTCGGTAGAAGCGGGTGGCCAGGGCATCGGCCTCTTGCCGCCGCCGGACGTACTCCGCCTCGCGGTTGCCGGCCGGTGGCGCGGCCTGCAATCGCCGCAAGAGCTCTTGGTCCTCTTCCCACCACAACAGGCGATCGACCGGGGAGAGGCCTTGCACCGCCGGGGGAAGGCCCTCCCAGAAACGGGGAGCCGGCGGAGGCTTGACCTCGCCGGCGCGAAGAGTCTGCAAAAGCTCGGGAATCCCCTCCCCGCGCACCGCCGCCGCCTTGATCACCGGTACCCCCAGCGCCCGCTCCAACCCGGGAGCGTCCAAGAAGTCGCCGGCCGCCCGCACCTCGTCCATCCGATTTAACAGCACCACCATCGGCAGGCCAAGGCTCTTGAGCTGGAGGGTCAGAAAGAGGTCGCGGGCGAGATGGCGGGCGTCGACCACGTTGACGATCAGGTCGGCCTGGCGGATGGCCTCGACGGTCACCCGCTCCTCGTCGCTGAACCGCGAGAGGCCATAGACTCCCGGAGCGTCCCACACGGCGAGGCCGGCGGCCTGGGCGCGGCGGATCCCCACCGTCGTCCCTGGAAAATTCGACACCTCCGCGTACCGACCGGTCAACGCCCGGAAGACCACCGACTTTCCCACGTTGGGATTTCCCACCAACACCACCGGCACCGGTCGTCCCCTCCTTACCGCAAGGTATGAGACAACCGGTGCCGGTAATCCTGGCTAATCGTTATAGGCTTCGACCTCGATCCCTTGCGCCAATTCCTTCCCCACGGCCAGTTGCCCGGCGGGCGAGCGCACCACCACCGGACCTCCCTTAAGCCGCCGCACCACTTCAAGCCGCGCTCCCACCCCAATCCCCAGGCGCAAGGCTTGGGAGCGCAGGGTTGGCGGGTGGACGGACCGAACCACCACGGTACGGCCCACCGGCACTTGGTCGAGCTGCATCCTCCCCCTCCTCGCCGGAGCGTTACTTAGAGGTATGCCAACTGCGGTCGCCAAGTACCTAAAGCCCGACGCCGCCCTTCCCGGACCCCGAGGGTTACTGCGCGGTAGGGTAGATGGCCACCGAGGCGTTACCCGAGCCGCTGGAGGGTCCGTAGGTCTTGAAGTCGATGGTGAACCGACTGGGCATGGCCCCCAGCAAGAACCCTAGATGTTTGCCCCAGGCCTCCACGCTGGCCGCCTGAATAAACTGAGGCAAGAACTCCAGCGCCCGCTCCCGGTCCCCTTCGCCCAAGACCCCTAAAAACCGCTGGTCCCATCCCTGGTCTTCGGGTTCCGGCCACCGCTCGGGTCCTCGCACCACCCGGTGGGAGAGGGCCCCGCTGGCGACCACCGCCACCCGAAGGTCTAACCGTTCGGCCACCTGGGCGACCACGCGCCCCAGCCGGATGGCCTCCTCCAGGCTGCCCACGATGCTGACCGACACCGGTACCAAGGGGCGCACCGCCTCTCCGAAGAGGTAGCGAGCCGGCACCACCGTGCCGTAGTCGAGGACAAAGTCGGGGTTCTCAAAGGCCATCAGGGGGATCTCCTGGGCCCGCGCCGCCTCCGCCAAGGCGTGGGCGAACCGGGGATGGCCGGGAAAGTCGTAGGGCAAGGAGCTGACCAGGTCCGGACACTCGGTCGCGGTCACCCGTCCTTGATGCCGAGCCGCAGCGTCCACGTAGAGGAGAAAGGTGGTGAGAAAGTGGCTGGATACCAGCACGGTGACGTCGGGACGAACCCGGGCCAGATCCTCGCGCAGGCTCAAAAGCCCGCGGACCATGAGATCAAAGGGCGCTGGCACCGCGTCTTCGCGGGCCAAGCGGGGAGAGTGGGGCGCGATTAACCCCAAGACCACGTTTGACATCGCCGTTTACGCTCCTATAATTCGGTTTGCGGTTATGCGTTGACTGCTGGTGCTTCCTTCAACGCTGGGAGGAGCCCTTTTGGGCGGAGGCCCCGCCGGGGCAGGGCCTCCAATCCCATCCGCCCTCAAGACTCCGGGGCTTCCTCGCGGTAGAGCCCAAAGGGCCGAAGCAGCGGAGTGTCGGTGAAGGAGAAGAGAATCGCCGGCTCGTTGTGGGGGTTGAGATGGCGGTGCGGCACCCAGCTCGGCACCACCAAGACGTCGTGCCCTTCCCAGGCATAGGGGCGCCCGTCGATCTCGATCACCCCCGCTCCCTCCACTCCGCAGTACACGGTGGAGCCGGAGTGGCGGTGGGCCTGCAAGCTGCTCTTGGGTCCAATCCGCTGCAGGTAGGCGTCGATCGTCGGCAAAGCCGGGCCGCCGCTCAACGGGTTGATGTATTGGATGATCACCCCGTCGTAGGGACTGCCGGGAGAGGTGGCGGCCAAGCGTTCCAGCGTCTCTCGGGCGATCGCGTAGGGGTAGTTTAGGATCGGCGAGTAGAGCGAGGTCGCCGACTCAAAGGCCGGGCGCATCCCCTGCGCCCAGCGCCACCGAGAGTCGCCCTCCGGGCGCCCGGGCAGCTGGCTTTCCTCCGGATAGGGTTCGTAGAAGACCGCCGCCAGCGCCAAGGCCGCCGGCAGGTCCAACCCGTCGAGCCAAATCACCGACTGTTGCGACTGATTGCCGTGGTCATGCCAGGTCCAGGTGGGGGTGACCACAAAGTCTCCCGGATGCATGATCGTCCGCTCCCCGCCGACCGCGGTGAAGGCGCCCTCGCCTTCCAAAATAAACCGCAGGGCGTTGGCGGTGTGCCGATGGGCCCGCGCCACCTCGCCGGGCGCGATGATCTGAATCCCGGCGTACAAGGTCTGGGTGATCGCCGACTCCCCTTCCAGCCCGGGATTCTCCAACACCAACACCCGGCGCTCCGCCTCCTCGGTGGAGACCAAGGCCACCGCCTCGTCGAGCAAGGGGCGGATGCTTTGCCACCGCCACTGATAGGGCACGGCGCGCGGCCTCGGAGTCGGAGTCAGGAGGTCCCGAAACACCGTCCACAGCGGTCCCAAGTGCAGGTCGGCCAGCTTTTCGTAGTAGGCCTGGCGGCGGGCGTCGCTTTCCAACACCGTTCTCATCGGCGCTCCCCCTCCCCGTCAGCTGGCGCGTCCCAGCGCCGCCGGCTCGTGGACCAGTTCGTAGAGTTCATTTAGAAACAGCCAACGCACCCGGGTGGCCATCTCCGCCACCTCCAGGCACTCTTGCTGCAGCGCCGGGTCGGTGACGTGGCGGACCAAGGCCTCCAATTCCCGGCCGCCGTGTTCTTGGTCGGCCATGTAATGCTCTTCAAAGAAGCGTATGGCGTCGCTGCCCGACTGGTACCCGTAGTGGTTGATCAACGCCGGGACCAGCCGCTGCATGATCCCCACCTCTTGGGACTCGTTGGCCCAGACCGCGGTGGCCGCCACTTGCCAAGGACGGCGGAATACCAAGCTCCAATGAAAGTCGGCTTGAGCCCGGGCCCCGGCGGTGGTGGGAATCCGGTTGGCCTCCTCGCGCGAGATGCCGCAAGACTCGATAAATCGCATTTGCATTTCCACGTGCGGCATGGGGGATTGACCGTGTTCAATGCCCAACAGCCCATGTTCTTGGGCCAAGTTGGCGATAAAGTCGTCTTGGACCTTGACATCCAGCGCCATCGCCTCAATGACGCCAAAGGCATTGACCACTTCGCGACTCCAGCGGCTGTGCTGCAGCACGTAGTGGGCCATTTGCAAGCGTGTCAACTTGCCTTGCGTCCAGTCTTCGATGTAGGGGTGATTCTGCGCATGCCGGGCGTCGCGAATCCGAATTAGGGCTTCCGTAAACGCTTGTTGGTCCATTCTGGTCCCTCCCTTTTGGCCCTCAAGGCCTAAAACCCTGTCCTTCGCCTGCCCAATCTGGCTTGGGAAGGCCCCACCCAAGGTGGTGTTCCGGTCGCACCTATGTTAACGAGTTCAAGGGAGGGGCATTTAGGGGCAAACGCATCAGCGTTGAGGAACGAAGGGACCTATAAAAATGAACCGAATGGACCACTAAGCGAATTGAGACGAATATTTGTTTGCTTAAGGGTTGGTCCTTGGGCGCAGTGGGTTAGCCGACCGGGCCTTTCTCGGGACGCGGTACGGCATGGCCTGCATCACCAGGTAACTGGAGACCGAAAACAGCACCATCACCAATACCACGTGCAAAAGGTCGGGGCCGGTCGCCAGATGGGTCCACACCAAATGGGCTCCGCTCCAGCCCTGCAGGATCAACCCCAGGACGACAAACCAGCTGCCTCGCCGCAAATCCACCCGCTCGGGGGCAAGCCGCGAGACCGCAGCGGCAGCTCCGCAGGCCACGGCAAACAAGGCCAAGGCCAAAAGCCGGTGCAAGAGGTTGAAGGCGGCCAGCAAGCCAAGTGGCCCCAGCTGCCAGCCGGCGCACAGCGGCCATGCGGGGCAGGCCGCTCCGGCGCCCACGAAGGCCACAAACGAACCCCAGTAGATCACGACGTAAAAGCCGATCCAGGTGGCCCAAAGCCAGCGCCGCACCCGAGGGTCCAACGGTTGGCGCCGCAGGCTCAGGCCCGATCCCGCGGAGGTCAGCTGAAACAAAAAGACGGCCAACAACCCCACGCCCTCCATCGCCATCAGTCCAAATCCGAGGTGCAGCGCCAACACCTCCGGGGGATTGACGAAGATGACGGCCAGGGCCCCCAGGACCGATTGGATCAGGATGAAGCCGATGCCAATCGCCGAAAGCCAACGCACCTCCTCCCACTGACGGTAACGCAGGTAGGCCCAGAGCACGAAAACCGCGGCGACCACCGCAAACCCGCCGACCAAAGCCCGGTGCGCAAACTCGATGTCGACGTGGAGGTTGTTTAACGCGGGAATCACCCTCCCGTTGCACAGCGGCCAGTCGCGCCCGCAACCGAGCGCCGAGCCGGTCTGGGTGTCGAGAAACCCCACCGCATTGATGACAAACATCCCGATCGCCGCCAGCGCGGCCACCGCTCTCAGTCCGACCCCGGGAGGTCGCAACGCCTCCATCCCCACTCCTCCCCTGTTGATGCTGGCTTTATGCTATGCCCTTGTCCTGGCAATAGCAATCGCCCGACCGAATCAGCCTCATGCGACGAGGATTTAGGCAGGATTCGATCGGGCGAGCCGGCTGGTCTCCAACCATCTCCAGGCGGACCTAATCACAAGGCCTCGCGCAGCTTCTGCTGGGCCCGGTAGCAGTCAATGCACCGCTTGGTCTGCGAGGTGATCATCACCGTGTGCAGGTCCACCGGCTTCCCGCAGTCGATGCAGACCCCGACCTCCACGAACTCCGAGTACCGACGCCGATGCGAATTCATCGCCATCCCTTCCTCCTTCCACCTTCATCTCGCTTATCAATTTTCAGACGAAAGCAAGCTTACGCTTCCGGGTGCACGACCAAAACCGGAACCGACGAGCGCTGCAGCACGCCGAGGGAAACGCTGCCAATCAGCAAGCTCTGCAGCAAGGTGTGGCCACGCCGACCCATCACCACAAAGTCCGGCCGATGTTGATCCACGTAGCGCAAGATCGCCTCCACCGGCGGCCCGTTCAGCACCACCGTGGCCGGCGAAAACGCCGCCAGTCGGCTGACGGTTTCGGCCAAGGCCGTCTCGGCTTGGCGCCGGCCCCGCTCTTTGGCCTCGTTGAGCATGGTCTCGTAGGCGTCCGGCGACGACGGCTCCATGAACGCAGGCAGGTCGATGTGTTCTACCGTGACCACCGTCACCTTCACCTGGTCGGGTTCAAAATGTTGGGCCAGCCAATCCGCCGCCCGAAGCGCTCCGCGCGAACCGTCGGAAGCCAAAACCGCCTGCAGCGTTTTCATCTGACAATCCCCTTTCTCCTCAACCTGCTAGCCCATCGAGCCCCCGATGCCCTCGAGCAGGGCTGGCAGCGGAGAGGCTTCTCCGCCACCGGCCCTGTTCAAGCGGCGTGCGGGTGGCTAGAACGTCCGTGGTGCTCCGTGGTTGGGGCCTTGGTGGCCACGGCTAGCCCGATCACAAAGCCGATGATGCCGACCAGCAGCACGCCCGCGATGATGGCCATCGCCAGATTCCAGCCGTTCTGCAGGCTGTACATCTGCAGCATCTGCTCCATGGTCAACCCGCTGTACGGTGCAAAGCCGATCATGACCACTCCCTCCTTCCCCGATTTCCCTTCCGCACTCACACGTCCGATCCGGCTCTCCCACCCGCTCTGGGTGACCCCGGACCCATCTTCAGCGTAACCGTCTGGCCCTCGTCGAAGCCATTGGCGTTTGGCCCATTTGCTAGGAACCATCCGACATCCATTCTGGGTCAAACGAACCATTTCTACCGGATCTATGGGAGGATCGCACCTTTATGTTAGCACTCTTTTCCCCAGAGTGCCAACTACTTTTTCTAGTTAAGAATTCCCCGCCGGGGCCAATCGGTTCGGGGGGGTTAGCTCGCTTGGCCCCCCGGGCCTCTTAACGACCCCCCGGCCGCGGGCCACCGTGGCACACGAGGCTCCGCTTCGGCACTCGAGACTTACGGGGACGATTTCCTGCTCTGGTAGGGATAATGGAGCGAGCGGTCTCCCTGCTCCCAGTTCTCCCGAAGCCCCGGGCGCTTCAGATCCCAGTCTGGGCGAATCTCCATGAACAGCTGGCGCAGGTCTTGGCGCAGGTCTTCCGGAGACGGTCGACCCCAGTACCAGTAGCCGTTGTAGACTTTATAGATCCGAAGTCCGGGAGCCAGGACCAAGGTGTGGGGAATCATCGGCTGGTGGACCGGGTCGGTGTATTCCTCGAGGTCGAGGGCGCTTTGCATCACCCGCTCCTCGTCGGAGAGAAACGTCCACTCGGCCCCGGTGGACTGACGCAAGGCGTTTAACGGCTTAAGCCCGTCGGTGCTGACCGTCACCAACTCGGTGTAGGCCACCCGCAGTTCCGGGTAAAACTTGGCCAGCAAGCGATGTTGTTGTTGGTCCTTGGGGCAGAAGTGGCCGCGGGCGATCACCAAGATCAGCGGGTTTAGCTCGGCAAAGGCAGACAGTCGCCGCCTCACTCCCCGATGGTCGGGAAGTTCGAAATCAGGCAGGGTGGCCCCCACCTCGAGTGCAAACCCCATTTGTCCTCTCCCCTTTCCCTCTCTGGGTTTTCCCTCGATATGGCCATGTCCCACGATGCTGAGGTTAGAATGCGCGACCTCTTAGCTGCTCTTTGTGGTTTGCCCAGGTTTTTCCTGCCGTCGCCGAGGTGGTGCGGCCAAAAAAGAAAAGCGGGTGATGGACACCCGCTCTGTCTTGATGGAGGCAGGAAGAGATTTTCCCGGGACTACTTGGTTGGAGCTGGGTGCATGGTCAGCGGCACCCACTTGGCGAAGTCGACAATGTGGCCCCAGTCCGACATGAATCCCGTGATGGCCCAGACCACCGCCGAGATTCCCAGGATGACGGCCGTCAACACCGCCAGCCAACGCACTTCCCGCCAGTTGATGGCCGCCGCCGTGAGGATCCCGCCAATCCCCGCCGAGAGGTAGCCCACCGCGGCCACGGTCGGGCTCTGAGTAAGGTGCAAGGTCAACAGGCGCACGCCCACTACGATGGCCAGTATGGCTCCAAACATGCCGTACAGAGCGGGAATCAAAGGCTCCCATTCAAACGTCAGCGTCACCGCCGCTCCGAGAAAGGCCGTGCTCAGATACAGCCCCGGCTCTCCGAAGGCGACGTTGTAACCGCCCGGCAGCGGCCAGGTTACGGTCATGGCAAACGACGTCACAAACCCTAACAGTCCAACCGCGAAGAACCCTGCCGCCCAGCTGCGCCGTTCTTGTGGCGCCGGGTTCTTGTACAGGTAGTGGGCCAAGATGGCCAAGCCCGCGGCCAGGTTCACCAGCATTACCCCTACGTAGTCTACAAACATGATCCTCTCCCCCTTGTGGAGATGATGGCCGGGACCTTTCCGATCCCAGGTTTATTCTGCCAGGGGGACCTCCGCTTCCCCATGGTCGAAGTGCTGATTCTCCGCGATCCCTTCGTCTCTGCGATCCCGTCCACTCGGACCGATTGCCCATCCGATCGTGCCTGCCCCATTGCCTTCCTAACCCGCCCGAAGGTGTCGGATCTCCGGCATCCGCCGTAACTTGCCCAACGCTCGCTGCACCAGGCGGCGGGCCTGATCCTCACTTAAGGCCAGGGCCTGCCCCACCTTTCCGAAACTGGCAGGCGCGGCGTAGGGCCCAATTCCAAACCGTCGGGCCACCGCCTCGCGTTCGTTCGGTTCCAGGCGGTCCAGAGCCCGCCACACCACCTCCCGCTCGACCTGGATCGTCACCCAGTCGGCCGGGTCGGCCACGTCCTGCTCACCGAGTTCAAACCCGAGCCCTCCTTCGATCTCTCCCGGGAGGACCCCATCGCCGTCCTCCAGAGAGCCGGCTATCCCCCAAACCTCCTGTACCCTTCGCTCCCGCTGCACCTCCAAAAGGACGGCTTGGCGAATCCACCAAACGGCGTAGGTGGCAAAACGGGTCTTGCGGGTCGGGTCAAAGCGGCGCACGGCCTGGAGGAGACCAAGGCTTCCTTCCTGGATCAGGTCGGGCCATGCGGAGAGGTTCCCCTTGTAGCTCTTGGCCACCCACACCACCAGGCGAAGGTTCCGTTCCACCAAGGTGGACAGGGCCTCTGCGTCCCCTGCCTGGGCCCGCATCACCAACTCGGCCTCGCGCTCGCGGATGCTCTGGACCATCGGGGCCTCTAAACCGCGGGCGGAAAGCGCCGAGAAGAGCGCCTCCTCCCCATCCCGTCGGGCCATCGCTGCAACCATGCTCTCTACCTCCCTCATCACTGTGCACCGCTCTCCTGATGGCCTGCATACGGCCAGTTGGTCCTATTTCGCCTGACGTTGGAACTGGGCCACCCGGCGCCAGAAGCCCTCCGCCACCGTCTCCCAGCGATAGCGCTGGGCGGTCGGTGGGCCGGCCTCGCGCAGCCGGGCGCTCAACCTTTCGTCCTCGCCCAAGGCCTCTAAAAGCTCGGTCAACTCCTCCGGCTGGTCGGAATCGACCACCAGCGCGTTGACGAAGGGGATGGCGTAGTCCTCCCCGGTGTCGCCGGTCACGGCCACGCCGCCTTGGGCCATCACTTCCAGCCCGACCAAGCCAAAGGGCTCAAAGCCGGACTGGGCCAAGACGGCGTCGGCGGCTCGGTAGAGGGCGCGAAGCTCCGCCTCCGGCAGGCGCTGGCCCACCTCCACCACCGGGGCGCGGGTCTCGGCCAGGGCCTCCGCCAACAATCCGGGTGGGGGAGCGATGCGCTCCCAGGAAAGGCCCAGGCGCTCGGCCACCGCGCGGACGGACTCGCGCCCCTCTCCTTGGCCGCGCAGCAGCAATCGCGCCTGCACCCCCCGCGCTCGCAAGGCGGCCAGCGCTTCCAGCGCCATCGGCCAGCGCTTGTCGGGGTCAAACCGCCCAATCTTCAACAAGAAGAGGTCAGCCCCGACCGCCCGGCGCAAGCGTTGCACCACCTCTGGGTCGCTTGGGACAAAGGCCTCCCCGCCCACGCCGTTGGGGATGACGGTGGGGTTGACCCCTTCTTGCCACATCCGCTGCTTCATGAACCGGCTGACGGTGGTGAGGTGGGCTACAAAGTTCAGGCGGGGCCAGTCGATGCGGTCGAATCCGTAGACGTTGTTGGCGTTCCACAGTAAGGTGACGCGAGAGCGCACCCCAAGGCGATGCAACAGGTCGCTGGTGGCGATGGCCACCCCGGCGGTTTGCCACTCTTCGCAGGCCAACACCACCTCGCGGCCCTGTGCCAGGGCTGGGCGGATCAACTCGTCGACCAAAAACCCCGGGAGGTGGTCTTCCCAGTCCCGCACCCGTTCGGCCTCCCCGTCGTAGACCCCGGAAGGCCACCGTCGGCTGATCGCCTGTCCCCAGCGAATGCAATCGAGCGCACCCTGTTGTTCGCGCGGGGGGAGCGCTGGGTCGCCCCAGAAGACCAGGTGGGTGGGGATCCCCTGACCTGCCGTCACCGTGGCCAGCCCGCTGACGCGCGTCCCTAATCCCCCCACTTGGCTCCAGGCATCTGGCCCCTCCATGCTGACCAGGATCAGTTCGAGGTCTTGGCGGTTCATGCTCCCACCGAAACCTTTGAGGGCGCAGACGGGCGCTCCCCCTCGACCACTTCCCCAGGCAGAACCACGGTTCCGCTCAGATGGATTCCCGCGCCCACCTCGGCCGCATCCCCCAGCCCGCTCCACCCGTCGATCACGGTGGGCTGGGGACGGCGCGAGTGCACTCGGACCGCGGTGCCCAAGACCGTGTCTTTGATCCGGGCGGCCGCCCCGATAAACGAGTCGGCCCCGGCATGGACCCGGCGCAGCTGCGCGTGGCTCCCCACCACCATCCCTTCCCCGAGGTAACTCGACTCCACACAGGCGTAAGGCCCGATCACCGCATCGGGAGCCACCCAACTGTTGCGGATGATCGCGGTGGGATGAATCCGCGGCGCAAGATGCGCCCAGCCGTGGGGCGGTCGCGGGCGCGCTAGAGGAAATTCCCCGGTCAGCACTGCCTCCATAGTCTTCAAAAAGGCCTGCAGATTTCCCAAATCGCCGGCGCTGGCACCGCCATAGGCAAAGACCCGATGGCCATGCTCCACCAACCAAGGGATCAAATCCAGGCCAAAGTCCAGCCGCCGCCTTCGCATGGCGCGAATCTCGCGGTCGCGGTCCAAGCGCAAGAGCAAATCGGGGTCGATCAGGTACAGGCCGATGTTGGTCAGCCATCCGCCGGGGATGGGGCTGCCTCCACGCAGGCTAAGCTCGGCGGCGCTCGGCTTCTCCCAAAACCCTTCCACCCGGCCCTCCAAGTCGGCAAACACCACCCCGTAACGCCCGTCGATTGCCTCGGCCGGCAAGAGCATGGTGGCAATCGTCACCTCGGCTTGGCGGGTGAGGTGGAATCGGTAGAGGGCGCCGAGGTCGACGGAAAACAGCGAGTCGGTCGGGAAGACCAAAAGCGGTTGGTCCACCCGCAACCTGGCCGCGTGGCGCAGGGTGGCATCGGCGCTGCCGGTGTCGCAGCGGTCCCAGATGGACTCCGAATATGCCAAATCCACGTGACGATAACGATATCCGAAGTACGCCCGCACCGGTTCTCGATTGAACTCTCCTCGGGTCACGAGGTAGCACCGTCGCAATCCCGCCGCGGCAAAGGCGTCGAGCTGCCAGGCTAGGATCGGCCTGCCGAGGAAGGAGACCATCGCCTTGGACCGGTAATGACCCTCAGCGGTCAAGGTCAGGGGAGCCAGCCGGCGACCCTCCCCGGCCGCCAGTCCCCACCCAATAATCGGTAGTGACGAGCCCATCTCATCGCCCTCTTCCCTGTGGAGTGCTTCCCGCTCCCCTGTGAAGTTATGTGAGTTTTCTTGACAATGTCCGTCCGAAATCGCCCCGTGTTCGACAGAACATTTCCATTGGGGTAGGACCTTTTGTCGACTGGCTGCCGGGAAGCGTTGGAATTGCTTTGATGATACAAGGATGGGCCATCCCTCGCCTACGACATTTCGTACTACCATCTGCGTCCAGCCGGTCCCCCTTTGAGAGGTCCAATCGTTCCCAAAGATGGTCCGATCGTTCCACAAACGGTCCGTTGGGACCTGATGCCCTGGAAACCATAAACCTCCCGGCCCCTGGGTGGAGCCGGGAGGTCGCGCTGGCCGGATGCCTCGGCTCAGGCGGCGTGACGGTGATGTCCGCCTTTCGGGACGACCTTCTTTGGCTGTGGAGTACCCAACACCATCCCCAAGGCAAAGCCTAAAAACCCGACTAAGAATGCACCGGCGATGATGAGAAGGGCCAGGTTCCACGGCGAAGAAAGGCTGTACATGGCCAGCATCTCGTTTAACGGAATCGTAGGAGCTCCCCAACCCAAGAACATCGTCCTCTCCTCCCTCCTACCAGCCCATGAGGCCTATAACCACAAGCCCAAAACCGGTCCGGCCCGGTT
>JAIMAE010000083.1 GCA_023512105.1 Bacillota bacterium | reverse complement strand
GTCTTCGGGGCCCGTCCGGAGTTCGAGCGCCTGGGTTCGGTGGTGGAATGTCGGATGGTAGGGACCGCAGTAAGGTTTGCGGGTTGGGCCGGTAGCCTGCCCACCATGCCGATCAGCCCGCTACCACCGGAGGAGGCACTCAAACTGATGGGTCGCGGGTATTTTCCCGTGGGCTTCGCACTCGGCTACCACTGGCACTGCATGCCCGTCGGCTTTCACACCCAAGTCGCCGCCTCCGCCTGGAACCTCTACAACCAGGAGCTTCAAGGCGTCACCGAGCGACTGTCGGAGACCCGCAAGGTGGCGCAGCGGCGCTTGCTGCAGGATGCCCGCGAGGTGCCAGGGGCAATCGGGGTGGTGGGCGTCCGCATCACCACGCGCCTGGAAGAAACCGAGATTCGCTACGCTGGCGGATTTCCTGGCCAAGGCTTTTCTATCGATGGCACTTACTATCAATACGAAGCCAACGGTGTGGTGGATGTTCCGGCCTTTAACGTAGAGGTCTGGTTGACCGGGACCGTGGTGGCGAAACTCCATCAGCGCCAAAGCGAGACGCAAGTCCGCCTGTGGGCGGGTCCCTGAAGCTCAATCCTTCGCAGGCGAGGCCCGGAAAATACTCTGGACGCAAGCCATAGCGCGAACCGGATCATGGTCGAAGCCATGGCAAGGATGGCGCCGACGTCACCATTAATTTCCCCCAACCGTTGGCGGGTTCCTGAGGAAAAGAAAACCGCCTGGGGCACCGAGGGCAGACGGCGAGTCTTAACCAGAGTGCCCTGTCGAGGCGGTTTCTTTGGGGCCGGGCCTGGAATCTTCCCCTGATGACCTAGGGCGACGTGACAAGCAAGGACGTCACCTGTTTGGAGACGGCCTCGGCGCCACCCATCACCCAGATCGGTTGGTTGGAGGCCATCCCGGTCAAGTAGCCGGCCGTGCTGGCGGGCAGGGCGGTCGGATTGGTGAGCAGGATGGGCACCCCGTTGACGCCCGCCAGGGGTGCCGCCGCCAGGGCGTCGACAAAGGACCCCCCGCCGCCCCCGTTGGCGGCCAGGACCACCCCGCCGGGCGACGGGCCAAAGTACGCCTGGTCAAAGGCCACCGCGGTGGCGTTGCGAGTGGTCTCGCCGTAGCGCTGGACGGAGACGGACGGCAGGGCCTGGGCGATGGCTTGCTGCAAGGCGGGCGAGACCGCCGCCGGGCCGCCCAGGATGACCACCTGCTGGAGGTGGGCTTGCTGCATGGCTTGGTAGGCCGCCGCCGGCAACGCCGTCTGGCCGGTGTTGACCAAGATCACCGGGGCTGCCTCCTGGAAGAGGACCGAGCCCGCGGAGAGGGCGTCGACCATGGTGGCCCCGTTGGCCACGAAGGCGGTGGTGGCGTGGGTCAAGCCCTGGCTGTAGAGATACTGGTCGATCAGCGCCGCCGTCTCGAAGCGGTCTTGCCCCGCAAACTGGCGGACCACGGTCAGCCCTTGGGCGGTCAGCTGGGAGACGACCGCATCGGAGACGGCCGCCGGCCCGCCCACCACATAGACCGTGTGGGCCCCCAGGGTCTGGATGGCCTGGAGCACCTCGGAGGAGAGCTGGTCCGGCTCGGTGAGCAGAATCGGGCCGTTGAGGGCGCCGGCCAGTCCCGCCGCGGCCAGGGCATCGGGGCTTGGGGCGCCTTGGCCGGCGTTGGCCAGCACCACCGCCGGGGCTCCATCCGGGAAAGCCGCCTCCGCCGCCTCGATGGCAGTCTCCAGGCGCGTCGCTCCTGCCACTCGGCTGACCAACGGTACGGTGCCGACCGGAGCGACGGCGAACACCGTAAAGTGGCGGGTGGGGAAGCTTACGGTGTCGCCCGAGACGCTCACATTGGCCACCGGCTGCCAACTTCCGGTCAGGCTATTCCAAAACACCGCTTCCACCGTTCCGGGAGCGCTGGTGAACGTAAACGTCACCATGACTGGCTTCGCAACAGGAACGGACGGGGCACTGGAGAGATCCACGGCCTGCTCGACGGAGATCGCAGAGACCGAAGAAGGCAGCGCCGTCAGCGGTGCCACCGTGACGCTGGTGTTGGCACTGACGGCACCCGCCGGAACGGTAACCGCGATCTGGGTGCCATTGCTGGCGGTGACGGTGAGCGAGCCGCCACTCGGCCCCACGCTTTGCGTCACCGGCCCGGAGGGACTGGGACTCGGCGCGGGACTCGGGGACGGTGCCGGGCCGCCACCCCCGCCTCCGCCACCCCCGCCGACCACTGCGGGCGTGCCGATGGTGAGGGAGAGGGAAGCGGTCTGACTCAGGCCCTTGGCGTCAGTCACCTGGACCGTAAACGCGGCAGTCCCGGCCTGGGTGGGCGTGCCGCTGATCGCCCCCTGGGGACTGAGGGACAAACCGGGAGGCAACGCACTGCCCGAAACCAGCGCCCAGGTGTACGGCGGCGTGCCTTGGGCGGCCGTCAAGGAGGCGGAATACGCCTGGCCGACCGCTCCGGAAGGCAAAGCGGTGGTGGTGATGACGGGCGCGTTGACGGCGGCAAAGGAGGTGCCGGTGAGTTGGCTTAAGCGCGGCGAGGTGCTGGAGGTAATGGTGAGGTTCACGCACCCCGTCGCGGGGTCGTAGGTCTGATCTGAGGCCGGGGCCCAGGCGGAGCCGTTGAACCAGTACACGGTCGTCGCTCCGTTTAGATTGCAGAAGCTCAAGGTCAGCTGGGTGAACGAGCTCTGCGGCGCCAGACTGATGTCAAAGTACGAGGTAGCAGCTTGCACATTCACGGGGGTGGGGTTCTGGGTCTCCGCTACCACCGCCACCGTGCCGCTCCCGCCGCTGGCGCTGCCGGTGATGTTGGGGCCATTGGGGACGGACAGCGAGACATTGGCCGGGGCGTTCGGCGTGCCGGACGCGGCGGTTCCACCTTGCAACTGCAGGGTGAGCCCCGTGACCACTGAACCCGGGCTCCACGCGACGGGGCCGTTTTGGGTGCTACTGCTCCCGTTGGGAGCCAGCACGTCATAAGTCCCTTGCACCACGGCCGGAATGGTGGTGGCGTTTACCGTGACGGCAAAGGCGAGCGTCTGAGGGGAGGAGGTGCCCTGTTGCACCAACAGCTGCGGTGCCAGGCTAGATCCTCCAAATGCTCCCGCTGGCGACTGGAAGGGAAGGGTTCCGGCCACCTGGCCACCGATCAGCGCAGAGATGGTCGCGGAAGCGGTCAGGGGACTTCCGTTGGGCAGTTCCACGCTGCCGGAGATGAGCATCGGCAGGGGAGGTGGGGAGCCCGGGCTGCTTTGCGCCCAGGCAACCCCACTCCACATCAACGACGAGCCTAACCACGCCGCCAACCACAATTTGAACCGATTTTGCATCTGATGTCTCATCCTTTGCGGTAACCGAGAATTTGGTCTTCAGAGGGCGGATTCCTCGCCAGGGGTGACGGTCAGCGCCACCGACAGCGAGACTGCGCTCTTCGAGCTGCCCCTGGGGTGGCTTGGCAGAGGGGGACGGCGATGGGGTGCCCGGCGCACGGTCTTTTTCGGGGATCGTGCGCCGGCTGCCTGTTCAAGGATTGGTGTTCCCCGTCGGGATCTGACCGGCCAGGGTGGCTCCGGACTCTGAGAACACCCAATACGCGTAACCGTTTTGCACGGAATGGCTGGTGTCTTCCCCAGGGTCGGGAACCGCTTGGGGACTGCCGTTGGGATTGACCAGCAGCGGCAGCGAAGCGGACGGGACCCCAGCCAGAAACGTCTGGTCGCTCTCCGCGCCGTTGAGCGCAGAGGGCCCCACCAAGTTCCAGCCCGGTTGCAACCCGTACTGCGGTGGGGCGTTGAGGGAAGAGGCCGGCACCAAGGTGGCGGTCACCGGGCCGCTGCCATTCCGCAGCTCCAGGAAGAGTCCCTGCATGGGTGAGGGCAAGCTTCCGGTCACCTGCTGCCAGCAATTGCCCGTCGCCTGGGCTTGCGGGGTGGTACAGTCGTAGGTCAGGGCCACCACCAGGGAGTTAGCCTGATCGGAGAGGATGTTGGCCAGGGAATCGCTGCCGGAAGGCAAAGCGAAGGGAACGGATAGGGTGTTCCAGCCGGCTGACAGCGTCCGCGTCACCGAGCCCACGGGCGCCACGTAGGTGAAGGTGGCGTCGGGCGACGGGGAACTGACGCCGTTGGCGGTGACCACCGTGACGTTGACCGTACCGCTGCCCGGCGGCGTGGTCGCTGAGATCTTGCTGTCGGAGACCACGGTGAAGCTCGAGGCTGGGGTCGACCCAAACAGCACTGCGGTGGCCCCGGTAAAGCCGCTGCCTTGGATCACCACAGGGGTGCCACCGGCGGCAGGACCTCCCGACGGACTGACCGAGGTCACTTGCGGGGCCAGGGCAGAGACCCCGCTGTAGGTGAACTGGTCTGCCACTCCCGTCCCACTGATCGCCGCGTCATTGCCCACGCGCACGTCGACCGTGCCTAGCCCCGGCGGGGTGATGAAGGTCAGCGACGTGCCGTCCGGTGCGACCGTGAAGGTGGTGACGGGGCTGTTTCCGACGTACACGGCAGTGGCTCCGGTAAAGCCAAGTCCGGATATGCTCACCGAGGTTCCCCCTGTGGTTGGCCCGGTATGGACACTCAGTCCGGTCACGATCGGCAGGGGTTCGAAGGTGACCGACGTCCGGTTCACCAGGTTGGGCTGGCCGTATACCTCTGCCGCCACCGAGATGATGCCAGGCGTGGGACTGGTCAAGTTAATCGACGCCATGCCGTTGGCATTGGTGTAAACCACTTGCGTCGTGGACTGCTGGACCCCGGAGTTGGAGAACAGGACGGGGACGTTGGCCAGAGGCGACCCGAAGCCATTGAGCAGCGTGGCCAAGACCGCGACGTTGTCTAACCCTGCCGCTGCCACGGGCGGGTTTGCTCCCAGAGAGAGGCTGCCCGGTCCCGCGCAGGCACTACTCGAGGTTCCACAGGAGGTGGATGGAGTATAGGTGAACTGATCCCCGGCATTGGGCGTGCTCCACCCTCCAGGCCCCATGACCTCGACGTCGACGGTTCCGGTTCCCATCTCCGAGGGCGGTGCCTGCACCAACAGGGTGTTGCTATCCAGCACCTGAACATCGATGGCCGGGCTGCAGATGACCGCTCCGGGTCCACAGAACTGAACCTTCGGCGGGAGCAGCGCGGTGGCGGTCTCCCCCCCGGGACAGCCGTAGACGGTGCACGCCACGGACTGTTGGAGGTCTTGGAAGCCGCTCCCGGTTATGGTGACCATCAGGCCGCCGGTGACCGGACCACTGGATGGGTTGACCCCCGTCACCGTGGGCGGACTTGGCGTCGTGGTGGAACCGGCCGAGGGCGAACACGTCGTGCCGGCGCCGGAGGTGTAGGTGAACTGGTCGGCTGGGGTCACATTGCTCCAGCCGTTCGCACCGTACACCGCGACCCAGACTGTCTCTGGGCCTGCCACGGGGGGTGCGCAGGCGACGATTTCCCCGTCATTGAGGACCGTGAAGGGCGCTTGCGACAGCGTCGGCAACCCATTGGAGGCTCCTGATTCCAAGTACTGATTGTAGAGCCCTGGGTTGTCTTGGGGGGTGGCGGTCCCAAACCACACCTGCTGGACCCCTTCCAGATTGGCCCCGGTCAAGACGACGGAGGTACCCCCGCCGTCGGGCCCGGAGGAGGGGCTGACGGACGAGACGATGGGTATGGTGAGTCCGCTGGATTGGGCCTGCTGCTGCGGGGTCACCACCGTAAACTGGCTGGCCGCGGTGCAGCTACTGGATCCGCCGGCATCGATCACCTCAATGCAGTAAGTCCCTGGAGGCAGTGCGGGGACGGTGGCGGTCAGGGTCGTGTCCGAGGAGACGGTGCTGGAGGAAGCGGGCGTGCAACCGGTAGAGGACCCGCCGGGACAAAACTCGATCTGCACGGGACCGCCGTAGAAGTCTTGACCGGAGACCTGGACCGTCAGGCCCCCGATCCCAAGCCCGCTGGTGGGGGTCACGGCGGTCACCTGGGGCTGAGGCACCTGAAACATCAGGGTGTCCCATCGGGTGTCCAGGAAAATCGAAGTCTCAACCGGGTTCAAGAGGTCGCTCAAGGTGGCGGAGGCCGCCTCTTGCACGACTTGACTGGCGGTTTGGGACTGGGTGTAGGTGATGGTCACCGACTGGCCGGAGCTGATCTTCTGCTCGAAGCTGACGCCGCCCGTGGGTTGCAGCACCGGCGGTCCCACCCCGGCCGAGATGTCGGTGCCGTTGGTCAGGCTGGCGTCGATGGTGGCGGTAAAGGCCGAGGTCTGCTGTGAGCTGTTGCTGGTTTCCTGACTCTGCGAGAGCTGGACCATGTAGGAGCCGTTGGTTCCCTCACCGGGCATTCCGGCGCTGTAATTCTCTACCGGAATGGCCAGGTTGCCGATGGCGCCGGCGGCCGTGGTCGAGCTCGGGTTAAGGGATTGACTGCCTGCAGCGGCAAAGGGGTCGAGCTGCAAGAGACTCTGACATTGCGCCGGCGTCAGCTGCTCGGACGGGTTGGTGTTCGGAATGGGAATGGCCGTGCCCTGCGCGCAAGCCAGGAGGTCGCCGGCGCGGACATCGAACTGAGTGGGTTGAGCGCCGAGCAGCGTCCACAGCGTGCTCCCTTGCGCGGGTAGGGATGAGGACTGGCTGTTGACGCCGCAGTTGGAGGTGCCGTCGGTACACCAGTAGCCGTCGTAGAGCGCAAATTGGGGATGGATCTCCAACACGAACTCGTCGTACATCCAAGGCTGCGTCCCGGGGGTGTCGAGTTGAGGTAGGCCGTTGTTGTTGGCGGAGGTGTACGATTGCCACTGCTGGTCCTCGGCGCTGGTCCAGGCCACCGACTGACTGTTGCTGGCGGCACTGGTGTTGGCCTGGGTGACGGTCTGATCCCAGGTGCCGGAGGTGTTCAGCGACCCCACCTCCTCTCCCGAGAGCCCGATGTTCCAGGAGGTGGTGTTGGTGATGGCCGTGGTGTTGGTCGTCTCCTGGGCGACGGTAAAGTCGGTCTGGCTGGTGGCCCCTTGGGAGAGGGTAAACTCCGAGTGGCTGTTGTCCCCGGGGGGCTGATACAAGATCTTGTAAGGCATCACCGCCACCTGAAACTCGCTCAAGGGGACCTGCGCCAGGTTCAGCGTGCGGGAGTCGTTGTAAGCGGCAAAGGCCAGCACTTGGCCATTGCCTAGCGAGGAAGCTGTGAGACTATTTACCTGGCTGTAACTCCCTTGAAGGCCGGTGTTGAGCACGTCGGCCCAGTTGGCGGCGTGGGTGGAGAGGGCAAACATCCCCACAAAGCCTTCATAGGAACAGTTGTTGCTCGGCCAGATATTGCCGTAGCTACCCTGCGCAGAGAATCCCCCTTGATTGCCTACCTCGAGGAAGAGATCTGCGCTCAGGCTCGAGATCATGGCCGAGACTTCGGTGGTGACGATTTTGACCTGGGCCGAGACGCCGTTCAGCGGAATCAAGAGGGTGGCCGAGGCCGTGCCGACTCCACCCGAACAATCGGGCATGGGCACCATCGTCAGCCCACCCGGCGCGTTGATGGGCCCCCAGCCGCCGCTGATGTAGTCAGGACTGTAGAGGGAATTGTTGGCGGTTGTCGGCACCTGGGATTGGGGCGTGACGACCGGAATCGTAGCGGGTTGGACTGTGGTGTTCACCGCGACCTGGGGCATGGTGAAGGTGGTGCCATTGCCGAGGGCGAGATTAACGGTCCCCCCCTGGGGGTTTATTACCTGCACGTTGGGCCAGGGGTTGTTGTTGGCGTCTTCCACCTTGACGTTGCAGGCGGTGACCCAATTGGAATTGGAGGTGCACTGGACCGGGATTTCGACCGCCGCGGCGTTGGTCAGATAATACGAGGTCGAGCCCACGGTACCGATCACTTGGGTGCCGTTGATGGCGGTGGTCTGCGTGTCCAACGTTTGGCTGTTACTCGGGGTTCCCCCGTTAAGCGTATCCCCCTGGTTGTCAAAGCGCAGGGTGTAGGGAGAGAAGTTCGAGGAGGTGCTGTCGCTCCCGGGCAGGGAGGCCGGTGGCAACGGCGCCATCTGCTGACCGATGACCAACGAAGGACTCTGCACGGCGGGAGGCCCAGAGCCGGTGGAGGAACTGCCGAAGGATTGGAACGTCACCGTGGTGCGCGCCACGTCCATAAAGTTGCTGCTGGACGGGGTGAGGGTCAGGGCCACTGAGACTTGAAGTTGGGTCTGCCCCGCAGGGACGGTGGGATTGGTGGTGTTGTAGGCTTGCACGGTCAGCGTGGCACCGGCGGGCACGGACGCAGTGGTGGTCAAGGCAAACGCGCCTCCCGCGCCCAAGGACACGGTAGCCGGCACCGGGGTATTGTTGATGCTGAGCACGTAGTCGGCGGGGTTGCTGGAAAACATGGCGCCTTGCACTCCGCCCGAGTTGTTTACCACCAACCCGGAAGGAAAGGCCGCTGTGGTTTGCACCGAAAAGGTCCAGGTCACACCGCTAGCCCCGCTGAGGGACGAGGACGTGTGAACGGAAAGCGGAAGGTAGGGAGCGTTGAAGGTCACGGTGGTGGAACTCCAGCTCGTGGGCACGAACGGCGGCTGGGCGAACAAATACACGCCCGTTTGTAGACTGGCCTGGCCCGGAGGGACAGTGGGGTTGGTGGTATTCAGGGCGTACAGCGCGAGTTGGTTTCCCGGCAAGACTGGAGCGTTCACGACCAGCTGGAAACCGGTGCTGACGGGTTTAAAGGTGACCGGCACCTGCGCGTTGGTCGTCGTATCGACCAGCTGGTAATCTTGGGCGTTGGAGGAGAAGATGACCCCGGGCGAATAGTTCCATATCAAGCTTCCTGGCGGCAGCCCGCCGGGGGTGGTGAAAAGAAAGGTCCACTGGGTCTCCGGTGTGGCGCTCACATAGTTGCCGAGGCGTAGCGAGAGGTTGGCGATGGCCGGGGTAGAGGCCTCGGCCACGCTTGTGAGGAGGCCGGATTCCACTGCGCCGACCAACAAGGCCAGCATCAGGGCAACAATTGTGCGCCGACTGTGTTGCCATAACCGTCTTAACATCAAGCTATCCGCGACCTCCTTTTGTGCGGCGCCGACCACCGCCCACGGCCTTGAGCCGCGCCGGGGTCGCAGCTGCATGGTGGGATTGCCCGTTGCACAAAACGACACGGTTATCATAGGGACGGACGTGCGCAATCCGCGTCCGTGAATCTCACGGATTTTTTCCAAACCGGGATTGCTTCCGAGGAAAGGTTGACGGAAAATGCGGGATAGAGGCATCCATCCCTGCGATCCACAAAGGTTTCGGTCAAGCTCGGAAGGCCCCGCCCTCCCCCAGCGGCATCCCTCAACCCGCATGTAGAGATAGGAGGCAGTGCGTGCGCGGGCGCGAGAACTGGTGTCTAGGGCGAACTAACGAACGACGATGGATTCAGCGCGCGTTGTCTCCTCCGCAGCAAACTCGCCTGTTGCTCATAGACGGGCCGCCAGGCGCTGGAAAGACCACGCTTGCCCGGTTTGCCGCGTCCTGGGCGACCCATCGGGGATGGCAGGTGTTTTGGGCCCGATTAGAGTTGACACCCCGCGGCACCCACTGGCGGTTAAGCCCAGACTTGCCCGGCTTCCGGGGGTGGCTCCTGGGTACGCCGGCCTCCCATGTCCGTCGGGGGGGTCCCCAGGCGGAAGACCACGTGGAGAAGGGGCCTTCCGACCTTTCTGCCCCACCGATTTTGCCCACACCGGGTCTGGTGGTACTCGAGGATGTTCATCGAGCTGACGAGGGTACCTTAGAGCGGCTTCGCCAGTTGCACGAAGGTCAGGATCCGCTCCCGTTGGTCGTGTTGATGACCGCAAGGCGCTTTCCAGTCCCCTCCCAACTGCGCACATTGCGAAGACTGCTGGCGGAGGACGCCAACCTCAGCCTGGGCCCGCTACCCGAGCCCGTCCTGCGGGCGCTGGCTGAACAACAGGTGGGAGGGGCGCTCGGCCCACAGTTGAAGGCTCGCCTTTCCCAGGCCGCAGGCAACCCCCGACTGGTCTCGGAGTTTCTGGATCTGCTCCACCGCCGCGGTTTGCTGGTGTTTACAACCCGGCGCCACCCCAAAGCCACCTCGGTGGACATCGTCTCCGATCTGCCCAGGGAGCTGTGGGAAGAACTGGCGGAGCGAGCCTGGGACCTCTCGGCGGAAACCAGGCACTGGCTGAAACTGGCCTCGGCCTTTGGGTCCGAGTTTGGGCTGGGAGCGTTGGCTCAACTGACCGGGCGCCACCCCGCCGAGCTTTTGATTCTACTCGAGGAGTCGTTGGCCGCGGGGGTGCTGGAAGAGCGCGGGGATAAGCTTGCCTTTGGGTCGGAACTCTACCGGCAAGCTCTCTATAGATCCCTGCCTGCCGCGTTGACCGCCGAGCTGCACCGGGAGGCCGCAGAGGTCTTAAAAGCTTTGGGTGCGCCGGCCGAGGAAATCGGCCGGCACATCAGGCGAGCCGCCCAGAGTGGTCCGCAGCCGGAGGCGGTGGCGTGGTTGCGAAAAGCCGCGTCCGAGCTTGCCCGTTTCTCTCCCAAAGAGGCCGCCGGGCTGATGGCGAAATCGGTGGCGATCAGCAGTTCGTCCCAGCCCGATTTCCCTGAGCTCTTGGCCGATGCCGCCGCCGCATGGGTGGCGGCGGGCGAGATAGGGGAGGCAGAGCAGTTATGTCGGCAGGCTTTGGCTCACGTGGTGGATGGGGAGCAGCGGGGACGGTTACGACGGTATCTGATTGAAGCCTTGGTCCATCGCTGTCAAATTGGCTTGGCGGCTCAGACCTTGGAAGAGGCGGAAGCCGAGTTAACCCAAGGGGGGGAGCAGAGGCCAAGCTTCGAGGCGGCGACCGCGCTAGTCCAATTTCTTCGCGGGGAAACCCAAGACCTGGCGCAAGAGGTGCAGCGGATCAAAGCCAAGAGCCTTGAGTGGGGCGACTCGGTGGCAATCTCGCGGTCCCTGTTGGTGGAGGCGCTACTTCGGGAGAGGCAGGGCGACTTGGGCGCGGCGGCTTCTCTGGCGGCCCAGGCCTCGGCCTACGCCGCGAATTCCTCCAACCGTCTGCCGCCGGATCCCCTGCCCTGCTCGGCGCAGGCGATGTTTTTGGTCGATCTGGACCGGTTTGACGCCGCCCAGGCCCTGCTGCGGCGACAAGTGCTTCCTCAGCACGGCTGGTGGCCGTTCTGGCGATTTATCGTAGGCTTTAGCTACTTTTGGTCCGGAGCGTGGACCCAGGCGGCCCGGGAATTTGAGGTGGGGATGGACGAGGCGCTACGCCGCAGCATCGGCTGGCGGGTGGCGGCTCGCGGCCTTTACGCCTTGATTCGCTATAGCCGAGGGGATCGGTCTCTGGCCAGGGAATGGATTGCATTGGCTGATGCCGAGATGGCAGGAGGTGACCACGGCTATCGCGCCGGTTGGCTGACCCTGGCCAAAATCGTGATTGCCGACGCCGAAGGGGCAGTGGAGGAAGCTGCTGGTTGGGCAGCTCATGCGGCGCAATGGGGTGAGGATGGCGGGGTGTGGGCTACCCTTGGTCCCTGGGTGATACGGTGTATGCGAAGGGACCAGCGTGCAGAAATGGGTTCCAAGGTTATCAGCCGATTGGAAGGCTTGGCAGTACGCAGCCCCACCGCCTTGGGGCTTCATGCGGCCCTTCAGATGGTTCGTGGGTTGATGGAGGATGACGCCGTGGTCCTCGAGCAGGCGGCGATGTCCTATGCCCAGGCCGGGCGGCCGTTTGAACAGGCTTTCGCCTGTGCGGAGGCGGCATGGTCCTACGCCTACCGGGGTGCCGAAGAGCAGGCTCGGGAGCACCTTAAAACCAGCCTGGGCTGTTATCGAGAGCTAGGCGCTTCCGCGCTGGCCGCGCGCACCCAAGACCGCTTAGCCGCCTTGGGCGTCCGCTTGACCTCCCGACGCGCACGCCCCACCTCTGGCTGGGATGCCCTGACGTCGACAGAGCTGCGCATCCTTCGCCTGATCGCGGAACGCCGGACCAACCCGGAGATAGCCCAAGACTTGGCGATATCCAGACGCACGGTAGAGACCCACGTCTCCCACCTTTTGAGCAAACTCAGTCTGGACTCCAGATGGCAGCTGGCCGAAGAGGCGGCTCAGCACTTCGGTTGGCGGCTTGCTCTGGAGGAGACCAGCGATTTTTAAGATCGAAGCGACTTTTTCCCTTGCGAGTGGCCGCCTGAAATAAAGCTTCGGCGGACGTACGACACACCTGCGAAGAAGATGAGGAAGCCGGACTGGCGAATGGACCCTGGCAATTCGCTGGTTCGCTGAACCCCTGTATTGGGGCGAAGGTCTGGCTCACCCCAGAGCCCACGGAATTCTGGAGGTATGGCGTGCCGATTGTTGGGCAATGGGTATCCGTGTGGGCCAAGCGGACGGTATTGCGGCTCACCGCGTGGGATGCGCTGTCCCCGTGAGCTGTCTTGCAGGAGGGTGTTCTAGGTCCGTTGGGAGAAGGATCACAGGCAAACGAAAAAACCCGCCCACTTCGTTTGGTAGGGGGGTGGTGCGCCCGAAGGGACTCGAACCCCTGATTCAGGCTCCGGAGGCCTGCGTGATATCCGCTTCACCACGGGCGCG
>JAIMAE010000316.1 GCA_023512105.1 Bacillota bacterium | reverse complement strand
CATTGGCCTTCCTGGATGGCGGTGGGAATTCTCTTGAGCATCGCATACCTGCCAACCGGACTCGTGCTCTCCTGCGGATGTTCCACTGGGGGCTATTCGGCGATTGCCCAGCTGCTAGAGCATCGGCGGCGCGTGCCCTTGTGGGTCACCCTCCTGGCCTTAAACCTGCTTTCGGTGCTGGCCATGTACCTGGTTTACGGACGCATGGCGGGCATCTATTCGCTGATCGCAACCCTGGGGCAGGGGCCGGCGATCCATTTTTGGACCAACTGGGTCCGCCGTCGGATGGTGATGTCCGCCGCCAAGCCTCGCGCCCTCCGCCTGGGCTCCTCAGGCTGAAGCCAAGCAAGCGCACCGTTTCCCCCCCTCCCTGAGGGAGCCAAGGTGCCGGCTGTGGTCAGCCCGTCCGTTTCCACAAGGCGAGTTTTGGCTCTCGCAACGACCATTGAGGTGCCTTGACCGCCGTATCCGGAGTAACCGCGGTCAGCTTGGAGACGTTAGGGACAGGAGCAGACCGACGGGGATCCGAAACGGGGGAGAAAGACATGCGACGCTACGGGTGGCTGTTGATTATCGGCGCCTTGCTGGCCGGCTGCAGTCCGGCCGCATCCAACCGGCCCTCTCACCCCTCGCCAAGCGCGGTCCGGCCCGAAACTGCGGGGCAGGCGGTCGCGGTCCAAACCGCGGCCCAGGTGCACATGGCGGCGGCCTGGTTTGTGGACCCTCGGGATGGCTGGGTGGCCGGACCAGGAGCCATTTGGGCGACCCAAGACGGTGGATATCATTGGCGCCAGCAGTACCGAGGAAACGCGGACCTGCGAGCGGTGCAGTTTGTCGACTCGCTCCACGGATGGGCCTGGGGCGACCAGAGGTTACTGAGGACGGTCGATGGCGGGCTCCACTGGCAATCCATTCGTTTGGGAGAGCCAATGAGGTCGATCAGTTGGGCCAGTGCGCTCCAAGGCTGGGCGGTCAGCTCGGTGACCGGTCCACCCTCATCTCCCGGGAGACTCTATCAGACGGTTGACGGCGGCGAACAATGGCAGCCGGTCGCCACCCCCTTTCATCCTCTGGCGGTGGCGTTCTTCAACCCGGAGACCGGATGGGCGGTGGGAAGGACCACGCTCTGGCATAGCTCCGACGGAGGACGGCACTGGACGCCGGCCGTGCGCTTTGGCACAGCCAGTTTGAGCGGGGCTGAACTCAGGGTCGGGGCGCCCGATTCGGTCTGGCTCCAGTTGATAGGCGGGTCTGGAATGTCTCAGACCTCGTACACGGTCGTACATTATTCTCCTGACCAAGGAGCTACGGTGGTCGCCGCGGTCAGCGGCGCGGGCTCGGGCCCCGCACCGGACAGTCCTGCCGACGCCCCTAAGGGTCCAGGCTATTCACCAGGGCCGCTGGTGGCGCTCAGCGCCTCCCAAG
The DNA here is from genome assembly GCA_023512105.1 of Bacillota bacterium. GTDB lineage: Bacteria > Bacillota > Sulfobacillia > Sulfobacillales > Sulfobacillaceae > JAIMAE01. The sequence continues at coordinate 299 of JAIMAE010000316.1, read as the reverse complement.
CGGTGCTCTCTGGGACCTGTGAGGCGTGTGATCTGGGTACCATCGCGCTTTGGACCACCTCGGACAACGGACGGCATTGGCAGCAGCACCCACCGGTTTTTGGTGCCAATGGGATCCCCGGCCCGCACGCCTTAAGCTTTTCTGATCCCCAACATGGCTGGCTGGTAGACGGCCTGACCACCACCCAGATCCTGGCCACCGAGGACGGAGGCGCCCACTGGCATCAGGTCTTTCCGCCCGCTCCGACCCCGGTCAGCGGAATAAGCTTTGTGGCGCCCCAAGTGGGTTTTGGGCTGGGA
>JAIMAE010000315.1 GCA_023512105.1 Bacillota bacterium | reverse complement strand
AGAGGAGGGCATGCGGTGCAGGTCACCATAATAGGCAGCGGCTCCCCGCGATGGTCGACAGAGCGCTCAGCGCCGAGTGTACTGGTGGAGCACGAGGGACGCTATCTTCTGGTGGATTGCGGCGACGGCACGGTGCAGCAGCTACTCAGGCTTGGGGTTGCCCCCCAGCAGGTCACCGCGGTGCTCTTTACCCATCTTCACGCTGACCACGCCTTAGGCTTCGGACAGCTGTTGATTGGCGGTTGGATTCACGGTCGGCGGGAACTATTTGTCGCCGGGCCGCCCGGCACCGCCCGCCATTACCGCACCTACTGCGAGGTCTTGTTCCCCGAAGACATCGAGTACCGAATCGCCCTGGGGCGCTCCCGCCGCGGCCTTTTGGAAGATGTGGTGGTCCAGGAGCTGCCGCTCCAGCTACCGACCCCGTTTGCGGTGGGACCCTTTGAGGTGCGATATCAGGAGGTGCCGCATTCGATCGTCACCGTGGCCTACCGCATCAGTGCCGGCCCAGGCGACGACCTGGTGATCTCCGGCGACACCGCCTATTCCCCGAAACTGGCCGAGTTTTCCCAAGACACATCGCTGCTCATCCATGAAGCGGTTCTGGTGCCCAGCGCCGCTCACGCTCCCGGCCTTCGCCGCGCCGACGATTCGACTTGGGACAGCTTGCGCCCGCATCACAGCACGGCCCAAGAGGCCGGAAACATAGCGCAGCGGGCTCGGAGCAAAGGGTTGGTGTTGACCCATCTGCTGCCCGGGGCAGATCTGGTCCGAGCACATCTCGATGCCCAGGCGGAATATCGGGGGCCGGTGTGGATGGCCGAAGACTTGCGCCAGTGGCGGTTTGTCGGCGGTCAGGCGATCGGGCCCATCCGAGGTCGTTCAGGTGGACCTAGAGCAGGTACATAGCGACCCAAGAGCAGCTCTGAGCCCTCCATGGTCGAGCGGAAGCGCCAGCGGCGAACACCAGGCCTGACCCAAGCTTGAGACGTTGACATATGGTTCTGGGCCGAGTTGATCGGGTGGCTTGCGCCACCGACTGTTGGCTCTTGCCGGAAGGCGATTGCTGGGCGGGACGTTCCCCCTTGGGGTCAGGTTCTCCCTCTCGTTCGACTTCCCACGATGTCAGGACAGGCCACCCGTAAGCCAGGTTACGTAACCCCCCCATGAAGAAGGGATGGGTAGTTAACGGGAAACACCCAGGGAGCGAGGAAAGGGATACGTTCAACCTCTAGTTTACATAATCCACCTTATCGGACATAACCGAAGTCGGTGGGGGGGACGGGAAGGCATCGAGAGAAATCCAGGCCCGCCGACTCACCTCCTGCTGGAATCGTCGCTGCGCGCGCCAACCAGTTGGACGGTGCCGCGCGGAGGGTCGTCAGGCTCCTCGATATCTGGCCGGGCCACCATCTGTCTTCCAACGTTGGCAGACTCTCGCTCGCAGTGGCTGTCTGCGCAGGGCCCACCGGTTGCCTGCGGAAGCCCTGCTGCTTGGGCGCTCAAGGCGCACGTTGCTCTTTGGCTTCTGCTACTGCTATAATGGCCACGCTTTTCGTACAAGAAGCCGCCTGTCCCTTGGCATTGCGGAGGGCAGGTGGTCGGCTTCCAGGGAGCATACACAAGGAGGTGCGGGCATGGGCAGCCCTAAAGTGGTGGACATTCACATCCACTATTCCCCCAAGCCCCTGATCGAAGAGGAACTCAAGGTGTTGTCTGGTCCGT
>JAIMAE010000314.1 GCA_023512105.1 Bacillota bacterium | reverse complement strand
CGAGCCGTAAGGATAACTACCCCTATGGACCGACCGACTATTTCGGTCAACCGCTTAAACCCGGGATGGTGGCGGTCGACCCCTCGGTGATCCCCTTGAATTCCTTGGTGTACGTCAAGGGCTACACCGACCCCATACTGCCCCCGGGGGGCTTTTTGGGGAAGGCGCTGGACACCGGAGACGCCATCGTCGGCCACCGGATCGACATCTACCTCAAGGCCTCCCCCCAGCAGGTCTCCAACTTCGGGGTGGAGCCGGTGACGGTCTATGTCCTGGCGCCCTGACGGGCGGTTGTGGAACCCAGGGCGGTCCTCCAGGGAGGGTGGACCGCTCAAATTTTCTTCGCCTGACCGGGCGGCTGGCCGGTGGCCGGCGGCCATGTCTCGTGGGGAGGGTTTCCGCTGGAGAGCCTGCGGTGACGTCGACCTGGACCGTCCGGTAAATCCCTTGTCTCGTGCCCACTTCCCAGCGTCGCACGGGAGTGCAGCCGTAGGCTCCCGCCCGGGTTATGGGGACGGAACCGATTCGACCGACTGCAGCTGGGATTGTGGGAGGGGAGTTGACACCGAGGCGCGCACTGCGTAGTAGTAACTTTCCCCCACGTTCTCCAAAAGATAGAGGTGCAGGTCCTCCCCGCTTTTGGCGTGGAGGATCATTCGCTCGCACTGTAGGGCCAGACGAACCAAGCCGTCGATCGAACCCACCTGGATGCTGCGCTCAAAGGGCGAGAACGGGAGGTGGTCGACGTCGACCAGAATCGAGGCGTAGCGTCGGGCAATCCGGCTGGCCGGATCCAGCCGGCTCTGAGCCCGCTGGCCCCACCACCATGCAAGTCCTGCTCCCAATAAGAACAGCGTGGCCGCCAAGGGGCCGTACCGTCTGGCCTGGCTGAGCGGCAGGGCGTAGCCGAAGGCGCTCAAGGCACTGGGGACGACCTGAGAATACTGGCTCGAGCCTTTGCTGACCGGATTGAGGTACTGGTCCAGGCTGAGGGTGGTGGGCACCTGAAGCCTTAACCAGCTTTTGTTGAGGTCAAAGCTGATCGGCTGGTCGAACTGCGCCGAGAACAGCTTTCCGTGGCTGAGGGCGGTGGCGTGAACCACCGGAATGAGGCGCAGCTGATAGGTGTCCAGCTGGTCTTGGGTCATGTCCTTCACCTGGGACACCGTGTTCAAGACCGCGGCGGGGTCCAGCGTCGCCGACAGCGTGGTGGAGGCACCGGTAAACTGCCGGGGGGAGATCAGGGGATAGCGGTAGCGCCAGCCGCTGGTGCTGAGGATTTCGGCGTCCAGGCCGGCGGTCCCTCCCAGGACCTGCCCTTGTTTCAGGTCCAACTGGTATTGCAGGCCCACCGTCATCGTTTTGACCGGGGGTACGTAGACCGGGTCGCCTGGCCGGAGCTGTCCCAGGGGATAGAGCACGCTCTTGGCCACCTGGGCCTGGTAGTCAAAGTGCACGGTCTGCGAATAGGCAATCGGCTGGGATTGCACGGTGGTCAGGGGATGGGTGTAGCTCCATCCGCTGACCCCGAGCCCAGCGGCCGCAAGCGCGGCCAGCGTGCCTGACAAGGTCCACCAAGGCCCTGAACTCCCGGACGCGGCCAGCCCAGAGGGCGCCTTCTGTTCGACTCGTCCCATTCTCCGTTTCCTCCTTGGGGCGGTGAGGGTGGTCACCAAGGCCAAAGCTCCCACCAACAGGGCGGCATGCGTCGGTTGGCGCCAAAAGATGA
>JAIMAE010000082.1 GCA_023512105.1 Bacillota bacterium | reverse complement strand
GGCCAGGGCGCCACCATGATGCTGGGTCCCTCGTGGGGTAACGATTGCCACAGCTCCTCGGTTACAAAGGGCATGAAGGGATGAAGCACCCGCAGAGCCGTCTCGGCCACGCTGACCAGCACCCCCAGCACCACCGGACGCTCCGACTCCTGGCGCAGGCGCACCTTGGCCAGTTCGATGTACCAGTCGCAAAACTCGTCCCAGAAGAAGTCGTAGACCGTCCGCGCGGCCTCTCCAAACTCAAAGCGCTCCAGCAGGTCGGTGACCCGTTCGACCAGCCGCCCGGCGCGCGACAGAATCCAGCGATCCGCCGGGTGAGAGGGACGTGGCGGCAGGATCGGGTCGACGGTTAGGTTGAGCAAGACGAAACGTACCGCGTTATAAATCTTGTTCGCGAAGTGGCCTCCGGCCTTGACCTTCTCCTCCGAGTAGCGAATGTCGTTGCCCGGGGTAGAGCCTAGAACCAGCGCGATGCGCAGCGCGTCGGCCCCGTAACGCTCGATCACCTCGGTCGGATTGACCCCGTTGCCTAACGACTTGGACATCTTCCGCCCCAAGTGGTCGCGAACCAATCCGTGAAGGAGCACCGTATGAAAGGGAACCTCCCCGGTGAAGTGAATCCCTTGCATGATCATCCGCGCCACCCAGAAGAAGATGATGTCGTAACCGGTGGAGAGCACCGAGGTCGGATAGTAGGTGGCGAGGTCGTCGGTGGCCTCCGGCCACCCCAGAGTGGAGAAGGGCCACAGCGCCGAGGAGAACCAGGTGTCGAGCACGTCCTCATCCTGCTCGACGGGTCCCCCGCACTGGGGGCAGCGGTCCGGCGCCTCCCGCGCCACCACCGTGGCCGCGCACCGCTGACAGTAGTAGGCGGGAATGCGATGGCCCCACCAGATCTGGCGGGAGATGCACCAGTCGTGGATGTTCTCCATCCAGTTTTGATAGACCTTGGCAAAGCGCTCGGGCACAAAGCGCACCTGGCCTTGCTCCACCGCCGCCAGCGCAGCTTTGGCCAACGGGGCGACCCGGACGAACCACTGCAGGGAGAGCAGCGGCTCGATCGTCGACCCACATTTTTCGCAATGGCCAACGGCGTGGGTGATCTCTTCCTCCCGTTCCAGATACCCGCCGGCTTTCAGGTCCTCTCGCACCCGGCGACGCGCCTCGTAGCGGTCCAGCCCGGCGTAGGGCCCGGCCTCCTGGGTCATCTTCCCGTCTTCGCCGATCACCTTGATCTGAGGAAGCTGGTGATGTTCCCCGATCGTAAAGTCGGTCGGGTCGTGGGCCGGCGTCACCTTAACGGCGCCGGTCCCAAACTCCGGGTCGACCAGGGGATCGGCGACCACCGGGATCCGTCTCCCCAAGAGCGGCAAAACCAGCTCCTTACCAATCAGATGGCGCCAGCGCGGGTCGTCGGGATGCACGGCCACCGCAGTATCGCCCAGCATGGTCTCCGGCCGGGTGGTGGCCACCACCACCGCCCCCTGCCCGTCCGCCAAGGGATAGCGGATATAGGTCAAAAGCCCGCTTTCCTCCACGTGCTCGACTTCGATGTCGGACAGCGCGGTGCGGCAGGAGACACACCAGTTGGTGATGTAGTGGCCGCGATAAATCAAGCCCTCTTCGTATAGGCGAACGAAGACCTCGGTGACGGCGCGGGAGAGCGATGGGTCGAGGGTAAAGCGCAGGCGCGACCAGTCGACCGAGGCGCCTAGCCGCTCAATTTGGCGCAAGATTTCGTCACCGTACTCCGCCTTCCAGCGCCAGACCTCCTCGAGGAAGGCCTCGCGTCCGATCGCGCGCCGGTCGATCCCCCGCTCCCGCAGCCGCTCCTCCACCTTCATCTGGGTGTGAATCCCAGCATGGTCGATGCCGGGCAGCCAAAGCGTGTTGTCGCCCAACATCCGGTGGTAACGGATCAGGACGTCTTGCCAGGTGTTGTTCAGCGCGTGTCCCAGGTGAAGAATTCCGGTCACGTTGGGAGGCGGCAGGGCAATCGAAAAGACGCGCGCCGCGGAGGCAGGCCCGGCGCGAAAGTATCCTTCGCGCTTCCAGACCTGATACCACTTGCCTTCCACCTGGGCCGGGTCGTAGCGGGGACTGAGGTCGGCCATGTTCCACCTCTTTATGCGAAATCCACTCACAGGCTACCGCAGGAGTCAAGAAAACGACCCTTTTCGCGCCGAGGGCGCACGAAAAGGATCGTTCTCGTGGTGTTCTTGGAGTACCGCGAAACCGGTCCATCCCCTGATTCGGGGTCCGGAAACAACGCCCGCCAAGCGAAGCGGATTCAGGTGTTAGCCTTCGACTACGGCTAAGATGTCGTCCGTGGAGAGGATGAGGTGCTCTTCATTGTTAATCTTGATTTCGGTGCCCGCGAATTTGGCGAACAGGACCTTTTGCCCTTCCTTAACCTTGACCTCTTCCCCGTCTCCGACCGCGATCACGATGCCGGTCTGCGGCTTGTCCTTAGCGGTGTCAGGTATGTAGATACCCCCCTGGGTCCGCTGCTCCTCCTCCACCAACTTCACCAAGACCCGATCCCCTAGCGGTCGTACCTGCATTCCGTGTCCTCCTTGCATCAAAATGTGGGGCAAGCCTTAGCCAACACTCCTCATTATAGCGCACCGGCAATCGCTGTCAAATCGCCCCAAAGCGCTCCCTGTCGCCGCTTCCCCACGGTCGGGGCCACCGGCGATACCCTCCCCCCGTTGGTCGAGTTCTCATTGGCGCGCGCGCCTCATAGCATCTGGAGGATGTCCCGGCGCACGGTCGTCCCCGAGATGGGTCGCGACCATAAAGGAGGCGAGGCCGGTGAGGCGGGTTAGGTATTGGCTTTGGGGGCTGATCTTGACCCTCTTGGCCATCTCGGCAGGGCTTTGGTGGCGTCAGCCCTTCCCTGCCCCTCCTCCCCAGCCCACGTTGTCGGTCACCTTGGCTTCCCGAGACCCCTTCTTCCTGCTGCCCTATTTGCTGGCCAAGCGTCTCGGAACATTTGCCGAACTGCACCTGGAGGTCCGTGAAGCGGCCGACGCGCCGGTGCAACTCGTCGCCCCGTTGGCCGGCCCGAAGCCGGTCACCGGGTATTTGGCCCTGTACCCCGACCTGGTGTTGGTCTCGCCAGAGCCCGACCCCCATTTCCGGCTGGTGCAGATCAAGGAGCTGCCTTTAGCCTACCAGGCCGACGCCGACGTCCTCCCCTGGGCGACCCGGGTGTTCGCCCAACACCACGTGCAGCCGCGGGAGTTTGAGGCCCTCTCGACGTCCGCCATCCTCCGCCTTTGGTCCTCCGGCCGCCTGCCCTACGCGGTGGTCGACCTCCCGCTCCTGCTTCGCCTCCAGCAACAAAGGCTCAAGCCCTCGGTGTTGGCGTTTTTCGGCGCTTCCACCGGTCCCTTGCCGGCCTTTACGGTCAACGGGAAGAGCGCCAACCTAGACCGCCTGCTGGCTGGCTTCAACCTGGCCCTGTGGTACCTGCACACCCACTCCAGCCACGCCGTGGCCCAGCTCCTGGGAGGCGCCGACGGACTCTCGTCGGCGGAATGGGAGGGGGTGATCCGATTAGGCCTCCACTATCGGCTCTGGCCCAGCACCACCTATCCCGACGCCGCTCGCTGGCGGCGGCTGTCCCTGTTCTGGCCGATGGTGCCCGGCTATCCAGCGGCCGTCGATCCCACCCCGGCCTTGGCCGCGCTGCGATCGTTGCCGTAGTAGCCCTCGCGATCCAATTCCATCAAAACCAGCCGGGGCAGCCCAGGCAGGCGCTCGGAGGCCGGCAGAATCCCGATCTTGCGGAAACCCAGCTTTTGATAGACGTGAATGGCGCGCAGGTTGTCTTCGGTCACTTTGAGATAGACCAAGGCGCAGTCGAGTTCACCGAACGCCACGTCCAAGGCCTCTTTGAGGGCCGCCGAACCGATGCCGCGATTCCAATAGCGCTTATCCCCGATCGACACCCTGAGTTCCGCCTCCCCGGCCCGCCAGGCGATATGTTCGAGCTCGAGGTCCCCGATCAGTTCGCGCTGGGGTCCGATGATGGCAAACGCCGTCCGGTCTCGTTCGCGCAACATGGCCTGCCACCATCCCAAATCCCCCTCTCCCGGGGCGAACTTGCGCCCACAAAAATACGCAATTTCGGGGTCCTCTTCCCACTGGCGCAAGAAGGGAATGTCTTCCGCCCGCAGCGGACGAATCCAGCGATAACTTCCATCCAGGGAGACGATCATCCGGGCTCACCTCACAACAAAGCGTCGGTCCTCATCATTCGACAAAAAACCATGAGCTCCTGTTGCGCCAAGACCGCTTATGTGTGGCAACAATGGACAATCGCTCCACCAGGCCCTAATTCATAGTAAGAGCGGCTGCGGATTTGGTTCCCGCAGCCGCTCTGAACGCGCCGTCAGCTGGTATTAAATGGAGAGCCCGAGCCCGCGAATCGCCGCGCGTACGGCTTCCAGATTCTCCCGCGTCCGCGCCGACACCAGTATCACCGGGAGCTTCCAGGCGGCTTCCAAGGCGGCCTTGCGCTCCACCCGCTCGCGTTGGTTCAACTTGTCGGCCTTGTTGGCCACCACCGCCAAAAACAGGTTGCGACTGGCAGCCCACCGGCGCAACAGCGCCTCCTCCTCTTCCGGGTCCCGCCGGCAGTCTTGCACCACCAACCCTCCCAAAAGCGGCTGGCGATTGGTCAAGAAGGCTTCCACCCGCTCCCCGATGGCACTCCGGCGTTCCTTGCTGATCTGGGCATAGCCGTACCCGGGAAGGTCCACCAGGTACCACCCCGGCATGGCGTAGAAGCAAATCACCGACGTCTTCCCGGGTTTGGAGCTGACGGGGGCAATTTGGGCCCCCAGCAGCGCATTGAGCAAGGACGACTTGCCGGCGTTGGACCGGCCTAAAAACGCCACCTCCGGCAGCCCATCAGACGGCATCTCAGCCGGGTCCAAGGTGGCCGCCACCAGCCTCCCCGACCGTGCGGCCTCTTGAGCCCCGCGTCTACCCGACATGGTCCTCCACGCGTTTTCGCAAGGCCAACTGCAAGACCTCGTCCAAGTGGCTGACGAAGTGCAACGTCATCGCCCGTTGGACCGGCCGAGGAATCTCCTCCAAATCCCGGCGGTTGTCTTCCGGCAAGATCAACTCCCGGATCCCGACGCGATGGGCGGCCAGGGCCTTCTCCTTGATCCCGCCCACCGGCAAGACCCGCCCCCGCAGGGTAATCTCCCCGGTCATGGCCAGGTCGGAGTGCACCGGGGTATTGGTCAAAGCCGAGACCATGGCGGTGGCTATCGCGATCCCGGCCGACGGACCATCTTTGGGAATGGCCCCTTCCGGTACATGGACATGTAGGTCTAAGCTCTCGTGAAACATGGGGTCGATGCCCAGCTCGCGCGCCCGGGAGCGGACGTAGCTGAAGGCCGCGCGCGCCGACTCCTGCATCACGTCGCCCAGCTGCCCGGTCAACAGCAGCTGCCCTTTGCCCGGCATGGTGGTCACCTCAATCGGCATCACATCCCCTCCGACCTCGGTGACCGCCAGACCGGTGACGATCCCCACCTGGTCCTTTTGTTCGGCGGCCCGATGGCGCACTCGCTCCGGTCCGAGATAGTGCTGGACCCGAGACCGGGTCACCCGGATCGGGGTGGGGCGCCCGGTCAAAATCTCCCGTGCCGCCTTGCGCAGGATACTTCCCAATTCCCGCTCCAACTGACGGACGCCGGCCTCTTGGGTGTAATTGCGGATGACGTAGGTCAGCGCCCGGTCCGTCACTTCGATCTGGTTTTCCTGCAACCCGTGTTGCTCCCGTTGTTTGGGCCACAGGTAGCGGCGGGCGATGTGCAGCTTTTCCTCCTCGGTGTACCCGGGGATCACGATCGTCTCCATGCGGTCGGCCAACGGGCGCGGGATGGTGTGCATGACGTTGGCCGTGGTGATAAACATCACCTGGGAGAGATCAAACGGCAGCTCGATGTAGTGGTCGGAGAAGCGCACGTTTTGCTCCGGGTCCAGTACCTCGAGCAGCGCCGCCGACGGGTCACCGCGAAAGTCCATGGCCATCTTGTCCACTTCGTCCAAAAGAAACAAGGGGTTCTTGGACCCGGCTTGGCGGATGCCTTGAATGATCCGGCCCGGCATCGCGCCCACGTAGGTGCGTCGATGGCCGCGGATCTCGGCCTCGTCTCGCACCCCGCCCAGCGACATGCGGACGAAGTTGCGACCGGTGGCCCGCGCGATCGAACGGGCCAGTGAGGTCTTGCCCACCCCGGGAGGACCGACCAGGCAGAGGATGGGCCCCTTGAGCGACTTGGAGAGCTGGCGCACCGCCAGGTACTCCAAGATGCGCTCCTTGACCTTGGTCAACCCGTAGTGGTCGGCTTCCAAAATCCGCTCCGCTTCCTGGATGTCCAAGCGCTCGGGGGTGGTCACCGTCCACGGCAGGGACAACAGCCAATCGACGTAGGTGCGCACCACCACCGCTTCCGCCGCCATCGGCGGCATCTTGGCCAGGCGGTCGATCTCCCGTTCGATCTTCTCGCGAATCTCTTCGCCCACGTCCCCCAGTTGCTCCAGGCGGGCCTTGAGCTCTTCGATTTCGCTTTGTTGATCATCCCGTTCCCCAAGCTCGCGTTGGATGGCCTTCAGCTGCTCCCGCAGGTAGTACTCTTTTTGGGAGCGCTCCATCTGCTTGCGCACTCGGACGTTGATGCGCTTTTCGATCTCTAAGAGTTCAATCTGGTGCGAGAGGAGGTCCGATACCTTATTAAGCCGTTCTTTAGCTGAAAACGTCTCCAAAACTTCCTGTTTTTCCGCGGTCCGCACATCGAGATAACTCACGATGGTGTCAGCCAGTCGCCCCGGGTCGTCGACGTTCATGGACAGCGACGCCTCTCCCGGCATCCGCTTGGAGTTCTTAATATACTGCTCAAACAGCTCGACGACGGCATGCATCAAGGCCTCCGTCTCCGGCCCGCCTTCGGTGACTTCCTCTACCTCTTCGACCGTCGCCCGATAGTATCCATCCGCCTCTTCAATGGCCAGCACCTTGGCCCGCGCCCGGCCCTCCACCACCACCTTGGAGCCCCCGCCGGCCATCTTTAACAGCTGTTTGACTTCCCCGATCACGCCGACCCGATAGAGGTCGTCTAGCCCCGGGTTGTCTTGGCGAATGTCTTTTTGCGCCACGAAAATGAGTTCCCGACGTTCCAACATGGCGGATTCGAGCGCTCTCAAGCTGCGTTCTCGCCCCACTTCCAGGGGCACCACCATGTAGGGGAAAACCAAGACCCCCCTTAATGGCAGCAACGGTAATTCGATTGACATGCTGACCCTCCTCATCCCTCCTATTCTATCCCAACCCCCCAAGGGATACTATCCGCGGCCGGTTCAAAGGGTCAGCGTGGAAAAGGGGGAGCGCTCCCCCTTTACCGCAGCGGCAGCAGTCGGCGCGCATTGCCCTCGTAGAGTTGTTGGCGCGCTTCCTCCGAGATGGGAAGGCGGTCGAGCACGCGGATGGTCTCGCGAATAAACAGGGCGCCCCCTTCCGGGTCAAACGGGCAGTCGGAGGCAAACAGACAATGGTCGACGCCGAAGAAGCGATATCCCAGCCAAGTGGCATCTTCGGCCCCGAAGAGCGCGGTGTCGGCGTAAAAGCGCTTGAAGTACTCCATGGCGGGACGTGCCAAAGGCTCGTAAGTCTCATCCACGCTGCGCTCCCCCATCACATCCAACCCCGGACTGATCCGGCCGGAGAAATACGGCACCATTCCCCCCATGTGGTGGGTGACCACGATCAAGTCGGGGAACCGCTCCATGATCCTGGAGTAAACCAAGCGCGCCATCGCCACGCTGGTCTCGTACGGCCAGCCAAAGGCCCACCAAAGTTCATAGCGCGACTTCGATTCCGAGCGGTAATCGGCGAAGGTGGCCGGCCGAGCTGGATGCATAAAAATGGGCACCCGGTGTTCGGCGGCGTACTGAAAGATGGGGAGAAACCGCGGTTCGTCTAGGGGATGCCCTTGGACGTTGGTGTAGATCTGGACCCCGCAGGCGCCGAGCTCGCGCATCGCCCGTTCCATTTCCCGCACCGCCGCCTCGGGGTTGTTCATCGGCAATGAAGCCAAAAAGCTTGGGAACCGGTCTTGGTGGGAGGCGCAAATTTCCGCCAGCCCATCGTTGCCGACTCGGGCCAACTCCGGCGATTCGTCGGGCCCGGCCAGGATTTCCAGGGGCGGCTGACCTAAGGAAAGGATTTGTTGCAGGTCGTCGTACGGGTCGAGCAGGCGAAGGCGGGCATCGAGGTCCCACAGGGTAGGAATGTGGGCGTTGCGCTTTTTCATCTCCGGGTCGCCGGTGACAGACTCCACGCGATCCAAAAACTTCGGGGGAACAAAGTGATTAAAGACGTCGATTTTCATGCGCCAACCCCTCCCAGGTCGAGATTTCCGCTAGGACTCGGCATCCCTATTCGCTGGGGAGGGGAAAGATTCCTGCCCCGGGGTCAGCCGGTGGCAGGACCTGGCGGCGGGGAGGCGGTCAAGAGCTCGGTCGAGGCCACCGGCCGGGCCATCTGCTGCCCGGGAAGGTCCACAAAGGCATGCTGCCAGACCTCGGCCAACGTGCCCACGGGAACCACCCGGATCCCTTCGAGGGTTTGAAAGAGCTGCTGCCAGTTGTCGCGGGGAATCAACACGGTGTGGCACCCGGCCTGCCGCGCCGCCTCGACCTTGGCCACCACCCCGCCCACAGGCTTGACCAAACCTAAGATCGAGACCTCGCCGGTCATGGCCAGCCGGTTGTCGCAGGGCTTTCCGGTGATCGCCGAATAGAGGGCGGTGGCGATGGCGATCCCGGCCGAGGGACCGTCGAGCGGCATCCCTCCGGGGAAATTGACGTGCAGGTCGTAGGCGTCGGGATCAATGCCCTGTCCTTGCAGGACCGTCAGCACGTTTTCCACCGAGGCGCGCGCCGTCGACTTGCGCCGCACCACCCGGCCGGCCCCGGCCATCTCTTCCTCGTCGACCACCCCGGTTACGTACAGTCTCCCTCGTCGGCCCTTCACCGGGACCGCGATCGCCTCCACCTCCAGCACGGTGCCGAGATTGGGACCGTAGACTGCCAGCCCGTTGACCACCCCGACCGCGGGCTGGGACCCCACTTTCTTGTCGGGCCGCGGGTTGTGCTGCCCGGAGGTCACCACCCACTCGATGTCGGCCTGGCTGATTTGGTGCCGACTCTCGGTGATGGCCAGTCCAGCGGCGATCTGCACCATGTTGACGGCCTCTCGCCCGTTGGTGGCATAGCGTTTGATCACCTCGACGGCGCCGGCGTCGATCTCAATCCCCATTTTATGGGCGGCATTTTGCGCTACTTGGCCCACCTCCTCGGGTAGGAGAGGGCGAAAGAAGATCTCCAGGCAACGGGAGCGAATCGCCGGCGGGATCTCGATCGGTTGGCGGGTGGTGGCGCCCACCAATCGGAAGTCCGCCGGCAGGCCGTTTTCAAAGATGTCCTGAATGTGCGCGGGCAGGTTCTGGTCCTCCGGGTTATAGTAGGCCGACTCGAAGAAGACCTTTCGGTCCTCCAACACCTTCAACAGCTTGTTCATCTGGATCGGATGCAGTTCCCCGATCTCGTCGATGAACAGCACCCCCCCGTGAGCCTTGGTGACTGCTCCCGGCTTGGGTTGGGGAATCCCGGCAATTCCCAGCGGCCCCGCCCCTTGGTAGATGGGGTCGTGCACGCTGCCGATCAAGGGGTCGGCGATCCCGCGTTCGTCAAACCGGGCGGTGGTGGCATCCAGCTCCACGAACTTGGCGTCGGGGCCAAAGGGCGAGAGCGGGTTGCGCTTGGCCTCCTCCAAGACCAGGCGAGCGGCTGCGGTCTTTCCGACCCCGGGGGGGCCGTAGATGATGACGTGTTGGGGATTGGGGCCGCACAGCGCGGCCTTCAATGCCCGAATGCCGTCGTTCTGGCCGATGATCTCCTCAAAGCGGCTGGGCCGCGTCAACTCAGACAGCGGCTCGCTCAACCGAATCTGGCGCAGCCGGCGTAACTTCTCCATCTCCTTCTTGGACTCGCGCTCAATGACCACCCGGCTTCCCTGCTGGGATTTGAGCAGATTCCAAAAGTAGAGCCCTATGATGATGGCAAAGACAAACTGGACGAAGGTCACGATATTGGAAAACGTCATCGGGCCCTCCTTTCCACGCCGAAAGCGTTCGGGTGTTCGCTGCCCGCATAGTGTCCCCCCAGGGTAGGTCGCTATGGCGGCAATTGATGGAGCCAAGTCGCCATGGAAATTATGCCCAAAAAGGGGTGGCGCAAAACGTCAAGGAGCCGGAACTACGAGTGTTCCGGCTCCTTGAAGGGCGCGAAAACCGTCAGGCGGTCTCTTCCTTCTGCTTTTTCGCCGTCCGCTTGGCCCGATCTTGGGTCACAAGAAGAGGAGGCTCTCGCTTTTCGACTACCTCTCGGGTGACCACGCACTTGGCGATGTCGCTGCGCGAGGGCATCTCGTACATCACATCGAGCATGATGTCCTCGATGATCGCGCGCAGGGCTCTCGCCCCGGTGTTGCGCCGAATCGCTTCCGCCGCCACCGCAGCCACCGCGTCATCCTTGAATTCCAGTTCAATGTTGTCGAGGGCCAACAGCTTCTGATACTGCTTGATCAAGGCGTTGCGAGGCTCGGTCAGGATCTTGACCAAGGCCTTCTCATCCAGCGCGTCCAAGGTCACCACGATCGGAAGCCGCCCCACGAACTCGGGGATCAGCCCGAACTTCAAGAGGTCCTCGGGCATGATCTGGGCCAAAATCTCCCCGATGTTGCCATCTTTGCTGCTTTGAATCTCCGCGTTGAACCCCAGGCCTTTGCGCCCGATCCGCCGCTTGATGATCTTGTCGATGCCATCGAAGGCGCCGCCTACGATGAACAAGATGTTGGTGGTGTCAATCTGGATAAACTCCTGGTGCGGGTGCTTGCGCCCCCCTTGCGGCGGCACCGAGGCCACCGTGCCCTCCAAAATCTTCAACAAGGCTTGCTGCACACCCTCGCCGGAGACGTCCCGGGTAATCGACGGATTCTCCGACTTGCGGGCGATTTTGTCCACCTCGTCGATATAGACAATCCCTTTTTCTGCCTTTTCCACGTCGTAGTCGGCGGCCTGGATCAGCTTCAACAAAATGTTTTCAACGTCTTCGCCCACGTATCCGGCTTCGGTCAGGGAGGTCGCGTCGGCAATGGCAAAGGGCACGTTCAGAATCTTGGCCAACGTCTGAGCCAGCAAGGTCTTGCCGGAGCCGGTGGGTCCCAACATCAAAATGTTGGACTTCTGCAGCTCGACGTCGTCGATCTTGCTGCCCATGTTGATGCGCTTGTAGTGGTTGTAGACGGCCACCGAAAGCGTCTTTTTCGCCCGCTCTTGGCCCACCACGTACTGGTCGAGGATGGCCTTGATGTCCTGAGGCTTGGGAATGTCTTTGAGCTCGAATTCGACGTCGTCGTTCAGCTCTTCCTCGATAATCTCCGAGCAGAGCTCAACGCACTCGTCGCAGATGTAGACGCCTCCGGGACCGGCGATTAAGCGCTTGACCTGATCCTGATACTTGCCGCAGAACGAGCACTTCAGCTGTCCCTTCTCGTCGGTGAACTTGAACATGCGACCTCCCTCCTTATTGCCCGCCGGCCAGTGACTTCCCCCGAGGCATCACCACTTCGTCAATCAAATGATACGCCTTGGCCTCCTCCGCCGTCATCCAGTAGTCTCGCTGGGTCTCCTCCAGCACCTGCTCTACGGAATGGTTGGTGTGATGAGCCAAAATCTTGGCCAGCGTCTCCCGGCTGCGCAAGAGTTCGCGCATCTGAATCTCGACGTCGGTGGTTCGGCCTCCCAGGTTGTTGATCCACGGCTCGTGGATCATCACCCGGGCGTTGGGCAGCGCGTAACGCTTCCCCGGCGCCCCGCCGGCCAACAACAACGCCCCCATGCTTGCCGCCATTCCCACACAGATGGTGGAGACATCGGGTTTAATGTACTGCATGGTGTCGTAGATTCCTAGCCCCGCGCTGACAGAGCCCCCGGGAGAGTTGATGTAGAGGTGGATATCCCGCTCGGGGTCGTCGCTTTCCAAGAACAAGAGCTGGGCGACCACCAGATTGGCGACATCATCGTCAATGGCATTTCCCAGAAAGATGATGCGCTCCTTCAGCAACCGGGAGTAGATGTCGTAGGACCGCTCCCCCCGGTTCGTCTGCTCAATCACCATGGGAATCAGGTAGCTCAAGTTCCAACTCCTCCTTACCGCTCGGTCGAGGGGCTACTCCAGCACCGTGGAGGCCAAATAGTCACGAGCTTTGGAGATTAAGAGGTTCTGGCGAATCTGTTCAAAGTCCCCGCGTTGCCTAAACAGCTGAACCACCACCGACAACGGCTGCTTGGCCATGTCGGCCACTGGACGAATGCTCTGCACCACTTCCTCGTCGGCCACCGCCAAGGCCTGACGACGAGCCACCGCCTCCAGAATCAGGTGGTTCTTCACCCGCTCCTCCGCTTGCGGCGCAAGTTCGGCCTCGAACTCTTCCTGACTCTGCTGGCGGCTGTTCAAATACTCCTGAAAGCCTACCCCTAACCGGGCAAAGTTGTCAGCCACCTCGTGTAGGATTTGGTGCGCGGTTGCGCGGATCATGCTCGGAGGTAGCTCAAAGGTCA
>JAIMAE010000081.1 GCA_023512105.1 Bacillota bacterium | reverse complement strand
TCCCCCCGCGCCCCCCATCCTTTCCCCAAGGACGACGGCGGAGAGTTTCAATCTCTCAAGACTGATATACAAGGAGGATTTTACGTGGAGATCCAGCTCCTCATCAACAATGAGGACGTCCCTGCCGCCAATGGCGCGACGTTTGAACGGCATAACCCCATCACCGGTAGCCTGGTCACCCGAGCCGCGGCGGCAACTGTGGAGGATGCCAAGGCCGCGGTGGATGCCGCCGCCGCCGCGTTTCCTGCCTGGTCCAGCCTCGGCCCCAACGACCGGCGCCAGCTGCTGTTGAAGGCGGCCCAACTGTTGCTCGACAAGTCGGCGGAATTCGCGCGGTTGATGACCCAGGAGACTGGGGGAACCCCCGGGTGGGGTTATTTTAACGTCAAGATCGCGGCCGGCATGCTCCAGGAAGCGGCCAGCATGACCACCCAGATTACCGGGGAAGTCATTCCTTCCGATAATCCCACGGTGATGGCGATGGCGATCCGCCAGCCGGTGGGGGTGGTGTTCAGCATGGCTCCGTGGAACGCCCCGGTGATCCTGGGCGTGCGTTCCATCGCCATGCCGCTGGCCTGCGGCAACACGGTGGTGATGAAGGCCTCCGAGTTCTCTCCGGCCACCCACCTGCTGATTGGCCAGGTGATGCGGGAGGCGGGCTTCCCGGCCGGAGTGGTCAACGTGTTGACCCATGCGCCGGCCGATGCCAGCGCCATCGTCGAGACCGCGATCGCCCATCCGGCGGTGCGCCGCATCAACTTCACCGGGTCGACCCGGGTCGGTCGGATCATCGCCCAGACTGCCGCCAAGTATCTCAAACCTGTGCTCCTGGAACTTGGCGGCAAGGCACCGCTGGTGGTGCTCGACGACGCCGACCTGGACGAGGCGGTCCATGCCGCGGCCTTTGGCGCCTTCATGCACCAAGGGCAGATCTGCATGTCCACCGAGCGCATCGTGGTGGACGAGGCGGTGGCCGATGCGTTCGTCGCCAAACTGGCGGCCAAGGCGGCCTC
Source organism: Bacillota bacterium (assembly GCA_023512105.1). Taxonomy (GTDB): domain Bacteria; phylum Bacillota; class Sulfobacillia; order Sulfobacillales; family Sulfobacillaceae; genus JAIMAE01. The sequence continues at coordinate 11,753 of JAIMAE010000081.1, read as the reverse complement.
GCTCCCCGCCGGCGACCCCAGTGGCGATGTCGTGCTGGGATCGCTGGTCAGCTGCGAAGCCGCGGAGCGGGTGGAGGCGTTGATTCGCGACGCGGTCGACAAAGGCGCTAAGCTGGTGGCCGGCGGGAGCCGGAACGGAGCGATTATGCCGGCGACCGTGCTGGACCGCGTCACCCCCGAGATGCGGATCTACACCGAGGAGTCGTTTGGCCCGGTGGTCGCGGTCATCCGCGTCCGCGGAGACGAGGAGGCGATTCGGGTGGCCAACGACACCGAATACGGCCTGTCCTCCGCCGTCTTCAGCCGGAACATCCCGCGAGCCTTGAACGTCGCCAAGCGCATTGATGCGGGGATTTGCCACATCAACGGGACCACCGTCGACGACGAACCGCAGATGCCGTTTGGGGGCGTCAAGGGAAGCGGATACGGGCGGTTTGGCGGCAAGGCGGCGATTAACGAGTTCACCGAGCTGCGCTGGATCACCGTGGCGACCGGGCCGCAACGGTATCCGTTTTGATGGGGTCCCCCCGCCGAGCATTGCGGGCGTCGGCGTCCAGGCCTCGAAGCCTCGGCGCTCCGCCCCGCGGCGGCGTCGAGTATCAGGGTGGGAAGGTTTGAAGATTCGGAGAGGAACCGTGCAGGACTTTAAGAGTGGCGGTAGAACCAGTATCGGAGATGTCTGTGGTAAGCAATCACGTCAGATAAGCAAATACATGGGAGGGACTGGCATGCAAAAGAAATCGATGGCCTTGGCCGGAGCCGTGGCGCTCGCGGGTTCCCTGCTGGCGGGCTGCGGGTCGGCCGGGAGCGCCCCCGCTCAGGGAGGGCAGTCGTCGGCCAACGCCAATGCCGGCCACGAAATCACCCTGACCGCGATTTCGGCTTGGCCGAAGACCACGGAGGACAACTACGGACTGTTTGACCTGATTAAACAAGTCAATGCCCTGGGCAAGGGCGTGGTCCAAATCAAATACCTGGGGGGCCCTGAGGTCATCCCCACCCTGCAACAGATCAACGCGCTGAAGAATGGGACGGTGGATATCGACTGGACCGCCGCCAATTACACCTCCTCGCTGGTGCCGGCAGCTAACGCCGTCCGCCTCTCCACGCTCACCCCGGAACAGGAGAGCCAGCAGGGGATCACCAAGCTGTGGGATGAGATTTACAAGCCCATCAATGTGAAGTTCCTGATGCGCGGCGACGGTTCTCCCAACATCCACTTCTACCTCTACACCAACAAACCTATCCAGTCCTTAAGCGACTTCAAAGGTCTGCAAATCCGCACCACCCCGGCCTATCAGGCGTTTGTCTCGGCATTGGGTGCGGCGCCCGTCTCCATCGATCCCAGCGAAGTCTACACCTCGTTGCAGCGCCACGTGGTGGATGGCTACGGCTGGCCTGGCTACGGGATCGACACCTTTGGTTGGGACAAGTACACCAAGTACATGATCCAGCCCGGGTTTTACCAGGTGGACAGCGTCGGCCTGATGAACCTCCAGAAATGGAACAGCCTCCCCAAGAACGTTCAACAGATCTTTGAGCAGGCGGAGCAAAAAGTCGAACAGGACGAGCAGAACTACTTCACCAATCTGATGCAAAACGAACAGTCCCGTTTGCAGAAGGAAGGCGTGCAGGTCATCCAATTGCAAGGGGACACCGCCAAACAGTACGTCCAGTTGGCCTACAGCTCGGCCTGGCAGGCGGTGTTGAAGGCCGATCCCACGATGGGCGCGACGATTAAGAAAGCGTTAGGTCAATAGAAAAACCAGCAAGCCGGGGGGATGGCACATGAAATCGAACGAGCCAGTCGGTAATCTCTTTTGGAAGTTGGTGACGTCCTTCATCAACCTGAACGAGGTTATCGTTCGCTTTCTTACCCAGATCGGTGCCATCCTCACGATCGCTTTGATGGTAGGGATCTCCGGTGCCGCGATCTCGCGGTACTTCTTTGGCCGGGCGATTGCCTCGATGACCGAGATGAGCGCCTACGCGCTCTTGTTCATTACCTTCCTGGGAGCCCCGCTCTTGGCGGCCCACGACGGTCACATCAGCGTCGACGTGGTCCCCAACTCCCTCCGCCCAAGACAGCGAACCCTCATGCACGCTGCGATCAATTTCTTGTCGTGCGCGATCGCGTTTGCCATTGCCTGGTTTGCCTTCATCACCGCGCAGCATTCCTACGCCAACCACGAGGTGACGGCCGATATTCTGGCGGCACCTGAGGGCTTCATGTTTGGGTTAATCGCTCTGGGCGCATTCTTTATGGGCTCCGGCTTTTTGGCCAGTGGGCTTAAGAAGATGCATGACTTATTCCATATCTCGTAATCGAAAATGAGGTGTTCATAAGTGGAATGGGCAAGCGTCGCGGTGGTCTTGGTCGGGGGATTGCTGCTTGCCATTTTTAGCGGCCTGCCGATTGCGCTGGCCTTTTTGATCCTGGACTTACTGGGAATGCGGTTCATCATGGGGAGCAACTTCGGGGATCTGGCGATCCGCAGCATCTTCGCTTCCCTGACCAACCCCAATCTGACCCCGGTCCCCATGTTTGTCCTGATGGGAGAATTTCTCTTCAACTCCGGGGTAGCGGTGAGGGCGCTCAACACCATAGAGAAGTGGCTGGGCAAACTGCCGGGACGACTCAGCGTGCTCACCATCCTCGCCGGGGCGCTCTTTTCCAGCCTCAGTGGGTCGACGATCGCCAACACCGCCATGTTGGGTTCCCTGTTGGCTCCCAACATGATGGAGAAGAAGTACCACAAGTCGATGATCGCCGGGCCGATCACCGCTTCCGGCAGCCTGGCAATGATGTTTCCGTTAAGCTCGCTCACTGTCGTGTTTGGGAGCATCGCCGGCATTGACATCGGCAGTCTGCTGGTGGCAGGGTTCCTGCCGGGCCTGTTGATCGCGGCGCTGTACATCGTCTATACCGTGCTGCGGTGCCGACGCAACCCGGAGCTGGCGCCTGCCTACGAAGTCCAGCGCTACAGCACCAAGGCGGTCCTGGTGGAATCGCTCAAACACGTGCTCCCCCTCGGGCTGATTGTCCTCGCCACCGTGGGGGTGATCTTCCTGGGGATCGCCACCCCGACCGACGCGGCGGCGATTGGGACCATGGTCTCCTTGGGGCTGGCGATTGCCTTGGGCCACTTTAACCTCAAGGTGCTTTGGAAGTCCACGATCGGAACCGTGCGGGTCACCGCCATGATCCTGGTCATCGTTGCCGCCTCCACCGCCTTCAGCCAGCTCATGGCCTTCAGTGGAGCCACCCAGAGCATCTTGACTGCCCTGACCGCCCTGAACCTAAGCCCCTATTGGCTGCTGATCGGGATGCTGATCATCGTCTTCATCCTGGGGATGTTCTTAGAAGAGGTCTCGATCATGATGATCACCCTGCCGATTTTCATGCCGGTGGTAACCGCGGCCCACATCAACCCGATCTGGTTTGGCGTGCTGATGCTCTCCAAGCTGGAAATCGCCTTGTTCACACCTCCGGTGGGCGTCCTGCTCTACACCTTCAAAGGGGTGGCTCCAGACGAGATCTCCATGATGGACATCTGGAAGGCGTCCATCCCCTATGTTGTATGTGGTTTGCTGGGTGTGGTCGCCATCTTGGTCTTCCCGGGTCTGGCCACCTTCTTGATCTCCGGACGCAGCTGAACCTGACGCCCCTCGAGTTGCTGAAAAACCCCGCTTCTCTCCCTGGGGTAGCCGCGCCAGCGCGGACGGGGGGTCCCTCCCCAGGCGAAAAACCGCCGTGGGGAAGATGGGCGGTCTGGAGGAGGACGGAGGAGAACCGACCGAGCCAGATCAACACCCTGGTTACCCGCAGACTTCCCTCGTTGGGCTAGGCCTTGGGAGCACGGACCCGGCGCCTTCTTGCGGTGGGCGGAAAACTGCAGGACCCCCATCCCCATCCTCCCCACCAAATTCGCAACATCCCCCCACCTGGCGCTAGCCAGAGGTGGGAACGCGGCACCCGGTTCTGCCCTCCGCCGACCCGACGGCTTCCACCGACCCCTCGGGCGGCTCTAGCCTCACCGTCCGGCCGCCAGCACCTCGACCCGCGCTCCGGATGAGGAAGGGCGGTCAGGGACTCGCCGCAGAGCCGGCGGGTGCCGCGATTCCGCGCTGAGGGAGGATGTGGTGTTGCCAGTCTTCGTAGCGGTCGAAGATCAGCTCTCGCAGTTCGCGATCAAAGGCCCCTTGGCGGATTTTCTCCAACAGCTGGTCATAGAGGGCCTGCGCCTCGGCCTCACGCCCCAGGTAGGTCAAAAACTCTGCCCGGTCCAGTTGGTGGCTCACCCGGACCGCCGAGTCCCCCTCAAACCCATGGGCCGCCAACCAGTCCAGTGCCGCCAACCCTGCCCCGGCCAGCTCGGGGTGGTTGAGGGCCAAGGTGATCACGTCCTCCTCCACCATGCTGGCAAAGTCCAGGTCCTCCGGCCGGTCCGGCTCCTGGCTTTGCAGGATCTCCCGCATCTGCCGATGAGCCTGCAGGGCGGCTGCGGTGGCCCCCCACTCCTCGAGCGCCGCCGCGACCGCCGAGAGGTTGTGGACGATAAGCCAGGGATCGCTCTGGTCGACCATCCGGGCAAACTCCGGCATGACGTAGGGGCTAGGGGACTCCAGCCACATCACAGGCGAAAGCCCAACCTCCGGTTCAGCCACCGACTCCACGAAGGAGAGACAGCAGCGCTTTAACTTCTTCCCGCTGCCACACGGGCAGGGCTGATTGCGCAGAGCGCCCCGGAGAAGCCGCTGAGGCAATTCCGGATCCTCGACCACCAGGCCCAGCAGCCGCAACCGCTGCCGATAGCGCGTCACCTCCTCTCCCTCGTATTGGTAGAGGAGCTCCCACACCCCGTGACTGAGCGCCAAAGCCGCCAAATGTTCCGCATGATGCCGACTGTAACCGCGGTGCTGGGCGATCTGGAGGAGTCTTGACACCTCGGGGATGTCCTCGCGCCCCTCTTGCTGTCGGACGATGGCGTGGAATGTCACGTGGAGCAGCGGATTGACGCCCGACACCTCAATTTCCTGATCCCCCAACTGGTCCAACGCATCCCAGAGCGGAAAAAACTCCGGATGATCCTCCATGGCCGCGCGCAGCGCACGCACCTCGGGGTCTTTCGCCTCTCCGCGCCAGGCGGCCATGAACGCCTCGCGGGATGCCTTTGGCATTGAACCTGTCACCGTTCTCCCTCTCCTCGTCTTTCCCTTCCCGGTCTCTCCGCCTCATGTTGGGTCTAGCCCCCTCCCCTGGCCCCGCTGGCACCAGAATAACCTTGGACAGGATGTTTTTCGAGAGGCAGGTGAGCAAGTGGTTTCTGGCCTCTTCTGCCCCAGTCGCCCTTCCCGAAACCTGTGTGGACGACCGCGGTCGTTGCGGGCCTTATGGACCCAAGAGCGAACGCGGACCGCGTTCGGCCCCTGGCGCTCCCCAGCGCGAATCACGCCCGGCGCTCCGTTCGTCGGGGGCTACAGCCCCCTCGACGGTCGCCCGGAAGGCGAGGAAAGCCCCATGCTCTTTTCGACTCCACCAAGCCCGGCGACGAGAGGAGTACAGGCCATTCAAACCGACCGACCACCCTTCGAGCGCCCCGATCCTCCGCTTCCTCCAATTCCGTCTCTTTCCCGGCTCGCTGGTATGCGATAATTGGAACGAGTTCGAGAAGCATCTCTTTGGCGAAGGAAGGTGAGGACCCATGGCCCACTTGCGCGAGGTGGCCTACGACGACCTGAGGGACTGGATGCGGGCGGTGGACGAGCTGGGCGAGCTTGCCACCGTAGCCGGCGCCTCCTGGCAGGAGGAGATCGGGATGGCCACCGAACTGCTGCAGCACTCCCCGGGCTCCCCGGCCGTCCTCTTTGAGGACATCCCCGGCTATCCCTCCCACTACCGGATCTTAACCAATCTGGTGGGAGGCCGCCGACTGCACCTAAGCCTCGGATTTCCCTTGCATCTGTCTAAATTGGAGCTCTCGCAGGCCTTTCATGAAACCTTAAAGACGTTAAAACCGATGCCCGTGCAATGGGTGACCGACGGCCCGGTGATGGAACACGTCGAGCAGGGCGAGGAGGTGGACGTCTTCCAGTTTCCCACCCCCCTCTGGCACCCCGACGACGGCGGGCGCTACATAGGGACCGGCAGCGCCAGCGTCACCCGCGACCCCGACGAAGGGTGGACCAACCTCGGCACCTATCGGGTGATGATCCACGACCGCAATCACGTAGGGTTCTACGCCTCCCCGGGAAAGCACGGCCGCGTCCACCGCGACAAGTGGCTGGCTCGCGGCGAGCCTTGCCCGGTGGCGGTGGTAATCGGCGGCGATCCCCTGACCTTCCTCATCTCCTCGCTGGAAGCACCCTACGGGGTGAACGAGTACGAGCTGGTCGGGGCCTTGCGCGGTCGCCCCACTCCGGTCTTCAAGGGCATCTGGACCGGCCTTCCCCTGCCGGCCAACGCCGAGGCCATCCTGGAAGGGTTTGTCTACCCAGGCCAAGTCCTCCCCGAGGGTCCCTTCGGGGAATGGACCGGCTATTACGGGAGCGGTGAGCGCCCGGAGCCGGTCATCGAAGTCAAGGCCATCTACCGGCGCCGCGATCCGATCATGTTGGGCGTCCCACCCCAGCGCCCCCCGGACGAGCTGATCCGCTTTCGCGCGGTCACCCGCTCGGCAGTGGTCAAAGAGGCGCTCATCCAAAGCGGCGTCCCAGGCGTGAAGGGGGTGTGGGCCCACGAGGTGGGGGGCAATCGGATGCTGTTGGTGGTGGCCATCGAGCAGCGCTACCCCGGGCACTCCCGCCAAGCCGGGCACGTGGCGGCGATGAGCCACGCCGGGGCCTACGCCGGCAAGTACGTGGTGGTGGTCGACGACGACATCGACCCCTCCGACCTCGAGCAGGTGATGTGGGCGGTGTGCACCCGCTCGGACCCCGCCACCTCGATCGACATCATTCCTCGAGCCTGGAGCACCCCGCTGGATCCCCGGATCGAGCCAGAACGCAAGGCCAAGGGCGACTTCACCAACTCCCGGGCCATCATCGACGCCACCCGCCCCTGGGAATGGCGCGACCAGTTTCCCAAGGTCAATGCCCCCAGCTTGGCCCAGGTCGATGAAGCCCGACGCCGTTTCGGCTATCTTTTAGAAGGCAGGACGCCCAGCCGAGTCTGAGGGCTGGGCAGTCCCCTTACATCCCGCGCTCAAGGCTCGAGCCGTCAGTGCTGTCGCCTGACGGTCTCAAGCCGGCAACCAACAGGGAGGAAGCGTTGATGGAACTGCAAACCCAATGGGTGGAGCATCAGCGGGACGGTCAGCCGATGCGCGCCTATCTCGCCCGCCCGGCCCGCGTCAGCAGTCCCCTGCCCGCGGTCTTGGTCATCCAGGAGATCTGGGGACCCGACCACCACATCCAGGATGTGGCCCGCCGGGTGGCGATGGCCGGGTATACCGCGTTGGCCCCCGACCTCTACTCCCGCGGGGGCCGTCCGGAGGTGCTCGCGGAGGAGCGGATCGACGCGGTCAAGGCTTTCTTGGACACTGTACCCCAGCAGGCCTGGCACGACCGCTCGGTGTTGGAACAAGCGTTGGCCAAGCGCCCCCCGGAGGAGGCCTCCCGACTGGGCGAGACCTTAGGGCGCCTGTTTGGCCCCCGCGACATGGATGGCTTCGTGGCCGACCTCAGAGCCTGGATCGCCTACCTCGAGGCCTCGCCGGCCTCCCAGGGGCAGCCGGTGGCCAGCATCGGCTACTGCATGGGGGGAGCCCTCTCCTTCGCCCTGGCCACCGCCGAGCCGCGGCTGGTCGCGGCCCAGGTCTACTATGGGTCGGCGCCGCCGGTTGAGCGGATGGACCAGATCCGCTGCCCGGTCTACGGATTTTACGGAGAGCACGACCCCCGGATCACCGACCCGGTGCCGGAGGTGGCCAAGGCGATGGCCGAACGCGGGAAGCATTTCGAGTACATCATCTACCCGGGAGCCGGCCACGCCTTCTTCAACGACACCCGCAGCTCCTACGAGGTCAACGCCGCCCGTCGGGCCTGGGCCCGTTCGCTGGCCCTGTTCGCGCGGCATCTGGGCGGAGAGGCCTAGTTCCTTTGACCCATCGTCCCTCCACCGAACTATGCGGTGGAGGGATGCTTTTTTGCCACGCCAATCGGGGTCATTTGGGGGCCAAGTTTCGTCGCCAGTTTGATACAATAGCCTCGGAACCGTTGCACGGAGGTCAAAGACCACAAGAGGGTGAAAGAGGATGCGTGAGGTCAAAGTCAGCCGAATTCGTTCCGTTGAACGGGCTATCCAGGTCTTGAACTGCTTTTCCGTCCAGCGGCCGGAGATGACCATCGACCAAATCGTGGAGGCCACCGGGCTGGCCAAGGCCACCGTCTACCGCATCCTCTACACCCTGGAGTACCACGGCCTCATTCGCTACGACCCCGCCACCTCGGTATACCGACCCGGGTATCAGCTGCTCAACTACGGCGGAATTCTCCTCTCCACCTTGACCATTCGCACCGAGGCCGACGAGGAGCTCAACCAACTGCAGCTGGCCACCCGGCAGACGGTGCTGATGGGGATCGCGGAAGGGCGCTCGCTGGTCTACATCGACAGCCGCGAGACCTCGGAAGGGCTGAAGTACTCCTCCTACATCGGACGGCTGCGCCCGCTCCACTACGGCGTCTTGGGCCGGGTGTTGCTGGCCTATCAACCGCCTGAGGTGGTGGACGCCATCTTGGCCGAACCCATCGCCCCCACCACCGAGGATTCGGTGGTCGACCCCGAGGCCATCCGCGCCCAGCTGGCCGAGGTGCGCCGGCAAGGCTACCTGGTGGAGGTCGGCCAGACCATCGTCGGCGCCACCGGCGTGGGAGCCCCGGTCTTCAACGCCTTTGACCAGTGCATCGCCGCGGTGGGGGTGGTCGGACCCTCGGCGGCCCTGAGCGCGGAGGGACTGCCGGAGGTGGTGCGCCAGGTCAAGGCCACCGCCGAGGCCATCTCCCGCAAAATGGGATGGCGGCACCAGTCCGATGCCGCCTCCTTGACGCCCCACTGGATGCGATAACTCCTCAGGCCACCGGCTGCGGCAGGTTGCCGGCCAACAGGCGTCCGGCGTTGGGCACCACCGGCTCCAAGTTGAGCGCCTTGAGCAGCTGATAGACGGTGGAGGTGGCCGCCGAGAGCACCGGAAGCTTCAACCGATCCTGCACCAGCTGAATCGCCGGCAAGGAGGGCATCTGCACGCAGGCGGAGAGCACGATCGCCTCGGCCCGGCTGATGTCCAGGCGGTCGGCGATGTTGACCAGGTTCATCGGATCCAGCCGCCCCACCTCGCGGTTGTCCGGCACCTCCAGGCTGATGGAATCGGTGACCTCAATCCCGCTCGATTCGATGTATTCGATCACCAGCTCGGTGAGCGGCTTCATGTACGGGGCGATCAACGCTACCCGGCGCGCTCCCAAAGCGCGAATCCCCTCGATCAGGGCTCCCGCGGAACTGACCACCGGCGCCGGCATCTGGTTGTCGACCGTGACCTGGTGCAGCCGCTGTTCCGACTCCTGGTGGTATCCCGGCCCCTGGCTCATGATCGCCACCAAACAGGCATAGGCCAGCACGTCGCAGGCGGCGTCGGAGAGCTCCACCGCACAGCGGTCGCTGTCGCAGTCCATCTGCTTCAGCTCTTCCTTGGTGACGTGGAGCATGCGCATCCGGCTGGAGTGAAAGGTAAAAGTCTCGTCGGGGAAAAGCGCCTCGCGGGCGCGCAACATGGCCGGAATCTCCGTCTCCATGGTGGTGTTGGAGCTCGGCACGATCAGTCCAATCCGAAAGTGTTTCTTCGCCATCTGTCGGTCTCCTCCCCAGGGGGGTATCCTCCCCGACCCCGATTATACCGCCACTTCGGCCTGCCCGCACCCCCGGCGGTCAGATGGCCTCGGCCACCTGGGCTTTCAGATACTCCAGAAGGTCGGCCACGCTCACCACCGCAAGCCCCTGCTCGCGGATGAAGGCCTCGAGAAACCGATGGTCGGCGACCTCACCGTCTTCCGCCAAAATCGGGCAGGTCACCGCCACCGGGGCCCGCCCGGCCAACACCGCCAGGTCCACCGCCGCCTCGGCCAAACCAGGGTGGCCCTGCACCCCCTCCATCTCCACCCGGATCGGAAAGAGATGGCCCGGCCGGTTGAGGTCCTGGGGCCGGGTGTTGGGGTCGGCCAACACCCGGGCGGTCACCGCCCGGTCGTGGGCGGAGATGCCGGTGGTGGTACCCTCTTTGGCGTCCACCGAGACGCAAAAGGGAGTGGCGTTGACCTTGTTGGTGCAGATCAAGGGGATGTCCAGGCGGTCCAGGCGGTCGGCTCGCACCGCGCAGGAGACCAGCCCTCTGCCGTACAGCGCCATGTAGTTGATGTCCTTGGCCTCCACCGTCTCGGCATCTCGCACCAAGGTGGCCACCTCCACCCCGTGCAGGTTGCCGACCACCACCACCGTCTCTCCGCGCCGCAGCGCCTCGACGGCCTTGCGCACCCGTTCCGCCTGGGCCACCTCCACCGCCTCCTCAATTCACTGGCCGACTTCACGAATTCACTTCAATCTTCTTTCATCGTATGAGCCAACGCTTCGGGTTGTCAAGGCGCGCCGGCCCGCCACATCAGGCGGGCCGCTTCTGCCGGTTCAGGAACTGACCACCCGGACTTCCAGTTCCCCCACCTTCTCCACGTAGCAGCGCACCCGGTCTCCCGGCCGGATCGGTCCCACCCCTTCCGGAGTGCCGGTGGAGATGATGTCCCCGGGGTACAACGTCTGATGGGTGGAGGCCAACTCGATAATCCGGGCCACGTCGTAGATCAGGTACGAGGTGTTGGAGTTCTGGCGCAGCTCCTCGTTGACCCAAAGCTTGAGGTCGAGGTGGTCGGGATCCGGAATCTCGTCGGCGGTCACGATCCACGGGCCAATGGGGGTGAAGGTGTCAAAGCCTTTCCGCCAGGTGCGGTCCTCGCCGCCCCGCACCGTCATGTCCATCGCGCACATGTACCCGAAGACGTACTGCAGCGCCTCTTCCCGCTTGACGTTCTTCGCCGTGCGGCCGATCACCAAGGCCAGCTCGCCTTCGTGGTCGGTGCGCCGGTCCGGGAAGGGGATCACCACCTCGGCGCCCGGTCCGACCAGCGAAGAGGGCGGCTTCAAAAACACCCCGTATTCGGCGATGGTGTTGAGCGTCTGCCCTTTGTAGACCTGCCCCATCTCCTGCTGGTGCGCCCGGTAGTTGACCGGAGCAGCCAAGATCTTGGTCGGGTATTGCACGGGCGCCAAGAGTTTGGCCTTGGCCAGGGGAAGGGTCGGGGCATCGGGTAAGTAGGCCTCGATCCGGGGACGGATGGCCTCAAACTGGGCGATGAACCGAACCATGAAGTTCTGCGGCCACTCCGGACTCCACCCCGGTACCAGGGTGGTGATGTCGCAGACGTTCTCCCCCTGGATGACGCCCACCCGATAGTCGTTGTACATCACAATGCGCATCGCGTTCGCTCCTTCTTTCCCTCGTCATGCAAATCTCGTCACATTGCCCCTCGGCAAGGCCGCGGCCTACTCCACCGCTTCTTCCCGGTAGAGCCCAAACGGGCGCTGGGCCGGCGCGTCGTCAAAGGAGAACAGCACCGCCGCCTCGCTCCCCCGCGCCTCGTGCCAGTGCGGCATCCAGCTCGGCACCACAAAGACGTCGTTGGGCTCCCACTCCAGCTCGACCTCGCCCACC
>JAIMAE010000080.1 GCA_023512105.1 Bacillota bacterium | reverse complement strand
TCGCGGGAATCCCAACGATTCCCTGCTGAAGGTCTCGTCCTTTTGACGATCCCTGACCTAGAGAAGTTTACACGCTCACTCTGGAGCGGCTCAGGATGGCCGTGGCAGGAAGTATCCCCGGTTTCAAACAGTACGCCCCGATTGAAAATAGGGGCGATCTTTTTTACGCAATGTTTAACTTTATCATCCCATAGCTCTAGAAATCCGTCCCCATCGTCTTTCCAATGCTCATTAAGAAGTCCGCTGTGTGGATGAATGCTATAATCCAAATGAATATCCAACTTCCCTCCGGGAGGAATGCAGTGTAATCCTCCCCCATGAAACTCTGTATGGGGTTGAAGACCATAAATTCCGGTCAATTCGGAAAATATAGAGGTGGCAAGTAGAAATTTAACAAAATCAACCGGTGAGCCATCTCGTCGGGCAACACATCCAGCCGGTTTCATGCCAATTTCAGTTCCAAGGGATTGTCATATTGATACCAAATGGGGGCCTCAACGGGAGGAAACGTATGGAAAATCGTCCTTGCCTCGTCGGCTTGTAGAAATCCATCAATTATCACCTGACGAAAGGGTTCCCCGCTTGAAATTCTTCCCGCAAACTCCGCATAACCCCTTCATCTTTAACCCACAACCCCAACAATGACGCCAGCGTCTGGGTCACACTTGGCTCCTCCTCTCCTTTTGCATCTTCATGCCGATTCAACTTCTTTGGGAAAAATCCTGCCTCTTCATGTAACAATATGTGATCTATGACCACTTTGGAGTAGGATGAAGTCAAGCCATATCTCATAAATCATGAGAAATATGTCTGCGGTCCAACCCGTAGGATGCCACACTTGTGGTATGCTGGCTCGTCCTCTTCGAAATCGACCGCAGACCCCACGCATTGTTGCTATATATCGAGGTCTATTTCCCGGACCGCCGGAAAACCGTACCACCTGCTTAAATCGCGTGGAAACCAGCGGTCCTGGTAGCCCCCCCACTCCCGCTCAAATAACCTGGTCGACGGTGGCTCACTCGTACGCTGTCTTGTTGCCGTTTCTCTGTGGAATGCTTTCCACTCTGGCACGTATACGGTGCGCAGGAGCCCCTGTCCAAGTCGCAAGCAATAGTCGATATCGTTGTAGGCAAGAGGGTAACCTTCTTTAAAACCACCTGTAGCATGATAGACTTCCGGTCGGGTAGCTACCAAAGCTCCCGTGACTGCAGCCACATCCTGTGGAAGTTGCAACAGCCCCATGTAACCGCCAATTCCATCTGGCAGAAATTGAAACCTATGAACCCATACACCAGGCTTAGGGCTTGCAATTCCAGCATGTTGAACGTCTCCATTAGGGTAGAGCAAGCAGGCACCGATTGCCCCTACAGACCCTTGAGTTAAATAGTGATTAAGGTGTGCAGGCCACTTATCGTCCAACCACTCTATGTCGTCATTTGCAAAGACCCACCATCCCTTTTTCCAGGCCTTGGCCGCTCCCAGTCGGTTGGCTGTTGACCAATTAAAAGCCCCCTCGTAAAGAACAGACTCCAATCGTTCTCTGGGCCATCTGTGTTCAGCAGCCGAGATAACTTGGTGCGCCTGGGGGCCGTTGGCGATTACCACGACCTTGATCAGATCAGCAATGTTGCGTCGCGATGTCCGGATGAGGCTATCCAAGAAAGACGCAATTAAGGACGGGTTGCGAGACGGCACTATTATGCTTATCGGGTTTAGCTCAAGTTCGGTGGGAGAAAACCCTGTTTCTCTCTTTCTCCAAGGTCTCTCAAGGTGATACAAGCGAACAGGAACCCCTGGCCCCTTCTGAAAACAACATGCCTGTTCCATTAGGACTTGACTAGCCTGTTCGAGAGACGTGATACCGGCCTGAATCAAACTATTCCACACATCACCCCGAACCAACATGACTGGACCAAAATAGTGGGCCGCCTCTGCTAATGCGGGAGAAAAAGGTGGGCGCCACAAATGACGGGGACCCCATCGCGTTGGAACAACCGCATCAAAATACCAAGCCCACGCCTCGTTATGTTCCAAGTCAGACCAACCGCTAAGCCATGCTCCAAAGTGATCAGCTGGTTCGAAAGGTTCCTCAAACCACAACACCCATGCCCCATGCCAGTTCGTCTCATTCGCCACGCCCCAACGAGAAAACTCTTCAACAAATTTTGAGGAAATGTTTTCTCGATGGTTCGTCCACCATAAAATTCTGTTTCGGAAAACGGTAGGTTCTTCGAACTCTGTCAGCTTGCCGACTGGAGCATAACGCTGTTCCAAGATGGATTTGGCTTCAGCACCCCATGGGAACAAAGGATTGTGAACCTTGGCCTGGATGGCTTCCAAGAACCGTCCTTCACGCACCAAGCGATATCCTATTTGGGCTTTCCGAAATAGCCCGCGGTCAATTATCATGGCAAAATCTAATTTACGAAAGCAACAACGGCAGCATAGTCTTTAGTTTTCCTTCAATGAGTAGCCTATGCCTTTTACTTAGCCCTGGTTATCCACAACCATACACTCCACCATTCCAAACCCGCCAACCCGTTCTCCTCCACAAGCCTTATCGTAGTACACCTTTCCTGTTCCACCAAACGGCGACACCTCGAAAGCCGTATAGGCCTCCGCACAGTACACCACGTCGAAAGTTGGGTCACCTAGCTGTCTTAGGGCCGAGTCCGTAACCACTTCATACCGACAGTGCGACGGGTATTGGTTCCAATGGTCGGCTAATCGCACCATTTCGGGAGAAATGTCGTGTCCCGTCACACGTAAACCCATCGCCGCGAAAGCTTGCGAGATGCGACCGATACCACATCCATAGTCTAGCGCGGTTTTCGGCGTCGGCATCCCCCACTCATTAAGGTGCGACAGGATCTTTGGCCACATCGCCTGGACTTGCTGGCGGCCAGTTTCAAAGAACTGCTCTATCGCCCACTGCCTGTTCCGTTTATCGGGATCCGTAAGAATGGCCCACAGGGGATCGACCTGCGCCAACTCATCCCAGTCCTGGCGTGCCCGCTGCCACAACCGGCCCCCCGACACGGCATCATTCACCCTTCGAGACTACCGACCTGTAGAACAGTTGCATCTTGCACGAGCACTAGCCTCTTTTCCGACTCAACAGTGGGCCTCTTGGCAAGATCGCCACCGCTATAAACAATAGCAAACCATCTACTACGTTTTCCAGTATAGCAGGTAACGTCGGTGGCGCATTCGGGAATGACGACAACATCACCAAAACTTGTCCTAACGCTCCCACGAGCATTCCCCCTAGAAATGCACCTAGTAGAGACTCCTCCCCTCCCAGAGCCACCATCACCACCCACTGGATAGATAACAAAAACGGAAAGGCCGGAGGGGATAGATAGGTAGTCATGGTCGCGGAGAGCTCTCCGGCTAGTCCCCGGACGGCACCGCTTAAGGCAAAGACGTTGACTTTGAGTCGATGCAACGAGAGACCTAACGAATCGGCAAGAATCTCGTCGTTACCCACCAACCGCAGCGCACGTCCAATAGGTGAATGCTCCACATTGACCAGAACCCACGAGAGAGCCCATAGCAACACCTACACCAATAGCACCGTCGCCCGCAACGATAAGGGTTGTCCCACAAATCCCAGCGGACGTATCCAAGACATGCCCTGAACTCCCCCGGTGAGGCCGGACAGCTCCGTGAAAAGTACAGTTGCTTTGATAGCCAGGGCCAAAAAAGAAAGTGCGAGGTAGTGGCCACGCAGACGAAGTACTGGCCAGCCTAAGAGGTTGGCTAACAGTCCGCTGGCCACGGTACCGACCAAAAGCCCAAGCCATCCGTTTGGGACCAGGTGCAAGGTGGTCCAGTCGGCTACATAAGCCCCAAACCCGTAAAATGCTGACTGCCCCAAGGGAGAGTTGGCGAGTGTGACCCACAAGCAGTCCGAGGCCCACCGCGTTGAGGGTGCCTAAGCCAAGAAGCCCCCAGGTGTAGCTCTCGCCGCTGGGTAGAAGGAGAGTCACCGCTACTCCCCCGATGATCGCGTACACCGGCCACGGCAATGCCAGCAGTCGCTTTCTCATCCCACATCCTCCTGCACCCAGGCTCGAGCGACTAAGGCCAGAATCATGAGACCCAAGGCAACTGCTAGCTTAATGGACGGCGAGCTGTAGCCGGCAACCAGTCCCTCCACCACCCCGATGAAGATACCTCCTCCGACAGCCCCCAGCGGGCTCTCCAGCCCTCCAATCGCCGCCGCGATAAAGCCATTTACGGCCAAAAGGACGTCGCTGTTAAAACTCACGGTGAGGATGGGGGTCAGCAACACCCCGGCAATGGCCCCGATAAACCCGGAAAGTCCCGAGGCCACAACGGCCAAGCGCCGAAGAGGCATCCCCAGCAACGCTGCCGCCAAGGGTGAGTCGGTGGCTGCAATCAAAGCCTTTCCGACCTCGGTGTAGCGAAAACTCGCCTCTAATCCCAAGGTGACGAGGACAAGCGCGGCCAAAATTAAAACCGCCTGGGGGGTAACGGTAACACCGCCTAGGTTCCACGACAAGTCCCCCCGACCGGGGAGTACGACGGCGGGGCACCGCCCACGAGTGCCAATAACGCCCCTTCGATCACGAGCGAGATAGCGACCGTGGCCACCAAGGGATTGAGGCCTCCAGAAAGTCGCTGCCAGGTCACCGCCCACCCGACAAGGATCCCGGCCAAGCTTGCCAGGGCCACTCCCACCACGAATCCCACGACGCCGCCCCAAAAGCCCATCCGGCTGCCAACGGCCACCGATATGCCTGCCAGCACAGAAAAGACCCCCTGGGCAAAGTTCAGCACCTTGGTGGAGCGGTAGATCAGGACGAACCCTAGTCCAATCAAGGCATAGATGCTACCGTTGACCAGGCCAGTCACCAAAAACTGCAGAAGCTCGATCATGACAACTCCTCATGGGGAGACAAACCGAGATAGGTCTCAACTCCTACCGTCTGGCGCAGAACCTCAGTCGGGCCGTGGGCCCGTACCGTCCCCGATTCCAACACGGCCGCCTCGTTGCAAGTCTCTAACACCAAGCGCAAGTTTTGCTCGACCAGAAGGACCGTCACTCCCTGCCGAGGCAGTTGGCGCAAGTACTCCAAGATGCAGTCGGTGACGATGGGGGCCAAGCCCAGGGACAGTTCGTCGATCATCAACAACTTGGGATCGGTCATCAGCGCCCGTCCAATGGCGAGCATCTGCTGCTCGCCGCCGCTCAGCGACCCCGCTTTTCGGGTACGTAGCCGCTGTAGTTCGGGAAATACCTCCCAAATCCGCTCGAGGTTTCTCCGGCAGTTGACCTTATGCTGCGAGTCCCAGCACCCTAGGAGTAGGTTGTCGGCAACGCTCAGGCTTTTGAAGACATGGCGCCCTTCGGGTACCTGGGACACCCCAAGGCGAACGATTTCCCCCGGAGTTAAGGCCTGAAGCGGTCGCCCTTCCCACTTGATGGAACCCACGGCGGCACGAACCAGGCCAGAAATTGTACGGAAAAGCGTGGTCTTACCGGCCCCGTTAGGCCCGGTAAGGCCAAACAGGCTTACAGGGGGAATGGCTAGGCTGACGGAGTTTAACGCCGTGCTCGAGCTGTAGCGCACCGTCAACCCCTCAATCGCCAGCATCCGGACCCTCCTGATGCCGCCGGTCACGCTTCCACAAAGTCTGGGTGCCGCAAAACCTCACGGAGAATACCCACCGCAATAACCCTCCCCCGATTAAGCGCCATAATGCGGGAGGCCACCTCGGAGACAAATCCGACGTCATGCTCGATTACTAGAACGGCCACCCCCGCCCGCCCGATGGCCTGGATCAGTGTCTGCATTTGCGGACGTTCCTAGGAGGTCAGCCCGGCTGCTGGTTCGTCGAGTAGTAAAGGGCAGGGCCCTGTGGCCGTCGCGCGGGTAATCGCTGCCCGTCGCTGCACTCCGTAGGGCACCTCTCGCGGGTACTTCGCTTGGTAGGCAGCCAGATCGTATTCTTCCAGGGGGTCTTGCGCCGTCGCGGCCAATTTCTGTTCGAGTCGCCCGGCAGCGTACAGCCTAAGGACAAAGGCGAGCGTCCCCACCCCTACAAGCCGGGTAAGCCTCGCCATCACGTTTTCTGCGATAGTAAGCCCATCTAACAACCGCACATCCTGATAGACCGCCGCCATTCCCCGTCTCGCCCGACCGCTCAACCTCGCGCGGGCGGGAACGAGGGAAAATCTGGCAGGTAAGGAATTGGGAGGACAGTGGCAAATGAGAGCCCGGAACCTCATACGGGCGCATTGGCTATCGACTGTTCAAAACTCGCTGTGAGGGAGTCGCCTCTTCTGAGTAATCGGTCTCAGAAGGAACCACGATCACCCCCTCCTGTGGCACCATCAGGGTGAGCTCTTGCCCTTCTTGGATGGGCAGGGAGTTGGGCACATGCGCCTTCAGCCGCCAGGACTGTGCTTCCACTGCCACTTCCAGGTGATCGCCCAAAAAGTCGACAGAGCGGGCGATGCCGGAGAAGGTATTGGGAAGCGCGATGTCTTGAGTTGGTGGCTGGGTACTGACTCGCACGCTCTCTGGGCGAAAGCACACCAGTACAGAGCCGGCGTGGGCCTGGGTAGGACCGAGAGTCTCAAATCGTCCGAGTGGGGTCATGATCCCCTTTCCGTCCGATTGAAGCTCCCCCGGAATCAAGGTGGCGTCGCCGATGAAATGCGCCACGAAGGCGTTGGCGGGATGGCGATAAAGCTCGCGAGGGGTCCCGATTTGTTGGATGCGCCCTCGGTCGAGGACGGCGATGTGATCGGAGAGGGCAAGCGCCTCGCTCTGGTCGTGGGTCACATAGATGGCGGTGACCCCAAAGGCGCGTTGAAAGGTCTTGAGCTCATTGCGGAGACTGGCCCGCAGTTTGGCATCAAGGTTGGAGAGTGGCTCGTCTAACAGCAGCAATTTGGGTTCACAGAGCAGGGCCCGGGCCAGGGCCAGGCGCTGTTGCTGGCCTCCGCTCAACTGGGTGGCCCAGCGGTGGGACATTTCGGCCAACCCCACCCGCTCGAGCATGCTCTCTACCCGCCGGCGAAGCTCTTTGGGATGGCAGCGGTTGCGCCCGTAGCGGAGCGGAAAGGCGGCGTTCTCAAACACCGTCATGTGCGGCCAGATCGCGTAGGACTGAAAGACCATGGCGATGGGACGCCGCTCGGGAGGCACAAACCGCGAGGGCGAGAACACCTCCTCCCCGGCGATGGCGATCCGTCCCCCTTCAGGGCGCTCCAGCCCAGCGATGCAGCGTAAGATGGTGGTCTTCCCGCAGCCACTTGGTCCCAGCAGGGTAAAGAAGCTTCCTTCGGGGACCTCGAAACTGACGTCGTTGACCGCCCCGACGGTGCCAAAGCGCTTGACCAGACGGTCTACTTGAAGCATCGCTCTCCCCTTCCCTCAGACTTGCACGCCGCGGCCGCCAAGCCGCCACATCAATAGCCCAACCCCCACCCCCAAGGCGGTGATGACGGTGCCAAAGGCGCTTAAGACGTTGAGGTTGCCATTAACCCACATGTCTAAGAGCTGGGTGGCAATCACCTGGGTGTGAGCGGTGTAGAGTAGGCTTGCCACCGCCAGCTCCCGAATGCTGATGAGGAAAATGAAGATCCACGCCCCCATAAGCGCCCGGCGGAGCAGCGGCAACAAGAGCCGGGTCAAGATCACCCCCTGCCCCACCCCGCCGGTCCGGGCCACCTCCTCCAACTCGGGGTGAATCTGCAGCAAGGCAGGCTGAGTGTAGCGCAAGGCATAGGGGGTAAAGGTGGCCAGATAGGCCACCACGAAGATCCAGATGGTGCCGTAAAGCGAAATTGGCAGGCGCAAGGCCATCACCAACATGGCCAGGCTCATCACCACCCCTGGGAAGACCAGGGGGAGATTGACCAGGCTGGAGAGCCCGTGCACGCCGTACCAGCGCATGGCCCAACTTACCGCCAAGGCCAACAACACGGCCGCGGTGGCGGTGAGAAGCCCGATGATAAGGCTGTTGACAAGGCTTTGCACGATACCCGGAAACTGAAGCAGGGCTTGATAGTTGGCCCAGGTCAAGCTATCCCCCACCTGGGCAATCGAGGCGGTCTTGAGAAACGAGGCCAGGATCATGTAGAGGGCGGGGAGGAGCTGCACCACGGCTATCGCCCAAAGCACCGCTCCTCCAATCCAACGCCCCCTCCCCAGCGAGGTGGGTTGGTACCGGAAGCCTTTTCCAACCACGGTCTGATACCGGCTGGCGTGACGGGTGACGTAGGCATAGAGGCCGAGGACCAAGAACAAGAAGGCCAGCATCAGCACCCCATAGGCGCTGGCGGTGGCGTAGTCGGGCACGAAGGCCTCCTGCAGCCCAATGTAGATGGACGAGGCGATCACCGGCACGTTGCCCGGCACCCCCAAAAACAGCGGAACCTCAAACCCCTGGATCGCGCGGATGAAGGTCAACACCATCACCGAGAGGATGCTGGGGGCCAAAAGCCGCCAGGTGATCAGAAGGTGCACGCGCCAGCGGGCCGCCCCGGCGGTGATCGCCGCCTCCTCCAGCCCCTGGTCGAGGTGGCGGATCGGACCGCTCAAGAGAAGGAAGGCCATCGGGGCCCAGAACAGCCCCTCGACCAAGATCATCCCGCCCATGCTCTCCACGTTGACACTGGGCGCACCCGGGCCAAGCCAGTGGGAGAGCGCCAGGTTGACCACCCCGGTCTTGGGAGCCAGAAGCAAGATCCACCCAATCACCCGAATCATCCCGGGAATCGCCACCCCGGCGAAAACCGCCGCATAGGCGCCACTTCTCCCCAAGGAGTCGGTCCGCTCCACCAGCCAGGCCATCAAAAGGCCCAGCCCCGCCGCCACCGCAGTGGAACCCAGGGCAAACACCAAAGTGTTCTGCCATAACTTGGGCCACTCGGAGGACTGGAAGATGTCCCGGTAGGCAGCCAAGGAGAACGCCTGTCCCTGTTTTAGGCTGGTCCAGACCACAAAGGCCATCGGGGGCAAGACCAACAGCGCAAAGAGCAGGTAGAGCCCGGCCCGCCATCCCCAGGCCGCCCAAGGCACGCCTTGGCTGAGAACCAGGGTCCATCGGCTTTGGGCCACGGGCTGCTCCGCCCTTAATGTCGCCTCGTCCTTTTCAATCATCTTCTCCACTCGCCTGCTCGTTGAGCGTTCGCACTACTTTAGTCGATTCAGCCCTGGCCAAAGGTGGACTGAAACAGCTGTTTCCACTGTGCGTAGTCTTTTTGGTACTGGGAGGCGGTGATCCCCCGCTCCGGCACCCAGTACTGGAACGAGACCTTCTCCCCCGGCGTGACGTAATGGTACTGGGAGAGCAGCGCCTGGCCCTTGGGGCCGAGCAGGAACTGCAGGAAGAGCTGGGCCGCGGCCGGGTCCGGGGCCTTGTTGTCCAGCATCACCAGCCCCACGTTGGCCACCACCGGCTCCAGGGGAATCCAGCCCACCGGGGCTCCCTTTTTGGCCTGCTGGGCCTCGTGGTCGTTGAAGATGGTCACCGAGGAGGGCAGCTGTCCGGCCGCGATCAGGTCCATCTCGGCCGCCCCGGAAATCGACTGCACGTTCCAGTGCTGAGCCTTCACCTTGGCCAGGAAGGCCTGGGCCTGCTGCAAGCCAAGCTGATGGACCACCGCCCCCACCCAGCGCACCCCGGTGGTGCTGGAGACGATCCCGACCTTCCCGGCTAGTCCAGGCTTCAGCAGGTCGTCGAGGGTCTTGGGCACGTCGGCGGCCGGCACCAGGGTCTTGTTGTAGCCGTAGCCGATGTAGGAGACGCGGTCGGCCGCCCCGTAGACCTTGCCCCCGCTGGCCGCCCAGGTGAGGCTCTCTGGCACCTGGGCGTCTTTGGGCAGGGTGTAGGGAGCCAGCATTCCCCTGGCCTGCAGGATCAAGAGGTCTCCTGCCGGGGTCTCCATCACATCCCAGTTGTTCTTGCCCGCCTGCGCCTCCTGCAGGGCCTTGCTGACCAAGGTGGCATCCTGGGCCCGATACTCCGAGACCTTGATCCCCGGATACGCCTTCTCAAACGCCTGAGCAATCGCCCCCACCACCGGGCCGGCCAGCGAGGTGTAGAAGGTCAGATGGCCCTCTTGTTTGGCCTGCGCCACCAGTTGGGCCTGCGAAGTGGGAAGGCTGGGTCCGCTGCTGGAGGAGGAGCTCGGCGACTTAGCCGCCGTTCCGCCTCCACAGGCGGTAAGTGCGGTCGCCAGGGCCGCCGCCAACCCCATCCAGACCTTGGCTTGGGCGCTCATGACGGCGCCTCCTCCAAAATGCGGGCCTTGGGCAGGGTGAAGCCTTCCTCCGGATAATCTTCAAACACGATCTCCACCCGTTGGCCGATGCGCACCTGGTCGGGCGGGGTGCCGACGATGTTGGTGCCGAACATCGGCCCTTCGTCAAGCTCGATCAAGGCGTAGACGTAGGGCACGTCCTCTTTGAAGGCGGGGTCAAAAGCCCAGTGGTGGACGTTGAAGGTAAAGATTCGGCCGCGGCCGCTGGCCGGCTCCCACTTCATGTTGGCCGCGAACGGCTGGTTGTCGTGGAAGCGGCAAAACGCGGCCGGCCAATACCAGGCTCCACATTGCTGGCAGCGGTAGAGCAAGAACTGATGGTTTTTCAGTCCCTCCCAAAATGGCTGGATGTCGCCATCGATGTTGGGACGGGGTTTGGTGTACGCCATGCTAAACCCTCCCTGATCCAAAAACCTGGCCGTCAATTGCGCCCAAGCAGAAGCGTGGAATGGATCGAGCACATCCCGGGCGAGAGCACCTCGCCGCCGTGGCCGGTCACCAAGACCACCTCGCAGTCCGGGACCTGCCGCGGTCCGGCCTGCTCCCGCAACTGGATCACCGCCTCGGAAAGCCCGGTCAGGTCGCCGAAGTGGTAGGCGGAGAGGAGACCGCCGCTGGTGTTGACCGGGATGTCCCCTCCCGGCCCGATGTGCCCCTCGGCCACAAACGGCCCCCCTTCGCCTTTCTTGCACCAGCCGTAATCCTCGAGCTGAAACAGCACCTCGCCGGTGAAGCAGTCGTAAAGTTGGGCGGCGTCGATGTCTTGGAGTTCAATCCCGGCCTGGGCAAAGGCCTGTTCCTTCGCCGTCTGCACGGCCAGCCGGGTGTAGTTCTGCTTCTCCCACCAAAGCTCGGCCATCGCCTCGCCGAAGCCCACCCCCAGCACCCAGACCGGCGGGTGAGGATGGTCCTTGGCCCGCTCTTCGGTGGTCATCACAACCGAGACGGCGCCGTCGCTGACCAGGCAGATATCCAAGAGGTGATAGGGCCAGACCACGTAAGGCGACTCTTGGTGGTCCTTTAGGGTAATTGGCCGGCCGTAAAAGCGCGCCTCGGGGTTGAGCTGGGCCCAGGCCCGCTCTTGCACCGAGATCATCCCCAGCTGCTCGCTGGTGGTGCCAAACTCGTGCATGTGGCGGGCGGCGAAGAACGAGTGGTGGCTCGGAGCCCGCAAGTCACCAAAAGGCTTGCCCCAATAGCCCTCTTTCTCCAGGTGGACCATCCCCAGGGCGCCCTTGGCCTTGGTCTCTCTGGAACGCGAGTAGTCGTCGACCGCACCGGTCAGGACCACGTAGTCGGCGATCCCAAGGTCCAAAAAGGACATCGCCGCCGCCACCCCCAGTCCGGCCAGGCAGCCTCCGCGTCCGACGGTGAAGTAAAAGTTGACCGGAAGGCCCAACACCCGGGGAAAGGCGTCGGTTAAAAACGCCCGCTCCCCTCCCCCACCGGTCCGCCGCAGCTGAATCGCCCCGTGAATCTGAGAGGGCTTAAGGCCCGCGTCTTCAATCGCCCGCCGGGTGGCCTCGGCCTCCAGCCAGCGCGCGGTGCGTCCTGGCTGCGGCCCGGTGATCATCCCCATGCCTACGATCGCGCATCGTCTCATCGTCGATCACTCCTTTTACTCCATCGCTGCCTTTGCGGTCAGGGACACGCCCAAGCCCTCTCCTTGGGGCAGGAAGAGGACGCCGTCGCGCAAGTCGAGTCCCCCAAAGGGGTCGTTGGTCAGTCGCAGGTACTCGCCCAACTCACAGGCGTAACTTAACGAGGGAAAGGTGGCGGCCAGGTGCATGGCCGCGGCGTTGAGGAGCTGGGTTCCCACGGTGGCGCCGATCCGGTAGCCGATCCCGGCCTGCTCACAGATGGCCGCCGCCTGGGCCAACTTGGAGGGCCCTCCCAACTTCAAGACCTTGAGGCTGACGCAGTCCACCGCCCGCATCTCCCCAAGGCGCCAGATGTCCTCCAGGCTCTCGGCGCTCTCATCGGCCTCGACCAGACAGCCCACCCGCTTGGTGACAAACTTCAGGCCTTCAAAGTCGCGGGCCGGCACCGGCTGCTCAAAGAGGTCGATCCCGAGCTCGCCGATGGCCTCCCACAGCCGCACCGCCTCCTTGGGCCGGTAGCTCTGATTGGCGTCGAGGGTGAGGTGCACCTTCGGCCCCACCGCCTCCCGCACCGCGCGGATGCGGGCGATGTCAAGGGCCATGTCCCGGTTCTCCAGCTTGATCTTGAGGTAGGAAAACCCGGCTTCGACCAGGCGCACGGCCCCCTCTGCCGTCTCCTCGGGCGACTTCAAGGGCAAAATGCGCAAGATCGGCACCTGGTCGCGAAAGGCGCCCCCCAGATAGCGATAGAGGGGGAGATGGTGCACCTTGGCCACCAGGTCCAGCAACGCCACCTCGAGGCCGGCCACCGCCGGCGCGCAACTCAACCACTCCCGGCCGAGCGACCCCAGCAACACCCGCCAGTCGTCTACCTCCGCCCCCACCGCCTGCTCGGCCAGGTGGCGGACCACCTCCTCCACCACCGCCGCCGAATACCCCAAGTGGGG
>JAIMAE010000079.1 GCA_023512105.1 Bacillota bacterium | reverse complement strand
TGCCGGGCGGAGGCGGCGGGGGCGGCGGCGGCGGCGGCGCCACGACGGCGCAAGGGTATGCGGGCGGCAACGGCGGCGCGGGAGCCGCCGGTCGCGTCATCATATCGTGGTAAGGGGATGGCGACATGGCGACGTATTACTTCTGGTATGACCCGACCACCGGCCAACTGTGGCCCGCTTCGCAAGTGCAGGCGAACGTCCCCGTGCCGCCCGGCTGGGGCATTCCCCTCGACGCCCAGGCACTCGCCTGGGACACCGACGCCAATCCCTCCGCCGAGGACGTGTGGTGGAACCCCCAATACTACCGCGTCCAAAATGGCCAAATCGTGGCGGTGCCCTACTGGACCGTCACGCAATCCACGAGTTCCGGTACGACGACTCTCACCGCCACCCTGAATAATCCGCCGTCGTCGCCGCCGACGAGCGGCACCGCCACCATCGGGCAGACCACCATCGACCTCGCCATCACGAATAACACCATGACCCTGCCCGTCCAACTCCACAATAGCCTGACGGGCTACAGCGTCCCTGTCACTTTCAGCGCGAGCGGGACAGTGGCGGCCAGTATCACAGTAGGTTCCGGCCCGCAGCCGACCTGCGGCATTCAGGCGGTCGCGCCGACGACGAGCGAGAATCCGTATGTGATCGGCCCTGTGGGGCAAGGAAGCCTCGCGTTCCTCCGGCAACAGGCGCTCGGGGTGCAATCCGTGGAGGAGCTGCTGGCGGCGCTGTTGGAAGGCGAACAGAACCTCGCGGTCTTGCTCAGTAGCTTCTGGCATCTCTTCCTCGACAAGATCCTGCCGATGCTCCAGGCCAGTACGTACACGCCGCTCAGTCTCACGAGTGCGGAACAAGCGACCATTACGCTCCTCCAGAATCAATTGCAACCGAACCTCTTGCCGTTATCCAGTCTCCAGAACAATGGCACGCCGATCCCGCCGCTGGCCGACGCCTTGGCGCAAGCGGTGGCGGTGCAACAATCGCTCGCGAAATACGCGCAGTGGGTCGGCGAACTGCCTGGCCTCGCTTGAAAGGAGCCGTCCGATGGACCGTTGGGCTGACCTGAGCACCTATGCCTGCCGCACCTGCCGCTTTTTCGTGCCGAAGACCGAGCACCTGGGCCGTTGCCGCCGTCACGCGCCGACGCTGGAGGGCTGGCCGGTGGTGTACCCCGACGATTGGTGCGGCGATCACAAGCTTGGGGGCAACCCGAGCCGACACGATGGGTAAATCCAATGCGGGCCAAGCCCTGATCGAATACGTCCTCGTTTTGGCGGGCATCAGTCTCCCGCTGGCCTGCGCCTTGCATTGGGAGTTGATCCCGCCCCTTCTGCACGCGCTATTCCGCTTGGCGCAGATCCTCGGAGGCTAACCATGTACAATCCAACCCAACTCCAACCCGGCCAGATCATCCTGGTTGAGCCGGGGGGCTGGCTGCATGATCCGTTTGGGCAGGCCATCGCCTGCGCGACGGGCAGCCCGTTTTCCCACAGCGCGGCCATCATCGACACGTCGTCTGGCCCGCAAATCATCGAAGCCCTGTGGCACGTGACGTGCAGCCCGCTGGCCAAATATCAATATCGCGGTTGGGCGTATTCCGTTGCAGGCATTACGCCGGAGCAGATTCGCCAAATCAGCGCATGGGCTTTAAGCAAGGTCGGAACGCCCTACGGCGTGAACGAGTTTTGGGAAGACATTCGGAGATATGTCGCCCATACCCTGCCGCGTCCGCATCCGTTGAAACGGTGGACCTGTTCCGGATTTGTAGCTGCCGCGATGCTCCAAGCAGGCATCGTCCTCACGCAAGCGCCCTATCCCGCGCCCAGCGACCTCGGTTTTAGCCCGCTCCTCATCGGTCCCCGCCCGTGGGGGCCGACCCCATTCCCAGGAGGTGTCTTGCCAAGTGTCTCATCCCCTCCTTCCTCCCGAGAATGACCGCGATGCCATCGCCAACCTGTGGCCGCGCATGGCCCACGCGGAATCGGCCCTCGAACGCCTCGACCGCGAGCAGTCCCGGCTCGCCGACGCCGTGCAGCGGCTCCAGGACGAGATTCAGCGCACCAAGGAGCATCTGGCCGCCAAGCTCGACGACCACCAGCGCACCTTGCGCGAGGAACTGAGCCAACGCCTCGGAGCGATTGACCAGCACCTCGCGAACCAGGACGACACGCTCAGTCAAGTGCGGGAGCAGGTCGCCAGCGCCCGCGCCCAGTGGCCGCAGGGAGCCGTCATCGCCGTCTCGGCGGCCGCGACGCTGGCGGTGTCGCTGGTCGTGGCGCTCGTGGCCCATGTCCACTTTTGAATGCTAGACTGAAAGGAGCGTGGCGAGCCGTGGCATGGTATGGCCTGCAATGGCGCGGCACGGTCTGGTATGGTCGGCTCAGGCCCGGCAAGGCACGCCACAGACAGCCGGTTGCAATTCTGCAACCGGCTTTGCTTTGCGGCGCAGGGGGGAGTCCCCATGCCCTTTCGTGACCGAGCGGGGTTGTGGGTCGTCGGGCTCTTGGCGACCTGGACGAACTTCTTCTTGCAGATTGCGGTCTGGGAGGGGGCCTACTTTTCCCATCGCATTCCTCTCGATGCGCTGAATTATCAGCTCTCCGTCTGGCCGGTCTTGGTCGATATTCTCATTTTGCAAGCTTCGCTCCTGCTCACCAGACAGCAGATTCGCAGCGCCGAGACGCAGACGCAGATGCTCCAAGCCCTGACCACCATCGCCGAAGGGCTCCATGCGAGCCTCCAGGCCGAGGCCGAGCGCGACGCGCGCGTGGAGCGGCTCTTACAGGCCCTCATGGCGCTCTCGCAGGCCGACGCAAAGGACTTGGATGCCATTCTCGCGTGGGTGCGCCAACAGGAAGGCGGTGGCCCATGAAAGAGCCCTGGCGCGACGGATGGGTCTGGTTCCGTTGCCTGTTCATCCTGGCGGTCATTTGGGCGCTCGCCTGGAGCGCCTTTCGCGGGTAAGGAGGCGCTGATGGCCCACATCATCCAACTCGGGGTGCAGACCTACTTCAGCCCCGACGACGACACGCAAGGGGTATTCCTCGACTTCTTACGGCAGGCTCAACACGAAATCCGCATCGCCATCTATGCCTGGCATCTCCCGCCAGCCGTGGAGATTCTGGCAGCCAAAGTGCGGGCCGGCGTCGACGTGGCTTTGGTCATGGATCATTCCCAGGCGACGGGTCATTACGAGGCTCCGGAGGTCACGCAGCTCGTCCAGGCTGGCTGCCGCGTGGCGATTGGCACCAGCCAAAAGCACGCGATCCTGCATCACAAGTTCGCGGTCGTCGACCGGCTGCATGTGCTGGCGGGCAGTTGGAACATGTCCGGGGCGGCCTCGCGGGAGGCGAATTACCTTCAGGTAGTCACTAACCAAGACTTAGCATCGCTGTTCCTCGCCAAGTGGCAGGAGTTGGACACCTGGATTCGCCGGCATGAGCCGCAGTGGCAGCCATCCGGCCCCGCACCACCGGGCTAAGGCAATTTCGTCCAGACTCTGCCCGAAATTCCATGGCCGTGTCTGCGACCGTCTCGCTTCGAGGCGGTCGCGGGCTTTTGCGAAGGAGGTTCCCATGCGGTATTCCCTGACGCTCCAAGCCCAACCCAGCCCCATTGACCGGCGCTTCCGTGACGCGCGGCGCGTCCAAGATCTGACCACGCTTCCGACCACCTGCACGCTGGCCGACTGGCTCGGCATCGTGCGGGATCAAAATGTGCCAGGCTACGGCGAATGCTCGGGCGAGTCCGGGGCGGGGGCGATGGACTGGCTGTGCCGTCGCTACCGTCAGGAAGTCTTTACCGGCTCCTCGCTGGGGCTCTATCAGGTGGAGCGGGCCTTGGTGGGGGAGGAAGCCCAAGACGCCGGGGCGCGGCTGCGGCAAACGCAGATCGCGATGCAGACGGTCGGCGTGTGGAGTGACCGCCTGGATCCCGACACACGCGAGGACTTCGTGGTGCGGATTACGCCCGAGATGTTGGCCGATGCCGCCCGGCACCGCATCCGCGAGGGCCTGTGGTGCCCCTCCCTGGAAGAAATTCTGAGCGCGATGGCGGACCCCGACGAGCCGGTGGTGGTGCAGGCGGGCATCGTGGTCTATCCCGGCTTCGAGGCCCCGGAGACGCTCCGCACCGGGGCGATCCCGATGCCGCGCCCGGAGGAGCAGCCCTTGGGCGGCCATGCCATCCTGCTCTACGGCTACTCCATCCCGGACCAGGTGGTGTTCTTCCGCAACAGCTGGGGCACCGGCTTCGGGCAGGGCGGCAACGGCACCCTGCCGTTCGCCTACTTCCGCAGTCCCATGACGTTTCTCAGCGCGCGGGCGTACTACTTGGCGCCCCAGGAGGCGTAGCCATGCAACTCGCTCCGACCAACGCTCTGTTAGGCTGCGACGTGTCCCATTGGGACGACCCGCTCGACTTTCAAGCAGTGAAGACCGCCAATCGGCGGTTCGTGTACATTGCGGGCGGCGACGGGCAGACGTATCAAGACCCGATGTTCGCTACACACTGGCGAGCCGCGCAGGCGCAAGGCCTCGTTACCGGCATCTATTGGGTGGTGCATCCCGACCTCGACACGCCCTCGACCATCGCGTGGTGGATACTGGATCGCCTCAGCCTCATCGGTGGCCAGCAAGGGAATGACTTACCGCCGGTGTTGGACCTTGAAAGCCCGCCCAGCGGCATCAGCCGGGAGGCGTGTGTGGCGTGGCTGCACCAGTGCCGCCAAGACCTCGACGCGGCGATTCGCAACCCCCAGCAAAAGACACTGCTGTATGCCAATGTGTCGACCTTGACGTGGCTCGCCGGGGCAAGCAACATTGCCCTCTTGGCTGACATGGGGCTGTGGGTGGCCTGGTACAACCCGACGCCGCCACCGGACATCGGACCCTGGACCCGCTGGACGGTCTGGCAGCAGACCAACGCCTTGCAGGTGCCTGGCCATGCCGGGCGGCTGGACGGCGATGTCTGGTATGGAGATGCGACGACCTTGCCGGGCTATGTCCCGCCCGCGCCGCCTAGCCCCAGTCCGGACGTGTCCGCGTTGCAGGCGCAAATCGCCACGCTGGAGGCCAAGATTGCCAAGGCCCGTGCGGATTTGGCCTAGGAAGGAGCCGATCATGATCTTGAGTGCCCAAGTGCTCGAATATGTGGCAGCCGCCGCGCTCGTTGCCGGCGGCCTCGTCTACCAAGCCGAGAAGCCTGCCCTTCGGCGCTGGCTCACCGCGCACACGACCGCCGCAGAACGGCAGGAAGCCGCGCAGCTCATCGCCCTGGCGAAGGCCCTGGCACCGGGTGCGGTGCTCTATATCGAGCACACGTTTCCGGAAGCAGCGGGCATTGAGAAGTTCTTGCAAGCGGTCGCACGACTGCGGGACAAGCTCCAGGCCCTGACTCAGAAAACCCTACCCCCATCCGTGTTGGAAGGGCTCATCCAAGAAGCGTATGCCCTCGCCGTTCAGAACGGCACCTTGCAGGCGTCCCAACCAAAGACGCAAGCTACCCCTTAAGCCGTCGCCCTCCCTGCGGGGAGGGCGCTTTTTGGTCCTCAAACAGAACGCGCATTCGACCCGTGCGACATGCTATAATGAAAGCCTCGGGGACATGTGCAGGTTCGAGTCCTGCCTGCGGGGCGCGTACAGCGCCTCGCGGTGGCCGAAGTTGGTAAAGGCGCCCGCAAGTCCTTCCGGAAGGCGGACACGGTCTCCTGCGTTCGTGAG
Organism: Bacillota bacterium; assembly: GCA_023512105.1. Taxonomy (GTDB): domain Bacteria; phylum Bacillota; class Sulfobacillia; order Sulfobacillales; family Sulfobacillaceae; genus JAIMAE01. The sequence goes on along the minus strand of JAIMAE010000079.1, from coordinate 7,180 downwards.
TCCAAAGGGCTGTGACACGGCCAGCCACACGAGCGCAGGAGCCGTGTCTTTTCGTGCCCGCGCTAGAATGCTTGAATGCTTTTTGGTCCCCAAAATGGTCCCGCACGAGGGACCATACCGCGCATGCCGACGCATCCGAGACGACGTTGTCGCACGGAAAACCGCACCACGGCGCGGGTTGGCGCACTCGGCCATCCCACGCCGCATGGCGGGCTCAGAATAGATGGTCTTGGGCTCGAAATAGCCCAGCCGGCGCGCGATTTGGTTCGCCGTCAAGAAGGGATCTTCGAGAATCAGCCAAGCGATGCGATGCAGAATATCCATGCTACCATGAATTCCCTCCCGGCAATGGATTTCGCACTCGGCCTTAAAATGCCTTTACCAAGGTCCTGTAAATTTTCCCTCGTCTTCAGAGGGGCAAATTCGTCGCGCATCGGCAGGATTTGTGCAGTGGATAGCGAAAAGTAATACGAATGCGGAATAGGGGGAGAACGGAATTTGCAGATCTTACGGGTAGCGGCCGCCTCCCGGCCCAAGTCGGTGGCCGGAGCGATGGCGGCGATCTTAAGAGACGCCCAGGCGGTGGAGATCCAGGCCGTGGGGGCGGGGGCGGTCAACCAGGCGGTGAAAGCCATGGCCATCGCGCGGACCTTCCTGGCGCCGCACCAGCTGGACCTGGTGGCGGTACCGGAGTTCTTCGAGATCCCGATCGACGGGGAGACCAGGACCGCCATCCGTTTCCGCGTGGAGCCCCGGCCCGCCATGGCGTTGGAGTAACCGAATCCCCGGTCCCCTTCCGGGCCGTTCTGCGATAGAGTAGAGTACGGTTGGTATTCCGGAGGGAGGCCGCAGGGTGTATCTACGCGAAGTCGAGATTTTCGGGTTTAAGTCGTTTGCCCGCGCCACCCGGATCCGATTTGCTCCGGGCATTTCTGCCTTGGTTGGGCCCAACGGCGGCGGCAAGAGCAACGTCTTGGACGCCATCCGTTTTGCCTTGGGAGAGCAGCGCCCCCGGGAGCTGCGCCTGGAGCGGTGGGAAGACCTCTTGTTCGCCGGCACTGCCGAGGTACCAGGTGCCCGCCTGGCCGAGGTCACCTTGCGCTTTGACAACCGCGACCGCCAAGTCGACCATTGGCCAGAGACCTTGGAGGTCACCCGCCGTTATTTTCGCCAAGGCCTGTTTGAGTACGCCATCAACGGGCGCCCGGCGCGCCTCAAAGAGGTGCACGACCTCTTCTGGAATTCGGGGATCGGGCGCAACGCCTACGCCCTGATCACCCAAGGGCGAGTCGAACAGGCGCTGTTTATGCGTCCTAAGGAACGAGAAGAGCAACTCGAGGAAGCCGCCCAAGTCTCTCGCTACAAGGTCCGTCGGAGCGAGACGGTAGCCCACCTCCAGGAAGCCGTCGCCCACCTGGCTCGGGTGGAGGACCAGTTGGCCGAGGTGGAGCGGGAACAAGCGGCGGTGGCGGATGCCGCCCGGCGCGAAGAGCGCTACCTCGCCCTGCGCGACGAAGCCGCTCGACTTAGCCAGCGGATTGAAGCCACCCGGTTTGCTCGCGACCAGGGGGAGATGGCGGCGCTGCGGGCAGAGCTGGCCCAGATCCAACAAGAACAAAGCCGGCTGGAGGAGATGGCCCACCAAGCGGAACAGACCGCCGCCCACCTCGACCAAGGGCTGCAGCGCCGCCAAGGCGAATTGGAGCGCTGGCGCGCGGCGGTGGAGCACTGGGAGGCCCAGATCGCCGAGGCTCGCCAACAGGCCGCTCAGCACGAGGCCTGGCTCGACGCCGGGCGCCGAGAATACGCCAACCTAGCCGAACGGCTACAAGCCCTGTCCCAAGAAATCGAACGCCACGCCCCGGGGGCCAGCGATCCCCTGGAGAACCTGGGAGCAGGCGCGGACGCGTTAGGCGAGCGGGTGGAGACCATGGCCGCCGCGGTCAGGACGGCCCGGGAGCAACTGGAGCGCATCCGCGAGGAGGCCCGAAGGGCCGAGCAGCACCTGGGCGAGGTCCAGACCCGCCTTGTGGCGGTGGAGCAACTCTTGAGCCAGTGGCAGGCCCAGCTCCAGTGGGCTCACCGGGAGCAAGGCGGCTCGCTGGCGGACCAATGGCAGGCCTTTCAGGCCGCCGTGGAGGCCGAGGGGCAAAAGGTGCGGGAGTGGACCGCAGAGCTGGATCAACTCACCCAAAGTCGGATGAAGTTGCAGAGCTTTGTTCGCGACTTGGAAGGTCGCGTGGAGACCGTACGCCAACAGCTGGCCCAACGCCAGGCTCGCCTGCGCGCTTTGCGGCAACTGGAAGCCGAAGGGGTGGGGCTGGCGCCCGGGGTGCGCGCGGTGCTGGCGGCTCACCGGGAAGGGCGCTTTCCCGGCCTTCTGGGTACGCTGGGTTCGCTGTTGGAGACGGAGCCCCACTGGCGGTTGGCCCTGACCGTGGCCCTTGGCCCGGCCCATCAGCACCTGGTGGTGGAGCGGGCGGATGAGGCCCGTCAGGCCGTGGAGTGGCTGCAGGCCCATGGCCGTGGCCGAGCGACGTTTCTACCTTTAGATAGCTTGCGGGTGACGGCGGTCCCAGCTCAAGACCGGGGATTGGGAAGACTACCAGGAGCGGTCGGATGGATGGCGGAATTGGTGCGCTTTCCCGAGCGGATCCGGCCGGCGGTGCTGCACACCCTAGGCAGAGTCTTGGTCGCCACCGAGCTGGCGGCGGCGATCGCACTGGGGCGCCGCCACCAGTTCCGCTATCGCATGGTCACCTTGGACGGCCAAGTCGTGCATGCCGGGGGGGCAATTACCGGAGGCTCCCAGGACGACCGGCATGGCGTGCAGGCCCGTCAGGTAGAACTGGAGGAGCTGACCCGCCGGGTCGAAGAGGGGCAAGCCCATCTGAAGGCGCAGGAAGGCCTGTTGCACTCCAGTCGCCAAGAGCTGCAGGCGGTAGAGGTGCAGCTCGACGGCTTGCGCGAGCGGCTGACCGAGTTGCGCCACCGATGGCGGGGGCGGGGGGAGCAACTGCAGCGGTTGGCTGCCTTACCAGAGCCGGCAGTGCTGGAGGCGGAGCGCGAGGCCTTGGTTGGGGAAGGGCAAAAGGCCCAGGCGCTGCTCGAGCGGTATGCGCAAGAGCGCCAAGCCCTCGAGGAATCCCTGGCCGCCCAGGAGGCTGAATTGGCTCAGGCCACGGCCCGGTTGGACGCCTTCCACCGCGAGCAGGCAACTTGGCGCCGCTGGCAGGTCGAGCGCGAACGCTGGCGGGAAGAACGGGAACGCGAGCGGCAACAGCTCTCGGAGCGGATGGCCATCTTGACCCGGGAGACCGCGGAACGGGAGCGCGGGTTGAGCGCGCTGGTGGCCAACCTGAAAACTTGGCAGGCGCACCTCGAGGAAGCGCGCCAGGAACGCGACGCGCTGGCAATCGCGGTGAAGGAGCTGCGGCAACAGCAGCAAAGTTGGGACAGCGCCTTGATGAACGCCAGAAAACAGTTGCAGGGGTTGTGGGCCCGGAGGGTGGAGGCCGAGCGCCGACTGGCCCACCTGGAAGCGGCTTGGGAGGGTTACGTTCCGCCAGAAGGCGCGGAGGGGTTTTCCCATCCCGACGCGGAAGCCGAGGCGGTCAGGCGCGTGGAGGAGCTGAACGGCGCGATCCAGGCCCTGGGCCCGGTCTCCGAGGGAAGCCTGGCTTGGTGGAGGCACCTTAAGGAACGGGAGGCCGCGCTCAGGGGCGAGGCCGCTGATGTGCTACGGGCCAAGCGAGAGCTCGAGGCAGCCATCCACGACCTCGACCGCGAGGTGGCTCGCCGGGTGGCCCAGACTGGCCAAGCCGTGGAACAAGCCTTTGACGCGGCGTGCGCGGTGCTTTTAGGCGGGAGCGGCGGACTGGAGTGGACCAGTGGGGCGGAGGGCGGGGTCGAGCTGTGGGTCCAGCCAGGCGGAAAGCGCCGCGGTCCGCTGGCCACCTTGTCCGGGGGCGAGAAGGCGCTGTCCGGGATTGCCTGGTTATTTGCGTTGCTTGCCGTCCACCCGGCCCCGTTTGTGATTTTAGACGAGGCCGAGGCGTCGTTGGACGAGGCCAACGTCCGGCGGTTTGCCGAGTTCTTGTCCCAGCAAAAGCGCCGCAGCCAATTTTTGGTGGTAACCCACCACCGCGCCACCATGGCGGTGGCAGATGTTTTGTGGGGCTTTTCCGCCCATCGCCGCGGGGTGACGCAACTGGTCGCCGTTCGGTTGGACGAGGCGGAAGAAAGCGTCGGCGAAGCCTCGCCCAGGGGAGCGACGGGGTCAGAGGAAGGGAGGGAAGGCGATGGCGTTGTGGGATCGCCTGCGTGAGGGCTTGCAGCGCACCCGCCAGGGATTGGGGGCGCGCATCCGCTCGGTGTTGGGAGCCTCCCAATGGAACGAGGCGGTGTTCGAACAGCTGGAAGGCGTGCTCTACGAGGCCGACTTGGGCGTTGAAGTGGTGGAGGAGTTGTTGCAAGAGCTGAGGGCAGCGGTTCGCGGCGGGCGCGTGCAACCAGGCGAGGACGCAATTGCCGTGTTGCAGCGGTTGCTGGAAGCAGGACTTCCGCCGCCGACCGACCCTTGGCGGCTTGGCGGCGAACGGCCGGAGGTATGGTTGGTGGTCGGGGTCAACGGGACCGGCAAGACCACCACCGCCGCCAAGATGGCCCACGCCCTGCGCCAACAGGGGCGTTCGGTCATTTTGGGGGCCGCCGACACCTTCCGCGCCGCGGCGGTGGAACAGTTGGAGCGCTGGGGCGAACGGATCGGGGTCGAGGTGGTGCGCCAAGCCATGGGCGCTGACCCGGCCGCGGTGGCCTTCGACACGGTGCAGGCAGCGGTCAGTCGCCGCCTCGACCTGGCCATCATCGATACCGCCGGGCGGCTCCACAACAAGAGCCAGCTGATGGAGGAGCTGAAAAAAGTCGCCCGCGTGGTCGGGCGCGCCGCACCCGGCGCGCCCCACCGGGTTTGGCTGGTGTTGGACGCCACCACCGGCCAAAACGGCTTGATACAAGCCCGGGTCTTCACCGAGGCGGTGGCCGTCAACGGCATCGTGCTCACCAAGCTCGACGGGACCGCCAAGGGCGGCATCGCCATGGCCATCTATCGGGAGTTGGGGGTGCCGGTCGAGCTGATCGGGGTCGGCGAGGGGGTCGACGACCTCTTGCCCTTCCAACCCCGCGAGTATGTGGCGGCCATCCTCGGCGCCTCAGTGCCGGACCCCTACGGCTCCACCTGATCTCTCCGGAAGTGGGCGCGCGATTTGACAATTGGGGCCGGGGGCGTTATCATCTCCACGGTCTGTCAAGTAACAAGCCTTGACAGCCGGGGACGGAGAGAGATGGAGAGCCTAAAGATGCATCGGCGCGTCGATGGCTCGTTGCTCTACGACTTGTACGGCGCGCTGTTGACCGAGCGCCAGCGCCAGATTTGGCAGCTTTACTGGCAAGAAGATTGGTCCTTGGCGGAGATCAGCCGGGCGGTAGGGGTCAGTCGGGCCGCGATTTACGACGCCCTGGAACGCAGCTGGGAACAACTCGATGCCTACGACCGCAAGCTGGGTCTCCTGGCTGAGCACCGCCGCCGGGTGGAGGCGTTGCAGCGCCTTAAGGCGGCCTTAGACCAGGCGCCGGCGGAGGCGGGATGGCGCCAAGAGGCGATGGCCGCGTGGGCGGCCTTGGCGCGGGAGGAAGGGCTGGAGGAGCGGGGAGAGGAGGGGTCCGATGTTTGAGACCCTGACCGAAAAGTTGCAGGCGACCTTTCGTCGCCTCCGCAACCGGGGGAAGCTGACCGAGGCCGACGTCCGGGAGGCCTTGCGCGAGGTGCGCATGGCCATGCTGGAGGCCGACGTCAACTTCAAGGTGGTCAAGGATTTCCTGGCCCGAGTGGAGGCGCGAGCGGTTGGCCAAGAGGTCCTGGCCAGCTTGACCCCGGAACAAGAGGTGATCCGGGCCGTCCGCGACGAGTTGGTGGCGCTGTTAGGGGCCAAAGGAGAACGGCTCACCCTTGCCTCCAACCCTCCCACCGTGATCTACCTGGTCGGGTTGCAAGGGTCGGGCAAGACCACCACCGCCGCCAAATTGGCCAAATGGTTGGTGGCTCAAGGGCGTCGCCCGCTGTTGGTGGCGGCCGACGTCACCCGTCCGGCCGCGGTTCAGCAGCTGCAAAAACTGGGGAGCGACGTGGGCGTGCCGGTGCTGGCCGATCCCGGGCGGACGGCTTTGGCGGTCGTCGAGTCGGCATGGAGCCGCAGCCGGCAACTGGCCAACGACGTCATCATCGTCGACACCGCCGGACGCCTCCACATCGACGAAGCCTTGATGGACGAGCTCAAGGCCATGGAGCGCGCGCTACCGGCCCATGAGCGGCTGTTGGTGGTCGATGCCATGACCGGGCAAGATGCGGTGCGGGTGGCCCAGGCGTATGCGGCGGCCGTGCCCCTCTCCGGCGTCGTGCTTACCAAGCTGGACGGGGATGCCCGCGGGGGAGCTGCCCTCTCCATCCGCGCGGTCACCGGCGTGCCGATTAAGTTCGTCACCACCGGGGAGAAGCTCGACGCCCTGGAGGGGTTCCAGCCGGAGCGGATGGCTTCCCGGATCTTGGGCATGGGCGATGTGCTCAGCCTGATCGAGCGGGCTGAGGCGGCGATGGATCGGCAGGACACCGAGGCGCTGGCCAAACGCCTGGATACCGGGGAGTTTACCCTGGAGGATTTCAAGGCGATGATCCTGCAGGTCAAAAAACTGGGGCCGCTCTCCAAGGTCTTGGAGCTCTTGCCGCAGATGGGCCCGCTGCAGAACCTGCAGAAGATGAAGGCCCAGGTCGACGACCGCAGCCTGGTTCGGGTCGAGGCGATCCTGAACTCGATGACCCGGGCCGAGTTGCGGCGCCCGGAAATCATCAACGGCAGCCGGCGCCGCCGGATCGCGCTGGGAAGTGGTACCAGCGTCCAGGAGGTCAATCGCCTGCTTCGGCAATACGAAGAGATGCGCAAGATGATGCGGCAGCTCAAGGGGATGCGCAAGAAGCAGGCGCGCGGCGGGCGAATGCCGATGCCGCCTTGGCCACCGGATTAGGACGGGGAGCGTTTTCCGGGGTCGGTCCGATGCAACGGCCAGGATAGTGTGAGGAGGATGTATACAGGGATATGGTAAAGATACGTCTACGTCGCATGGGGGC
>JAIMAE010000313.1 GCA_023512105.1 Bacillota bacterium | reverse complement strand
CCACTACGGCGTGGCCATTGTGCCGGCCCGTCCGCGCAAACCCCGGGACAAAGCGCCCGTGGAAGCCGCGGTGTTGTTGGTGGAGCGGTGGATTCTCGCGGCCTTGCGTGTGTTTGGTCAAGAGGAAATCCCCGATTTGGTTAAGAAAAATTCCTCACACCGGTGGGGAATTTTCCGGAAGGGCCAGCCTCCCGCCGCTTCCGTCGAGAGGCTGGCGGTTCCGTTAGGCGCGCATCGTTGGCGGGAAGCGGTTCCGCCAGCCCCGCCGCAGCGGGCGTCCATAACCCCCCGCAGTGGTGAGACGAAAGCCGGTCACGGGCACCAACGGCCAACCCGTCGGGGAGGGGGATGTCAATAGGCAGGGCCAGCCCGTGCGGACGGGCGGTAGCGGAGGCAGGTACCGCTGTGCACAGCGGGTACAATAGGTTTCGCCCGCCTGCGGATTCGCGGCCGCCAAGCCCCTTCGGATCCAGTCCTCCCGGGAAGGGTAGCAAGCAAGCACGAGCGTGGCCTCCGGGGACCGATCGCCGTGGCAGGCATCACAGATCGCCCCGGCGCCCTCCCGCGTCCGCGGAAAACGCCACACGGCGACCCAATCCCCGATGAGGGTGGCGCGTTCAGGAAACCGAGGCCAAGCGACGCATGAGACCCTGGGATGCCGCATGGTTAACGCTCCTTCATTAAGGCATGTTGCATGCGGTAGCTCTCGCCCTCAAATACGAGGAGATGCCCGTGGTGGGCGAGGCGATCGATCATGGCGGCGGTCATCTGGTCATCGGCGAAGATCCCGCCCCATTGGGAGAACTCCAGATTGGTGGTGATGATGAGGCTGCGCGTCTCATAGCTGTCCGCCACCACGCGAAAGAGCAGCTGGGCCCCTTCCCGGTCGATGGGCAAATATCCCCACTCGTCGACGATGAGGAGGTCCGTGCGTTGCAATTCCGCGAACAGCCGTTCCAACAGGCCGGCTTGACGCGCCTCCGTCAGGCGCACAACCAGCCCGGTGGCGGTGAAAAACGGGACCCGCCACCCCCGTTCACAGGCCGCGACCCCTAAGGCGATACTGAGATGTGTTTTCCCTAGCCCCACTCCGCCATAACACACCAGGTTGCGGTGCGCGGCAATAAACGTACCCGTTTCCAGATCGGACCAGCGGAGCGTGCTCGGCAGCTGAACGACGTCTCGCTGAAACTCCGCGAGGGTCTTGTGCGCCGGAAAACCGGCCCGGGATAGCAGCCGGGCGCGGCGACTCACCTCCCGATGCGCCAGTTCAGCAGCCATGACATGTTCGAGAAACCGTTCTTGGGTCGGGGTGGCTTGTTCACATAAGCTCACGGCGGTCTGGCTCCAAGACAGCTGTTTGCAGTATTGGGCAATTGTCGCGCGCGTCGCCAGCCGACCCGCTCGTGGTCTCCTCATTGGGACCCCCTTCCTTCCAGGAGCTGATCGAAGCGCCGCAGGTCGACCGCGGAATCCTTTGCGGGCTGGGGCGCGAGGGCCTGCAAGCGACCGAGGGCGACGCGGTTCGCGTACGCGGTGCGCCCCCGGGCCACCGCGGCCTCGAGCGCGCGGACCGCGTGGTCAAAGCCCCATTGGTCCGTGCACTGGGCCAACCCGCGTAAGGCCGCTTGCAAGTCCTCCCGGGCCGCGGTGTCTAAAGCGCCCCGGACCGATTCGGGCAAGTGGTGGCGCAAGGGACTATTGCGCCACGCGCCCGGATTTTGGGCCACGCGATGCACCGTGGTCCGGTAATCGGTGGAA
>JAIMAE010000312.1 GCA_023512105.1 Bacillota bacterium | reverse complement strand
AAGGGCTCATCCATCAGCAGGATTTCTGGACGCACCGCCAAGGCCCGGGCGATCCCGATCCGCTGGCGCATGCCGCCGGAGAGCTGGTGGGGATAGTGGCGACGAAATGCGGTCAGCCCCACCAAGGCCAGGTATTTGTCCGCCGCGGCCTTGAGCTCCTGGCGCGGCAACCGCTGCAGCTCGAGGCCGAACCAGAGGTTCTCCTCGACGGTGCGCCAGGGCAAGAGGGCAAACTCCTGAAACACCATCGCTCGGTCGCGCCCTGGCCCCTTCACCGGTTGCCCGCGGATCGCGATCTGCCCTCGCGCCACCGGCATCAACCCATCGATGGCCAACAGCAGCGAGCTCTTGCCGCACCCGCTGGGCCCGACCACGGTCAAAAATTCCCCTTCCCCCACCTCAAAATCCACGTCTTCCACCGCGGTAAACGGTGGGTCGCCGGGACGGGAGAGGTAGGAGAGAGAGACGTGTTCCACGCGCACGTGACTCATCGCTGTCTTCCACGCCTTTTGATTGGTCTGGGAGGAGTCCAACGCCCCCTCCGGTTTAACTTCCACCCTGAAGATGGGGAGCAAGCCAGGTCGACTCGGTGTTGAGGAGACTGGAGTCAAGCCAATCCTGGGTGGGCATCGGCTGCTTGACCACCCCCGAGGCCTTCATCACGTTCCAAAACTGGGTGAGCCCGGCTTGGCTGATCTCGCCCTGGGGCGAGTAGCCCGGAGTGATGGCCTGGATGGTGGGCAGCGCGTACTCTGGCGAGAACTTTAAGTGCTTTTCGATCACCTGGGCGGCTCCCTGGGGATGGGCCTTGACCCACTCCATGCCCTGGGCCAAGCCGATCAAAAACTTCTTCAACGTGTCTTGATTCTGCTGGATGTAACTTTGGTGGGCGAACAGCACCTGCTCCGGCCAGGCCGGGATGATCTGCGACTCCTTTAAGACCACGTGCATCCCTTCGTTTGCGGCCATGAAGGAAAAGGGCGGGGAGAGGATGCCCAGGGTGATCTGGTGCGACTTCAAGGCGGAGATGGTGCTGGGTGATCCGCCGGTCTGCAAGAAGTGAACGCTGCTCGGGTCGACCCCTTCTTGCTGCAGGGCGTAGCGGGTCAGCTGGTCGGTCAACGACCCGTAGGTGGTGATTCCCACCGTGGCCCCCTTGGCCTGGCTCATACTGGTCAGGGTGGGGCTGACCCACTCGAAGACCGCTTGGTTGAAGCCGCCCCAAAAGGCGCGGACCGGCTGATGGGCATTGATCAAGTGGATCAAGCCCACCAGCGAAGCCACGTCGACATCCACCGAATTGCCGGCCAAGGCCTGGTCGACGGCCGCGTCGCCGTTGAAGGTGTAGAGCTTGACGTCAATCCCCTGCTTCTTGAAGAAGCCCTGGTCTTGGGCGGCGTACAGCGGGGCCCAGTTGGCGTCTAAGACCGGTAGGCCGACGCGGATGGTGGCGGTGGATGAGCTGGACCCGGCCGGGGCGGAGGAGGGCTTGGGGGCACTGGCCGGCGCCTGGCCCGAGGTTCCGCAACTGGCCAGCGCCAGGGACAGCACTCCGGCCGCGGCCCAAGCCGTCCAACCGCTTCGCAGAAAAACTGTAGACAACGAACTGACCTCCTTATTCATGATGGCTACGATTCGGTGGGTACGCCGTAGGACTTTCGGTACTTGTCCAAGGTGGCCCCCCTGAGCCGGTAGAGGTACTCGATGACCTCCCGATTGCTCATGTAAAGCTCGGGATTGTACCGTTCGTAGTGCAGCATCTC